>MNCR01000065.1 GCA_001914535.1 Candidatus Rokubacteria bacterium 13_2_20CM_69_15_1
AAGGGGGGACGCCGTGGAGCGCAAGCGGAGCGTGGTGACGCCCGAGCGGTTCGCCCGGGGCATGACCTTCGACGCGTACGTCGCCTACGTCGGCACCCCGGACAATCTCAAGCGCGAGGGCTCCCAGGGCGAGGCGCGGCGCGACTGGAGCGGCTACCTCCGTCGAGCCTACGAGGCCGCGCGGCTCACCGACGCGCAAGCCGCCTCCGTCGCGTGGCTCACGGCACAGCCGAACGGCCCCGCCAAGGTCCTGGTCATCTCCGAGGAGTGGTCGTCCGACTGCCGCCGCGACCTCCCGATCCTGGCGCGCCTCGCGGAGGCGGGCGGGATGGAGCTCCGGATCTTCCGGCGCGACGGCGCGCGCTTCAGCCGGAGCCAGACCCCCTCGCTCGCCGAGGCGCCCGACAGCAACGCCGACCTGATGGCCGAGTTCATGAACCGAAAGAACGGCCAGGCCTGGCAGTCGATCCCCGTGGTGGTCTTCTATACGAAGGCGCTGGAGTACCTGTGCCACTACATCGAGCCGGGCGAGACGCCTGAGGAAACCCAGAAGCGGGGAACCCGGCTCTTCTTCGAGCTGCTGGACTCGCCGTTCTTCCGTGTCTGGCAGTGCGCCGCCGTGGACGAGATGCTCAGCATGCTCCACGAGCGCCTCGTCGTGGGCTCGCTCGCCTAACGGAGGGACTCGAGCGCGATGGGCGACGAGCTCCTGTGTGCGGTGGCCGACGGCGTCGCGACGGTCACGCTCAACCGTCCCGCCAAGCGGAACGCGCTGAACCGCGCGCTGCTCGACGGGCTCGCCACGGCCTTCGAGCGGCTCGAGGGTGACCCGGCGGTGCGGGTCGTCGTGGTCCGCGGCAACGGCCCCGCCTTCTGCTCGGGGATGGACCTCGACGAGCTCGCCCGCGCGCAGGACGCCCGGGCGGATCCGGAGACGAGCGTGGTGGCTGTGCTCCGGCGGATCGAGCTGTGCCGCCGGCCGACGCTCGCCGTCGTCCACGGCGACGCCTTCGCCGGGGGCTGCGAGCTGGCGCTGCACTGCGACCTCCGCGTGGCCGCGGAGCCCGCCCGGTTCGCGATGCCGCTGGCGCGGCTCGGGCTCGTGGTGCCGTTCACCCTGGGGCAGAAGCTCGTGGAGATCGTCGGCCCCGCGATGACGCGCCAGATTCTGTTCACCGGCCGGCCCCTCACAGCCCGGCGGGCCTACGAGGTCGGGATGGTCCACGAAGTCGTGCCGGCGGCCGACGTCGAGCGTGTCTCCGGCGAGCTGGCGCGGACGATCGCCGAGAACGCGCCGCTGTCCCTCGCCGGGATGAAGCAGGCGATCCTCCGCGGGCTCGCGGCGCGCGAGGGGATCGAGCACGCCGACCTCGACGCGCTGGCGGCGCGGGCGCGTCGGAGCCACGACGCTCGAGAAGGCGTGCGGGCGATGCTCGAGAAGCGCAAGCCGGTCTTCCGGGGAGAGTGAGGCGCCGATGAGGTTCTGCACCCAACAGCTCCTGACGTTCCGCGACTGGCAGACCGAGGCCGACGTGTACGCGCACGCGCTCGAGGAGGCGCGGCTCGCCGACGAGCTCGGCTTCGAGGCGGTCTGGCTCGCCGAGCACCACTTTTCGCCCTACGGGATCTGCCCGTCGCTCGCGGTCCTCGCCGCGGCCATCGCGCGGGAGACGCGGCGCGTGCGGATCGGCACCTCCGTGGTCGTGGCGCCCTTCGCCCATCCCCTCCGGATTGCCGAGGAGTGGGCGATGGTGGACATCCTCTCGGGCGGGCGGATCGAATTCGGCCTGGGCCGTGGCTACCAGCCCAAGGAATTCCGCGGCCTCGGCGTCTCCATGGAGAAGACGCGCGAGCGGTTCGACGAGTGCCTGGAGGTGATCCGCCGGGCGTGGACCGAGGAGCGCGTGACGTTCGAGGGCGAGTTCTACACGGTGCGCGACGTCCGCGTGCTGCCCAAGCCCGTCCAGAAGCCGCACCCACCTTTCTGGACGGCCGCGGTCTCCCCCGACACCTACACGCTCGCCGCGCGGAAGGGCTTCAAGATCCTGACCGCCCCATCCTTCACGCCCTGGGACATTCTCCGGAAGAACTTCGACGCCTACCGGGCGGCGTGGCGCGAGACCCACGGGGCGGACGCGGGCGGCGACATCGCGATGAACAAGATCATCCACGTCGCCGAGACCTCGAAGCAGGCGCGGGAGGACCTGCGAGAGCCGACTCGCTGGTTCTTCCGCACGCAGGCCGACCTCATCGCCGATCCCGCCGGCGTCCCGCCCGAGCAGTACAAGTTCTACAAGCGGGTACGCGAGAACCTCCTGGCGCTCTCCGACGACAAGGCGCTCGAGCAGGCGGCGATCTGCGGCGACCCCGAGGAGGTCGCCGACAAGATCCGTCAGCACCACGAGGCGCTCGGGGTCACCTACTTCATGGCGTCGTTCAACCGCGGCGGCGTCCCCCACGACCGGATCGTCCGGTCCATGCGCCTGTTCGGGGAGAAGGTGATGCCGCGGTTCGCATGAGCACGCGGACGCTCGGCGACGTCACGGTCTCCCGCATCATCGAGATCGACCGCTCGTCGTTCCCCACGGCGTCTATGCTCCCGGACTCGACGCCCGACGCGATCGCGCGCCATCACGGCTGGCTCCGGCCCCACTTCTGGGACGAGGCGACGGGCGATCTCGGCTCGCGCATCGGGACCTACATCGTGAGGACCCCGCGCCACACCGTGCTGATCGACACGGGCGTCGGCAACGACAAGGTGCGCGACGGCTCGCCCGTGTGGCACATGCGCCGGGGCGCGTACCTCGACGACCTCCGCGCGGTGGGCGTGACGCCCGAGGGGGTGGACGTCGTCCTGTGCACGCATCTGCACGTGGATCACGTCGGCTGGAACACACGGCGGGTGGGCGACCGCTGGGTACCGACGTTCCCGAACGCGCGCTACGTCTTCGCCGGTGAGGAGTGGGAGTTCTGGCGCCATGAGAAGGACGCGTGCATCGCCGACAGCGTGATGCCGGTCGTCGAGGCGGGCCAGGCGGACCTCGTGGACGCCGACTACGTCGTGGACGCGTGGCTTCGCTTCGAGCCGACGCCCGGCCACACCCCGGGCCACGTCTCGGTCCGCCTGAGCACATCCGCCGGCGACGCGGTCTTCTCCGGCGACCTCATGCACCGCACGGTGCAGGTCGCCGAACCCCAGTGGTCGAGCCGCTTCTGCTACGACCCCAAGCAGGCGCGCGACACGCGACGCGCGTTCGTCGAGCGTCACGCCGACTCGGGAGTCCTCATCCTGGCGGCGCACTTCCCGACGCCCGGCTTCATCGTCGAGAAGGACGGCGGCTACCGCTTCGTCCCCGCGGCGTAGACGCGTTACGCGACGAGCGGCGGCTTCTTGTCGCGCCAGGGGCGCGCCGCCTCGAGCTGGGACGCCAGGCGGAAGAGCGTCGCCTCGTCGCCCCCGCGCGCGACGAGCTGCACGGCGACGGGCAGGCCGTCCGGCGCGCGGCCGATCGGCAGGACGATCGCCGGCTGGCCGGTGAGGTTGAACCAGACCGTGAACGGCGAGAAGGCGAAGACGCGTCGCCAGTACTCGTCCACGTCGTCCATCATCATGTCGATCCAGCCGAGCTTCGGGGGCAGGGTCGCGAGCGCGGGCGTCAGCAGCACGTCCCAGCGCTCATGGAAGACGGCCATCTGTCGGCCGAGGCGGTGGGCGGTCTGGGTCGCGCGGACGTAGTCGGCGGCGCTGACGTTCTCGCCGCGCTTCGCCGTCCCCCATGTGATCGTCTCGACCTCGTCGGGCCGTGGGGGGCGGCCCGCGGTCGGGTGGCTCGCGAGGTTCACGACGGTGTTGGCCGCGACGATCGTGATGAACGACGGCACGACGGCCGCGCGGTCGATCTCGGGATCGGCCTCCTCGACGCGATGGCCGAGATCGGCGCAGAGGCTCGCGGTCTCCGCGAGCACGCGCAGGCTCTCGGCCTCGACCTTCGCGCCGTTGGGTGCCTGCGAGGTGTAGGCGATCCTGAGCGCCTCCCGACCGGCGCCGATCTCCTGCAGATACGGCCGCGTCGGCGCGGGCGCCGCATAAGGGTCACCGGGCGCCGACCCGGCCGTCGCGTCGAGCAGCGCGGCCGAGTCACGGACGGTGAGCGTCACCGCGTGCTCGGCGGAGAGGCCGCCGAGGCCCTCGCCGAGGTAGGGCGCCATCGTGTTGCGGGCACGCGTGGGCTTGAGGCCGACGAGCCCGCAGCACGCGGCCGGGGCGCGGATCGAGCCGAAGCCGTCGGTCGCGTGGGCCATCGGCACCATGCGCGCTCCGACCGCCGCCGCGGCGCCGCCGCTCGAGCCGCCGGAGATGCGCGTCGGATCCCACGGATTCTTCGTCGGCCCGTAGAGCCGCGGCTCGCAGGTGAGTGACAGTCCCAGCTCGCACGTGTTCGTCCGGCCGAAGATCACGAGCCCCGCGCGCTTGAGCCGCCGGACGTGCTCGCTGTCGGCGGCGGGCGGCGGCGCGTCGCTGAAAAACCGCGAGCCGCGCGTCATCGGGACCCCCGCGATCGACGCGGTCAGGTCCTTCATCAGGAAGGGGAGCCCGCGGAACGGCCCGTCGGGCAGGCCGTCGGCGATGGCCTGCCGGCCGTAGTCGTAGAGTCTCATCACGACGGCGTTGACCCTCGGGTTGCGCGCCTCGACGCGCTCGATCGCGGCGTCGAGCAACTCGGCGGGCGTCACCTTGCCGAGCTGGACGAGCTCGGCGAGCCCGAGGGCGTCGTAGTGCTCGAAGTCGGCGAACCCCCTCATCCGCCACCTCCCAGAGCCTCGAAGCGGTTACTTCCCAGTGAAGGATTGTGCCACCGACCGCGTCCGGCGCGCCGTATCGAAATCTGCGCGTTGACACCGGCTCGCCCGGCGGCGTACGGAATCTCATGGCGATCGATCGGTGGCCCGAAGCCGAGCGTCCGCGGGAGCGCCTCTACTGGAACGGGCCGGAGGCGCTCGCCGACGCCGAGCTGCTCGCGATCCAGCTCGGGTCGGGCATGCGCGGCCGGAGCGCGATCGACGTGGCGCGCGAGCTGCTTGCCGCCTACGGCTCGCTCGCGGAGGTCGCGGCGCGCGACGTGACCGAGCTGGCTCGGGTGGCCGGCGTCGGGCCCGCGAAGGCCGCGCGCCTCGCGGCGACCTTCGAGCTCACGCGCCGGCTCCGAGCGCGCACACCGGGGGCGCGGGTCGTCCTCTCGAGCCCAGCCGCGGTGTACGCTGCGTTCGCACCGCTCATGGAGGACCTCAAGCGCGAAGTCTTCCGCGTGGCGCTGCTCGACGCCCAGAACGGTCTCCTGCGCGATCGCGTGATCTCCGAGGGGACGCTGTCGGCGAGCCTCGTCCATCCCTACGAGGTGTTCAAGCCGGCCATCCTCGAGTCGGCCGCCTCGGTGGTCCTGCTCCACAACCATCCCAGCGGCGACCCCACGCCGAGCCGGGAGGACATCCGCCTGACCCGCCAGCTCGTCGAGTGCGCCCGCCTCCTCGAGCTCCGCGTCCACGATCACCTGGTGATCGGGCGCGGTCGCTTCGCGAGCCTCGCCGAACGCGGTATCATCTAGCCGCCATGGCCATCAACCCAAAGGGCGTCGGGCACGTCGTCCTCAAGGTGCGGGATCTCGACCGGTCGGCGCGGTTCTACCGCGAGGTGATCGGGCTCAAAGAGGTGGCCCGGTATCGGGGCCGCATGGTCTTCTTCTCGGCGACCGGCGCGAATCACCACGATCTCGCGCTGCTGGAGGTCGGCGCGCAGGCGTCCGCGCCCGCTCCCGACGCCGTGGGGCTCTACCACGTGGCGCTCAAGATCGGCGATCGAATCGACGACCTCCGCGCGGCCAAGGCTCACCTCGAGGCCCACGGCATCACCCCGCTGAGGCTCGCCGACCACCGGGTGAGCAAGTCGATCTATCTGACCGATCCGGATGGCAACGGCCTCGAGCTGTTCGTGGACACCGATCCCGCGATCTGGCGCGAGAACCCGGCCGCCGTCGCGACGGTCGAGCCGCTCGAGCTCTAGACCGCGTCAGCCCTTCGCCAGCTTCTCGATCCCCTTCTTCGGAAGGGTTTGCAGCCGGGCGAGGAGCGTCTTCACCTTCCGCTCGCTGGCATGGTCGGCCAAGATCAGCTTCTTGGACCGGGTGCCGTTGACGATATAGGCGACCCAATCGTCGAGATTCGGCGTGCCGCGCCAGGCAACGGTGACGCCGCTCTGGCGCAGGCGTCGCCGTCCTTCCACTTTTGCGAGCGGTTTTCGACTACCTTCCATCGCTTCGTTGACCTCTCGTTACGCTACGCCGGTCGGAAGTGACCGAGGAACGACGGTTGTCGGACGAGCGACGATCATCGCCCGCCAACCTTACGAGCGTCGCGATTTCAGTGTCAAGACTTCGTTTGTCCGCGCAAAATGCACGCGCGCGCCGCGCGGTGGTGCTCCGGGCCGCATGGAATCGGCGAATCTGTGGGCCGGTGCTCTCCGTGGACGAACGGATCGTCATATTTCGCGACCCGGACTGCGGGCCCGCGTCAGCGCGTGCGATTTCGTCGGCTGTGGATACCGGTGGACATGTGGATAAGCTGTGCGCATTCTTCGCGCTCCCGGCACGCGGCTATCGGTCCTCAAGGAGGAACTCGAGGATCTCGCGCGCCAGAATCGGGCCGCGCGTGATGAATCCGGTGAAGTAACCGACGGCGGTCGCGCCCTCGCGGAGCAGCCGGCGCGCCTTGTCGGGCGAGTCCACGCCGCCCGTGGCGATGATCTCGAGTCCCGCGCCGAAGCGCGCCCGCGTTCGGCGCAGGTTGTCGAGCGTCGCGGGGAAGATCTCGGGTCCGGAGAGCCCGCCGGCGCCCTGCGAGAGGCGCCGGTCCTCGACGCGCCGCGTGTTGCCGTAGTTGACGATGCGGATCCCCGCCTCGAGCGCCGCCGGGATGATCTGGGACTCGTTCGTGTCGGCGAAGTCGGGCGAGAGCTTGACGATGAGCGGCTTGTCGGTGGCGGCGCGCACCGCCCGGAGCAGGGCCGCGAGCTCCCGCGGCTTCCGGCTCCACTCGTACACGAGCCGCGTATTCGGCGACGAGATGTTGAACTCGACGAGGTCGCCCAGCGGGGCGAGCTCGCGAACGAGCGTGACGTACTCCTCCACGGACTCGCCGGCCACGCTGACGATGAGCGGCACGCGGTGGGGGAGGGCGCCGAACGCGGCGCGGAAGCGCTCGAGCCCGGGATTCTGAAACCCGTTGCAATTGACGAGCCCCGGGCCCGCCGCGGTCCGGACGCGCGCCAGATTCGGCTGCGGGTGGCCGGCACGCGGCGCCAACGTGATGGACTTGGTGGTGACGGCGCCGAAGCCGAGGCCCATCGCGCGCACGATGATCCGCGGATCGTAGTACATCGCCGCGAGGATCAGCGGGTTCTGCAGCCTCACGCCGCCGAGGGTGACGGCGAGCCGTGGGTCGGCGAGGCGGAAGGCGGGCAGCCGGTCCCACGGCAGGAGGCGCAGCGCCGCCTGGCCGAGCGCGACGGCGGTGGGTTCGGGGAGGCGAGCGAGGAGGCCGTCGTAGAGGAGGCGGTAGAGGGCGCCGATCGCTCGGTTCATCGGGCGGGACCGGTCGAGGATAGCACACGGTTCTTGACGATGGGGACGGCGCCATTTAGGGTTAAGACATTGAATTTGAATAGCGTCGCGCAGGCCCGGCTCGCCGTCCTCCTAGGCGTTGTGCTCGTCACGGTCGCGTGCGCTACCGGACCCGTTCTCGGTCCGCCGCCGGAAGGCGCCGCCGACGCGAGGGCCAGCGCGCTCGAGTTCGCGTTCGCGCGAGACACGTTCGCCTTTAAGAACCTGATCCGCGCGCGCCACCCCCACGAAGACGGCCTCTACGCGAACTATTGCTTCGTGCTGGCGCGCGGCCTCCGACAGTTCAGCCAGTTCGCGCGCTTCGATCCCGCGCTCCCCCGGCTCGATCACGCGGCCTACGTGGCTCTCGTACGCCGCGTGGCGGCGCGGCCGCCGTGGGAGCCGGCGTTGCCGGAGGACGCGCGGATCGTGATCCCGGGCTACGCGAGCCTGCGCGAGCTCTCGCAAGCCGAAGAGGCCGCGGTGAAGGAAGGGCTCGGCGGTCGCTTCTGGACGTTCGTGCACTGGACCAACTGGCGGGTGACCTTCTGGGTGACTCCCGCCCACCAGGAGAACGTCGCGCGCGAGATCGTGAGCGAGCTGCGCGCGGGGCGTCTCGTCCAGCTCCTGATCACCAACTGGCCCAAGCCCGAGCTCAACCACACGGTCGTCGCGTTCGAGTCGCGTGACGGCGCCACGACCCTCGACTTCGTCGTCTGGGACCCGAACGACCCGGACGCGCCGGGAGTCATCACCTTCGACCACCGAGCGCGGCGGTTCGCGGCGACGCGGGTCTACGACACCGAGCCCGGCGTGATCCGGGTCTTCCGCATGTACTACTCGCGGCTCCTCTGATGGCGTCGTTGTCGGTCATCGAGGCCGCACGAGTGGAGTGAGACGCCTGCGCACTGAGCCGGTCGCCATCGTCGCCGCGGGGGTCGTGACGCCGGTCGGTGGCGACCTCGACGCGTTCTGGTCCGGGCTCGTCACCGGCGCGGACGGCATCTCGCGCATCGAGCGCTTTCCGGTGGACGACCTGCGCGTCGGCTGGGGCGGCGAGATCAAGAAGCTCAAGTGCCTGCAGCGGGAAGGCTGCCGCGCGTCCCAGCTCCTCTTCGCCGCGGTCGACGACTTGCTCGCGCGCGCTCGCCTCGATGCGCCGGCCGAGCGCGTCGGCGTGGTCCTGGGCACGGCGCTCGGCGGCGTGGAGGAGGGCGAGCGCGCGCTGGCGGGTGATCGGCGCGCGCGCCGGGCCGCGGCCGCGCTGTACGACGGGCCCGCGCAGGCGCTCGCGCTGCGGCTCGGCGCCCGTGGACCCGTGATGACCGTCTCCACGGCCTGCGCGGCAGGCGCCTCGGCGCTCGGCGTGGCCGCGGACCTCTTGCGGGCGGACGCGGCGGATCTCGTCGTCGCGGGAGGGTACGACATCCTCTGCCGCTTCGTCATGCGCGGCTTCGATGCGCTCAGGTCGCTCACGCGAGACCGCGTGCGCCCGTTCGACCGCCGGCGCAGCGGCCTCCTCCTCGGCGAGGCCGCGGCCTTGGTCCTGATGGCGCGCGACCGCGAGGCCCCGGGGCGGCGCCTGGGCCGGCTGCTCGGCCACGCGAGCTCGAGCGACGGTAGCCACATCGCGGCACCGGACCCCGAGGGACGCGGGCTCGAGGCCGCGATTCGCGTGGCGCTCGCCGACGCGGAGGTCGGCGCCGATGACGTGGATTTCGTGAGCGCGCACGGCACGGCGACGCCGCTCAACGACCGGATCGAGACCGCCGTGCTCAAGCGCGCGCTCGGCGCGCGCGCCGCCCGCATCCCGATGAACTCCATCAAGGGCGCCCTCGGCCACCCGGGCTCGAGGAACGCGACGCCGAGTGCGACCTGGACTACGTGGCGACGGCGCCGCGCGCGGCGCGCCCGCGGGTGAGCCTCTCCACCTCGCTCGGCTTCGGGGGATGTAACGCGGCGCTCGTTCTCGAGGGGGACGCGCGGTGATCGGCACGGAGGTCGCGGCGGTCGGCATGGTGACGGGGTGGGGAGAGAGCGCGGCCGCGCTGCCGCCGGACGCCGTGCGGGCGGCGGCGGGCCGGCGTCTGATCGCCGCCAGGCGATCGATGGCGACGGGCGAGCGTTTCCGCCGCGCCACGCGCGAGTGTTTGCTCGGCATCGGCGCGGTGGAGGCGCTCCTGCGCGAGGGCGGCCTCGGGCGCGAGGCGATCCGCGGCGACGCGACGGCACTGGTCTACGTGACGGCGGCCGCGTACGGGTCCTCGAATCGCGCATTCATCGAAGCGGAGGCGGCGAGGCCGGTGCATTTCCCGTACACGGCGCCCTCGGCGGTGCCGGCGGAGGTCGCGATCGAGTTCGGGCTGACCGGCCCGTATGTCATCCTGATCGGTGGCGCGGCCGCGACGATCGACGGCCTCTGGCAGGCGACGCTCCTGCTCGGTCGTGGACGGTGCGCGCGCGCGCTCGTCCTCGCCGTCGAGACCTTCGCGGAGTGCGAGGACCTCTGGGCGCGTGGGCGCTGGCTCGTGCGGCCGCCGCTCGTGGAGTCGGCGGCGTGCGCGCTGCTCGTCCCGGGCTCGTGGCGGGCCACCTACGCTCCGGCGTCGATGCCGTCACCGCTCGAGGCGCTCGCGCGCGCCCGCGCGGGCGAGACGCTCGCGTGCGCGCCGTTGATCGCGCTGGCCCTGGCGCGCGCGGCGGGTGGCGCGGGCCCGCTGACGCTCACGGGCGAGTGGCGCGGGCGGCGCGCGGGCCTCGCGTGGGAAGCCCACTAGGAGGACGATGGACCCGAAGGAGATCCTCGACGAGCTGAAGGCGATCCTGGTCACGCGGCTGAAGTTCGACCCGTGTCGCGCCGGCGACATGGCGCTCGAGACCCCGCTGCCGAAGGGCATCGAGGGCTCGATCGGCCTCGACTCGCTCGACTTCATCGAGCTGTCGATCGCGATCGAGGAGCGGTTCGGGATCGTGATGGACGAGTCGCAGGACCTGACGGCGCACTTCCGGTCGTTCGAGACGCTCTGCCGCTTCATCGCGAGAAAGGCCGAGGCGGCGTGAGACCGGTCGCGGTCACCGGTCTCGGCGTGGTGAGCCCGTTCGGCACGGGCGTGAAGGCGTACTGGAACGGCCTGAGCGCGGGCGTCTGCGCGATCCGTCCGGCCACACTCGTCGACACCGAAGGCTTCCGGTGCCGGATCGCTGCGGAGGTGCCCGACGGGATCGGCGGCTCGCCGCGGCGGTCGCGGGCCGATCGTCTCGCGCTCGCCGCCGCCCGGGAAGCGCTCGAGGACGCCGGGCTCTCGCGCGACGAGCGCGTCGAGGCCGCGCTCGTCGTCGGCGCGGTCGGCGGCGGGATGCTCGAGGCGGAGGCGTGGTACTGGGAGCGCTTCCGGGGGCGGCGGCCGGCGTCCCGGCTCGCGCCCGGCGCGACGCTCCCGTTCGCGCACGTCGAGGCACTCGGCAACGCGCTCGGCCTCGAGGGGCCGCGCGAGACGCTCGTGACGGCGTGCAGCTCCGGGGCCGCGTCGCTCGCGCTCGCCGCCGATCTCATTGCCGATGGCGTGGTCACCGCCGCGCTCGCCGGCGGCGTAGATGCGCTCACCCGCGTCTGCTTCATGGGCTTCAACGCGCTGAAGCTCCTCAGCGCCGAGCCGTGCCGCCCGTTCGATCGCGACCGGCGCGGCATGTCCATCGGCGAGGGCGCCGCGTTCGTGGTGCTGGAAGACCTGGAACGGGCGCGTGCCCGCGAGGCCCGGATCTACGCCGCGCTCGCGGGCCACGGGATGACGACCGACGCCTATCACGTGACCTCGCCGCACCCGGAGGGCGAGGGCATGGTGCGGGCGATGAAGGCCGCGCTCGCGCGCGGACGGATCGCCCCGGCGGCGGTGGGCTACGCCAACGCGCACGGCACGGCCACGCCGCAGAACGACCGGATCGAGGCGCGCGCCATCCGCGCGGTGTTCGGCGCGGAGCGGCTCCTGATCAGCTCCACCAAGTCCATGATCGGCCACACGATGGCGGCGGCCGGCGCCCTCGAGGCGGTCGCGACCGTCCTGACGCTCGTCCACGAGGTGGTCCCGCCGACCGCGGGCCTCGACACGCCAGACCCGGACGTGGCGTTCGACTGCGTGCCGCGCGTCGCCCGTGAGGCCGCGGTCGAGTACGCGATCTCGAACTCCTTCGGCTTCGGCGGGCAGAACGTGACGCTGCTCTTCGGGCGGGCCTAGCGGTGGCGCGCGTCGTCGTGACGGGCGTCGGCGTCGTCACGGGCGCGGTCACGGGGGGCCGCGAGCGGGTCCGGGCGTTCCTGGCGTCGAGCGGTGGACCGGCGCTCTCCGTCCCGGGCTCGGCGCTCCAGGGACTCGTCGACGAGACGGAGACGCGGCGGCTCTCCCGCGTGTGCCAGCTCTCCGTCGCGGCGGCGCGGATCGCGCTCGCGGACGCCGGCCTCGGCCCCGGCGCCGGCCTCGGGCTCGTGCTCGGCGCCGAGTTCGGCGACGTGCGCTCGACCCGCGAGTTCGTCGACGGGTATCTCGGCCGCGGTCCCGCGGGACTCTCGCCGCTGCTCTTTCCGAACACGGTCATGAACACGATGGCCGCGGCCACCGCGATCGCCGTGACGGCGCGGGAGCTGTCGCTCACGCTCAACGCGCCGACGGTCGCGGGCGAGCTCGCGATCGCCCGCGCCGCCGCCGCGGTCCGCTCGGGGCGCGTGGCGGCGGTGCTCGCCGGTGGCGTCGACGAGATCGATCCGTTCCTGGCCGAGATTCTGGCCGAGGCGGGCGCGGTGCGCGAGACGCGTGGCGAGGGCGCGGGCTTCGTCGTCCTCGAGTCGCGCGACGGGGCGGAAGCGCGCGGCGCCCGGGTGTTCGGCGAGATCGCGGGGGCCGCGTGGCGCGCGCTCAGAGCGCGTCCCTACGGGGTGGGCCACGGCGCCGGATCGCGCGCGCTCGCGGCGGCGCTCCACGAAGCGGGCGTGGCGCCGAACGATCTGGGCCGGGTCTGGATCTCGGCGAGCGGCGACGGGCCGCGCGACCGCTGGGAGCAGGCGATTCTCGAGAAAGCCCTTCAACCCGCGCGGCCACAGCAGACGGCACTGGTACCGCGCGTGGGCCGTCACTCCGGTCTCGGCGCGCTCGCGGTGGCGGCGGCGGCGCTCGACGACTCCGCGCGGCCGGCGCTGGTCCACGCGATCGCCCGCGGCGGCACCCACGTCGCGCTGGTGGTACGAGGCCAAGGCGAGCCCGGGTCGCAGCGTGTCTCGGGCCACCCACAATGAGTACCGGTCCCGAGGCGTTCGTTCCAATCCTCGTCATCCCGGTGTTCAACGAGGCGGAGACGATCGGCGAGGTGGTCGCCGCGGCTCGGGCCCATGCGCCCGTGCTCGTCGTGGACGACGGCTCGGAAGACGAAAGCGCCGCGATCGCGCGCCGCGCCGGCGCCGAGGTCCTCCGACACCCGCGGCGCCTCGGCAAGGGCCAGGCGATCCGGACGGGCGTCGCGGCCGCGCGGAGCCGCGGTGCCTCGGTCGTCGTCACCCTCGACGGGGACGGGCAGCACGATCCGGGAGATCTAGCCGCGGTGCTGGGCGCCGCGCAGCGCACGCCGGGTGCGATCGTGGCTGGAAGCCGCCTGGCCGAGCCGTCCGCACTCCAGCCGGACCGGCTGAACGCGATCCGCGTCGCGGGGTTCTTCGTGAACTGGGCGAGCGGGCTCGCGCTCACGGACACACAGTCCGGGTACCGCGCCTATCCCGTCACGCTGTTCGACGAGGTCGAGCTGCGCCACGGCGGCTTCGTGCTGGAGACCGAGGTGCTGATCGCCGCGGCGGGCCGCGGCTGGCAGGTGCGCGAGGTGCCGGTCAAAGCGATCGCGCGCGCCCGGCGGCGCAGTCGGTTCCGTCCGCTCGGCGACGGCGCGGCGATCGGCGCCTACCTCGCGGGTCGCGTGGCGGCGCGCTGGGCGCGCGAGGCGGCCGCCGCGGGCTGGTGGCGCCGGCCGCGCCGGCGACGGGCCGTCGCGGCGGCGGGCGCGACGCTCGCGGCACCCGGGCTGCTCGTCCTCCTCGCCCTGCAGGCGCTGGCACCGCGCTGGTTTCCCGACATGGTCACGCCGCTCGTGCAGCGGCTCTGTTCCCAGACGCGGCTCGACCCCGCTCGCGAGCCCGAGCACGGGTCGCTCGTGACGCTCGCCGCGCCGCCGAAGGCGCCGCGATGACGCCGACCCAGCCGTACGACGTGGTCGTCGTCGGCGGAGGGCCGGCTGGCTCGACCACCGCCGGCTTCCTCGCGCAGGCCGGCCGTCGCGTGCTCCTCGTCGAGCGCGAGCCGTTCCCGCGCTTCCACGTCGGCGAATCCCTGCTCCCCGCGACGCTTCCGATCCTGGACCGACTGGGCGTCCACAAGGTGATCGCCGAGCGCGGGTTCCAGCTGAAATACGGCGCGACCTTCCACGACCAGGAATCCGGGCTCGAGCACACCTTCTATTTCCTCCGCGACAAGCCCTGGCCGAGCCATTCGTATCAGGTCCCGCGCGCGGATTTCGACGCGATCCTGCTCGAGCACGCTCGGAAGCTCGGCGTGGACGTCCACCAACCGGCCATGGTGGAGTCCGTCGCCGTCGACGCCGACGGTGTCAGCGTCACCGCCGAGAGCCACGGCCAGCGGGAGAGGGTGCGCGCGCGCTTCCTGGTCGACGCGAGCGGCCGCGCGGGCCTGCTCTCGCA
>MNCR01000117.1 GCA_001914535.1 Candidatus Rokubacteria bacterium 13_2_20CM_69_15_1
CGTGACTCGCCCTCGACCCCGACGTCATACGGGCTGGCGGAGAGCCGCGCCGTTGGATCACCCTTCGGCGTGACGCTCCTTCCTTTGCCCGGCAAGAGCCCCTCGCCCTCGCCGAAGTCCTGGTCCTCGGGTCCGGCGCCCTCGCCGCCCCGGGCGCGGTCGCGCCCGCGCGCGCCGCGCGCGGTCTCGCGGCCGCCGCGCAGGTTCTTCCCGGAGCGCCCCGCCTCCTCCATCGCGCGCATCTTGTCGAGTGCCCGCTGCATCGCCTCGATGGCGCGGTCCGTCTGTCCGCCCTCGAGCGCCTCCATGCCCTCGGCCGCGTCCCCGCTCCAGTTGCCGCCCTTGCGCCCGAGGCGCTCCATTTCGTCGAGCAGCTCGCGCAGCTTCTGGGGCGAGATGTCCGGGGAGAGACCGCTCATCAGCGACTTGGACTTGCGGAACACCATCTTGTACTGCGTGTTGGTGAAGTCCGACTGGAGGTCCGGCAACCGATCCACTTGCTCGAGGAGCCGAAGCCGCTCGTCGCCCTTCTTCAGGAAGCTGTTGAAGTCGGGCCGCTGGCTCGACAGCGTGGTGTCCTTGAAAATCGCCGAGAGGTCACCGGCGCTCGACCCGGTGCCTTTGCCGGCCCGCTGGGCAAAGTCGCGCTCTTCGGACGACGAGCGCTTGAGGGGATCCGCCGACCGCGGCCGCGACCGCTCGTCCGTCATCTCGCTGGCGGTCCGCTCCTCCTGCTGCTCCTGCTCGGTGGAAGGCGTGAAGTCGGGGATCGTTCCCGTCGGCAGGCGGATCGCCGGGGCCAGCGCGAGGACCAGGCCCGCGAGGAGCGTAAGGGGCAGCCAGTGCCCTTCCCGCGGGACCACGCGTGCCACGATCTGGCGCGACTCGACAGCGTCCACGCGCGCCACGGTGTCGGCGAGGAGTGCGTCCACCAGCGGCGTGCGCTCGGGGTGGTCGGCCCACTCGAGCACGGTGGCGACGCGGTCGGCGAGGTCGAAGGCACGATCGGCGAGACGTGCCGCGTCCTGGGGGCCCACGCGCTTGGTGAGTCCGTACGCGGCGCCGGCGAGCGCGCCCAGGACCACGAGCGCGGGAGCCACCACGAACGCGGTGA
Source organism: Candidatus Rokubacteria bacterium 13_2_20CM_69_15_1 (assembly GCA_001914535.1). GTDB lineage: Bacteria > Methylomirabilota > Methylomirabilia > Rokubacteriales > CSP1-6 > 20CM-2-70-11. The sequence continues at coordinate 1,115 of MNCR01000117.1, forward strand.
GACCGACGGCGGCCTTGAAGGCGAGCATGGCCGCGGCGAGAAGGGCCCCCCAGAAGGCGCCGCGCAGGCCCCAGTACTCGGCGCGGCGCAGCTTGACCTGCCGCGCGACCCGCCGGACAAGGACTTCGATCGCCTGCGGATGGGCCATGGGGTCCTCCCGCGCTCAGCGGAGAAAGACTTCTTTGCCGGTGGCCGTGATAGCCTCTGCCGCCTCCACGATCTGGCCGATCAGGGTGTCGCTATCCACCCCTTCGGCTTCGCCCTCGAAGTTCAGGATGACCCGGTGCCGCAGCGCGGGCGTGGCGAGAGCCTTGATGTCCTCCACGCTCACGTTGTAGCGGCCCTCCGCGAGGGCCCGCACCTTGCCGCCGAGCACGAGCGCTTGGGCGCCGCGCGGGCTGGCGCCGTACCGTACGAATCGGCGCGTGACCTCCGGGGCGCCGGCCCAGGACGGATGCGTCGCCATCACGATGGTGGACGCGAAGTCGCGGACGTGCGAGACGATCGGCACCTCGCGGATCAGCTCGCGGAGCGAGAGCACCGTGGGCCCACTCATCACGCGGCTCACCGTCACGTGCGACGACCGCGTGGTGCGGTCGATGATCGCGTTCAGCTCGTCGATCGCGGGGTACTGGACGCGGAGCTTGAACATGAACCGGTCGAGCTGCGCTTCGGGGAGCGGATACGTGCCCTCCATCTCGATCGGGTTCTGCGTCGCGAGCACGAAGAAGGGCGGCGGCAGCGGCCGTGAGACCCCGCCGACGGTGACCGCGCTCTCCTGCATCCCCTCCAGCAGCGCCGACTGGGTCTTCGGTGTGGCACGGTTGATCTCGTCGGCGAGGAGGATGTGGGCGAAGATCGGCCCCTGCTGGAACTGGAAGTGCTTCCGGCCGTCCTGGTCCTCAATGATGATGTTCGTGCCGATGACGTCGGCGGGCATCAGGTCGGGCGTGAACTGGATCCGCGAGAACGACAGCTCGAGGCCCTCGGCGAGCGTCTTGATCAGGAGCGTCTTGCCGAGACCCGGCACCCCCTCCAGCAGGACGTGACCACCGGCGAACATGCCGGTCAGGACGTGGGTGATGATCTCGCGGTGGCCGACGATGACCTTCTCGACCTCCGCTCGCAGCGCCTCGAACGCGGTGACGAACGCCTCCACCCGAGCGTCCTGACTCATCGAGGCCTCCTCTCCCGGACGATCACGCCGACACCACCATTATGACTATGACGCGGAAGCGCCGAGCGAAGTTTCCGGTAAAAACCGCAAAGTTACTCCGGGCTTTCCCCCGGAGAAGACCTACCCCACTGACCCCATCGTAACCCGATGGGACCTGCAAAGCGTACGCCATTTGCTCCGGGTGCGCGCTGCGCAAATGACGGCGCTTACCTGGCCGCGCCGCCGCGGCCGGCGCGACGAAGGAGCCGTGCCAGCCAGGGCGGCGAGGGCGGACACACTGCCCACTCAAATGGCAGGTGCCGCTCGCGTGAGCTCACGCCGAGACCGCGACCAGCTGTCGATAGAGGTCGAGATAGCCCTCGACCTCCCTCGCCGGGGGGTATCGGCGCTCGACGAACTCGCGTCCTGCAGCACCCAGGCGGGCGCGGAGGGCCGGATCGGACGCGAGCAGCTCCGCGCGGCGCTCGAACTCGGCCTCATCGCCGAAGCAGAAGCCGGTGACGCCGTCCTCGATCAGCGATCGGTTGCCCTCGATATTGGACGCCAGCACCGCGCGACCGAACGCCAGCGCCTCGAGCACGGAGTTGGCCATCCCTCCCTCCGAGATCGAGCAGTTCAGCACGACGTCGCTGACGGCGAGCAGCGCGCCCACCTGGGCGTGGGGCACGGCGCCGATCCAGCGGGCCCACGGCCGGCCCTGGAGAGCGCGGAGGAGCGCGTCGCGCTCGTCGGCGTCGAGCACGGGTCCGACATAGAGGAGGCGCACACTCGGACGGCGGGCGACGACCCGTTCGAGCGGCAGGAGTGGAAAGCGCGGGCGCTTCACCATCCGGATGCCGGCGGGGAACACAAACAGGACGCGCTCCGGCGGGAGATCCCAGCGAGCGCCGAGGTCGAAGGCCTCCGTCGCGCCGAGCGGGGCCGACTGCGGCACGGCGACGAGCCGCCCGCGGAGGTCGGGGAGCGCCCCGGCGATCCGCTCGACGATCGAGGCGTGGAAGGCGGTCAGCCGGGAGGCGCCCTCGAGCACGCGGCGCACGACGGAGGCACGCTCTGGGTCGAAGAGGTCATGATTGGCGTCGGTGCCTGTGAGCGTCACGACCAGGGGGATCTCGGCCCGGCGCGCCACGCGTAGGGCGAGAGGCCCGACGCGGTAGGCGTGGAAGGCGTGGATCACCGCCGGGCGGAATGCGTCCACCTCGGCCTCGACGGCCGCTTCGGGCCGGAGCGAGAGGTCCCAGACCTCGAGCTCGACGCCCCGCGCGCGAAGGCCTTGCGCCACCCGGGCAACGGTCACGGCGTTGCCGCGCACCGAAGGGAACGCGAACGGGGTGAGAAGCGCCACGCGCAGCGACATCGGCCCGAGCATACGGACATCGGCGCGTCTCGTCCAGCCTCCGCGCGACAAAACCGCCCGGTCTGGAATCCCTGGTCCCGGCTGGACTCTCTGCATATAATGTAGGAGGACACTGATGTCTGACTGTAGAGCGGCAGGGCCCTCGTCGCTCGAGTGCCGGCAGATCGCCGAGCTGCTGGGCGATTATCTCGAGGGCACGCTCCCGCGCCAGACGCGCGAGCTCCTCGAGTGGCACATCGAAGGCTGCGCCCCGTGCGTCGCGTTCGTCAACACCTACCGCGGCACGATCAACGCCGCTCGGAAGCTCCGCGACGTCGAGATACCCGCCGAGTTGAAGAACCGGCTGCTCGCCGTTCTTCGAAGCCAGCGCGCGTCACACGAGCCTCGCGCGTAGCGACGCCCAGAGCACGTCCGCCAGCGTCCGGGCCCGGCGATCGCGAGGACCCGAGCCGTAACGCGGGTCCGCCCACACCGCCCGGCCCGACCGATCACATGGCGAGCTCGCGCGAGGTCAGCCTGTAGCGGAAGGACTCGGGGTCGAGGCTGTCGCGCCGGACCCCGCCCGCCTCGGCGTGCGGATACATCAGGAAGGCGATCGGATCACCCGAGGAGTTCGGTAGTATGACGTCGTGCGCGAAGTTGTACGCGAGATAATTCATCTCCCAGGCGCCGAACAGCTTCGCTCGCGCGCGCTTCACGATCGGGTCGCCCAGCGCGAGCCCGCCCCGTTCTTCGAGCACGACCTTCCGCACGTCCGCGGGATCGACCGGGACCCAGCCGTGGGTCGCCAGGTAGAACTCGGCGCGGCAGTGCTGGGCACGGCTGACGTCACCACTTCTCCCGAGACTCTTGAACTCCGCCGAGTCGCCGACCCGCACGCCGTAGACGTCGCGCGCCGGGATGCCGATGGCCCGCACCAGCCCGACGAACAGCGCGTTGAGGTCGGCGCACTTGCCACCCAGGTTCCGGGTCTCGAGCATCCAGCTGATGTCGCCGATGCCGCAGCCGCGCACCTTGGGATCGCGGAAGGTGTTGTCGACGATCCACTCGTAGACTGCACGCACCCGCTCGAGGTCGCTCGCGGCGCCCCTGGTGATCTCGAGCGCGGTCTGCCGGACGAGCCCATCGGTCCGGATCAGCCGGGTAGACATGACGTATTTGGCGAGCGTTCGCTTGTCCTCCGGGACCACGGTGCCCGGGTCGCGGAGGTCGACCGCGCGGTCGCGTGTCGCGAAGCGTGACCTCACCTCGACGACCGGGCTCGACTCCCCAGCCGGCCATTCGGCGTAGAAGATGGCGGCGCCATACACCGGATCCCGGTAGATGCGCGTGGTCGCCGCGTTCCCCGTCCACGCCTGCCCCAGGGTCCGGTGGTAGTCCGTGTCCGGCATGAGCGGAAGCGGCAGCCACGCCCGCGCGACGCCGGTCGGACTCACAATCTCGGCCAGGGCCGTCACCTCGAACGTTCGCCAGGGTGCCGTGTCCGGCCCCGGCGCTCCGAGCGCCTGCATGGGCCGCACAAGAGCCGTGGCGATTCCGGACGCCGCTGCGGTCCTGAGAAATGCACGTCGGTCCATCGCGTCCCCCTCGAACAACTCACGGCCGGCTCACATCCGATCCACTGCGTGAGGCGCACCGCTGCCTAGGTGCCTTTTGTGACGAGCACAGAGCGTATCGGGATTCGCGCTGAACGCAAATCGGCTCGGCCTATAGAGCGCGGGCGAAGTATCGGGCCGAAGATATCCGGGGTGAGGGAGCGAGAAACCTACGCGGTGACGCGAATGAGGGGCTCGGAAATGACCTCCCCGATCTCCCAGCACTCCTCGGCGCGGCGGCGGAATAGATCAATCACGCCCCGCGCGCGATCGGGTCCAACCGAGAACAGAAGACCGCCCGACGTCTCCGATTCCGTGAGCAGAGAGACGAGGTATCCGGGGATCGAAGGATCGATGCGGAGGCCGGCGCCGAAGACTGCGTCCACGTGGCGCCGGTTGCGCTTCATCGCGCCGCTCCAGTGCCCGGCCTCGGCGAGGTCACGCGCGCCCTGGAGTAGGGGCAGGCGCGACGCGCCGATCACAAGGCCGGCGCCCGACGCTTTCACCATCTCGCCGGCGTGACCGAGAAGCCCGAAGCCGGTGATGTCGGTCGCGCCCCTGGCGCCGGTCTCGCATGCGACCTCGGCCGCGGCTCGGTTCAACCTGAGCATGCTCGCCACGGCGCCCTGGAGCACCTCGGCGCTGGCGGCGTGGCTCGTGGCGGCAGTCGTGATCACGCCGGTCCCGAGGGGCTTCGACAAGAAGAGCCGGTCGCCGCGTCGGAGACCGCCCTTGATCAGGATCCGGTCGGGGTGGACGCGCCCGGTGACGCAGAGGCCGTACTTGGGCTCGTTGTCGACCACGGTATGGCCGCCCGCGATGACGCCGCCCGCTTCCACGACCTTGTCGCTTCCGCCCCGGAACACCTCCGCGATGATCGCCTTCGACATCTCCCGCGGAAAGCCGGCGACGGCGAGCGCGAACAGCACCTCGCCGCCCATCGCGAAGACGTCGGACATGGAGTTCGCGGCCGAGATCGCGCCCCAGGTCCAGGGGTCGTCCACGACGGGCGGAAAGAAATCGACGGTCTCGACGATCGCGACCTCGCGCGTGATCCGCCAGACGGCCGCGTCGTCGGCCGCCCCCAGGCCGATGAGCAGGTCGGGCTGCGAGCGGCCCACTGGCTTGAGCGCCTCGAGCACCTCCTGGAGATCTCCAGGAGCCATCTTGGACGCTCAGCCCGCGCAGCTGGAGTACGAGGTGAGCCGGACTTCGGTGTGGGTGTGCTCCACCATCACAGTCTTACGACGGCTCCGCGGGTGACTCGGATTCGAGGAACTCGACGAAGGCCTGGGCAAGCGGCGAGCGGCTCCGGTCGCGGTGGGTGACGAGGTAAAAGGCGCGGGCGACACGCAGGTCCTTCACCCGGAGACAGAAGAGGAGCCCCGCCCGGCACTCGTCCTCCACGGCCCGCTTCGACACGAGCGAGATTCCGACGCCCGCGCGCACCGCCTGCTTGATCGCTTGCGTCGAGCCCATCTCGCCCGCGACGCGAAACGCCGACAGATCGGTGTTCACCTGGTCCAGCGCCCGCTCGAGCGCCTCGCGCGAGCCCGAGCCGCGTTCGCGCACGATCAGCGGCTCTTGCTTCACGTCGGCAAGGGTCATGCTCTGGCGCCCCGCCCACGCGTGCCCGGCCGGGACGATGACGATGAGCTCGTCGGCCATCAGCTCGCGCGCCAGGAGAGTCTTCGGGCTGGGCGGAGCGCCGACGACGCCCACCTCGGCGCGCGCCTCCTCGACCCACGCCGTGACCTGACGGCTCGAGCCGATGAGGAGGCAGATCGAGATGTCCGGATACTTGCCCTTGAACCGTCCGATCAGCGCCGGGAGCACGTACTCGCCTGGGATCGTGGAGCCGCCGACGACGAGCTCGCCGGACGTCCGCCCCTGGAACCGATCGAGCGCCTGGCGCGCCTCGCGCTGGAGGGCGAGCATGCGGCGCGCGTAGTCGAGGAGGATCCGGCCGGCGTGCGTCGGCGTGGCGCCGCGGCCGAGCCGGTCGAGGAGCTGGACGCCAATCTCGTCTTCGAGGGTGCGAACGTGCTCTGAAACAGTCGGCTGCGTCAGGGACAGCGCGTCGGCCGCACGTGAAAAACTCCCCAACTCTGCCACCTTCGCGAACACCTCGAGGCGGCGGAGATCCATGGGGAGCCGGGACGGTGGGAGGTTCGCGTCAGTGGCAGGCGCAGCCGCCGCCGCAGCAGCCGCCGCCCGTCGACATCGTCGACGGGGTGAAGCTGCCAGTGGTCTTCAGACCGAACACCGACAGCTTGCGCATCACCTTCGCGCTCGCGCACGCCGGGCAGGCGACGGCGGTCGTCGGACCGGCGACGTACCTCTCGAACTCCTCCTCGCAGTGCGTGCAGCGGTACTCGTAGATCGGCATCGGCTACTCGCCGCCGCGCTGGACGTAGCTCTTGACGAACTCCTCGGCGTTCTCTTCGAGGATGTCGTCGATCTCGTCGAGAAGCTTGTCGATGTCTTCCTTGATCTTCTTGCCCTTCTTGGCGAGCTCCGGGCTTCCGGCGGCGCCGTCGCCCCCGTCTGCGGGCTTGGTGGGCCTGGTCTCTTTCTTCTTCTGCTGCTCAGCCATGGCGCCCTCCCTTGACGCATTCTACCATCCTTTCCCCGCTTTCCCGGTCAACGGCGGAAGTGTTTGCTGAGGGTCAGGGTCTGGTGCTGATAGGAGGAGGCCAGGCCGACCCCGTAGACATGCTCCGGGCGGGACCGTAGCCGCTCGAACCCGACCTTGAACGAGGTCTGGCCGTCGTAGACCAGGAACGGCACCTCTCGGGCCCTAACCTCCATCACCACCTTCGTGCCCAGGACGCTTCCGTCGCCGAACCCGAAACCGGGGTCGAAGAAGCCAGCGTAGTGGGTGCGGATCTCCCCGGCCCCCGCGTCGTAGACGACCATCTCCGCTGCGAATTCCGGTGGCACACGGATGCGCTCTTTGGAAACGAGGATGTAGAAGCGGTTCGCCTCCAGGATGAACGCGTCTCGATTGGGCCGCTTGATCGGTTCCCAGAACTCAGCCGGGTCATAAAAGTCCACCCGGCTCAAGTCGACAACCGGAGGATTCGGGTGGGCCCGGTACCCGATGATGCCGTCTGTCCTGCCGCCGGAAAGGTCGATCCCCATGCACAGACCGTCGTTGAGGACGACGCGCTCTCTCGGTATCGGCGCGTCGTCATCACCGTACAGGAGCGGCGAGGCACGATACATCGCCTCGAGCGCGGAGTCGGAAACGGTGGCCTGGCCTGAGAAGAGGCGCAGTTGGTTCAGCGAGGCGCCGGCCTGCACGCGAATCGGAAACGACTGCGGCGACACTTCCAGATAGAGCTGTCCCTTGTAGCCTTCTCGAATCTCATCGAACCGCGCACTCTTGTCGGTGATCACGCGGGTGAAGACGTCGAGCCGCCCCGTCGTGGATTTTGGATTGCACTTTCCCCGAATGCTTCGGGGGAGACTCAGGGATTCCAGCAGAGGCACGAGGTAGACAGACTGACGTTGGAGCGTGGCGCCGTGCACCAATGAGAGTTCGTCGATCACGAGGTTGACGTCCGTGAAATCCTCTTGACGAAGCCGGGTCGTGACCGCCTCGCGAAACGGCAAGAAGCTCGCCCGGAGCTGATACGCGATGGGTCCCAGGCGTAAATCCAAGCTCGCCGGCTGGAACTGCGACTCGATGATCGGCGTCGGCGCCGTGATCCAGCTCTCGCGGATGGCGGCCTTGAGGTCCCGGTCGGAGAAGACGCCGCGCGCGCTTCGCGCGCTCGTCTTCACGGGATTACGCACCATGCGACCACTTAGCACTCCCCGCACACGCGCGTCAAGACGCGCGCCGGCCGGTGGCCCAGAAGCATCCCGCCCCGAAGACGCAGAAGACGACCGAGGCGACGAACGCGATCCGGTACGAGCCGGTCACGTCGTGCACGAAACCCGCGAACCATGGGCCGAGCGCGGCGCCGAGCCCGTTGCCGAGGTTGAGGACCCCATAGATCGCGCCGAAGCGGCGGCCACCGAAGAGGTCGGACGCCATCGCGGTGATGATCGGCCCGCGGGCACCGAAGCCGAGGCCGAAGAGGATCGCGTAGACCCCGAGCCACGTCGTGCGCGCCGACGTCTCGAGCGCCAGCAGCGCGAGCGCACCGCACGCGGTGCAGGCGAACGAGACGGTGGCCGAGAGCGGACCGCCGAACCGGTCCGCCGCGAGGCCGAAGCCCGGGCGGCCGAGGCTCGACATCAGCCCCATCAGCCCGAAGACCGTCGCGGCGACGAGCGGCTCGATCCCGAGGTCGATCGCGAACGCCACCTGGTGGGCCGAGACGGGGAAGACCGCGAGTGGCGTGAAGAAGTATGCGAGGAAGAGTGCCCAGAACGCGCGCGTCCGCAGCGCGTGTCGCAGGGGGGGATGGGGAGCGGGGGCAGGGGACCCTCCTCTGCTCGGAACGACACTCGCTCGGAGGGTCCCCTGCCCCCGCTCCACGCCCGACCCCGGCGCCGCTCGTTCCTCGCGCCGCGAGCCGGGCTCGCGAGCGCCCCACCAGACGAGCGGCAGCAGGAGACACAAGGCGCCGGCGCCGAGCGTCGCGCTCGCGGTGCGCCACCCGACCGCGGTGACGAGAGCCTGGGTGAGCGGGCCGATGACGAAGACACCGACGCCCATGCCCGAGAACGCGACGCCCACCGCGCGACCGCGTCGCTCCACGAACCACTGCGAGAGCAACACGCCCATCGGCACCCAGCCGAGCCCGACGAGCCCGATCGCCCCGAGCACGCCCGTATAGAGGTAGAGGTGCCACGGCGCGTGCACGGTCGCGTTCAGGAGCGGCGCGCTCCCCAAGAGGACGACGCCCCCCAGCACGACCCGCCGTGGGCCGACGCGGTCCACAAGCATCCCCGTGACCGGTGCCAGCAACCCCTGAACGACGGTCGAGAGTGAGAGAGCGCCCGCGGTGAGACCGCGCGACCAGCCGAACTCCTCGACGAGGGGGACGAGGAAGACCGAGAAAGAGAAGAACAGGCCGTAGGCCACCGCGAGCGTGAGCCAGACGACGCCGACGACGAGCGCGCGGGGAGCCGGGCGGCGGATTCAGACCACCCGGCTGACCGCGCCCGATGCGTCGACGCCGAACACGCGCGCGGCCCCGGCAATCCCCGCGCGGCGCAGCGCCGCTTCCATCGATCCCGCGACCGGGGCTTCGTCACCGGCGACCACGGCAAGCAGCGACGGCCCGGCGCCGCTCAGGACGCAGCCGAGCGCCCCCGCGGCGCGTGCGGCGCGCACGACGTCGGGCATCCACGGGAACAGCTTCAGCCGGTAGGGCTGATGGAGACGATCCTCGAGGGCCGCGCCGAGCGCAGAGAGCCGCCCGGCCCAGAGGCTCGCGAGGAGCAGCGCGACGCGCTGGACGTTGAAGACCGCGTCGTGATGCGGCACAGAGGCCGGAAGGACGGCGCGCGCCTCCGTGGTGGCGCTCGTGACCTCGGGGATGAGCGCGACCCAGCGGAGGCTCGCGGGGACGGGAAGCGACACCGCCGTGACGGTCGAGCCGCTCACGCATGAGACGGTCAGGCCGCCGAGGATCGCCGCCGCGACGTTGTCGGGATGCCCTTCGGCGCGCGCGGCGAGATCCAAGAGTACGTCGGTCGTCAGGGGCGAGCCGAGCAGCGCGTTGCCCGCCACCAGGCCGCCGACCCACGCCGCGGCGCTCGAGCCGAGCCCGCGCGCGGCGGGCACGCGGTTCGTGCACTCGAGCGCGCACCCCCTGAACGGTCGACCCGCCACCTCGTATGCGAGCTTCACGCCGCGCGCGACGACGTTGTCGGCGGTCCGCGGAAGTCGTGCGGCGCCCTCGCCCTCGATCGCGACGCGCACGCCCTCGGCCTCGGAGAGGACGATCTCGTTGTGGAGTGTCAGCGCCAGGCCGAGCGCGTCGAACCCCGGCCCGAGGTTGGCAGACGTCGCGGGAACGCGCACATGGACGCGCACGCGGCTAGAGCCGCTTGAGGAGCCAGTCGGGGGTCAGCGAGATGGCCCAGGCGTTGAGGAAGACGTAGTAGTTGGTGAGGACGAGCACGCCCACGACGACGAGGATCACGCCCGCGGCCCGCTCCACCACGGGGATGAACGAGCGGTAGCGCCCGAGAACCTTTAAGAAGGGCCCGAGCGCCGCGGCCGCGAGGAGGAACGGGACGCCGAGCCCGGCCGAGTACGCGGTGAGCAGGCCGACGCCGCGCCCGACGTCGCCCGCGGTCGACGCGAGCGAGAGGATCGCGCCGAGGATCGGTCCGACGCACGGTGTCCAGCCGATCGCGAACGTGATCCCGACTGCGAGCGAGCCGAGGTACCCCGCCGGCTTCTCCCGGAGCTGCCACTGCCGCGTGCGCCCGAGGATACCGATCCGCAGCACCCCGACGATGTAGAGTCCGAAGACGACGATGAGGACGCCGCCGATCCGGCGGATCCAGTCGCGGTAGTCGAGCAGGAACTGACCGAGGGCGCTGAAGGAGGCGCCCAGCGCGACGAAGACGACCGAGAACCCCACGACGAACGCGAGGGCGTGACCGAGAATCCGCCACCGGGCCGTCGGCGAGAGGTCGGCGGTGAGGTCGGCGACGGACATGCCGGTGATGAACGACACGTACGACGGAAAGAGCGGCAGCACGCACGGCGACAAGAACGAGAACAGCCCAGCGCTGAACGAGACGGCGACACCCAGGGACTCGCCCATCGCTACCGCACCAGCCCTTCGATCAGCGAGTGGGACGCGTCGGCGTCCCATGCGCGCGGCCCGAGCGCGATCGCGGTGAGGTAGCCGTGCCGGTCCACGATGAAACTCGACGGCAACGCGCGCACGCCGTAGGTGTTGGCGAGGTCCATCTTCGGGTCGAGCGCCACTGGGAACGTGAGCTTGTGCTCGTCGAGGTAGGGCTTGACCTGCTTCGTGTCGGCGTCGACCGACACCGCGACGAGCACGAACCCCTGGTCCCTCTGCTGGCGCCAGAGGCGCTCCATCGCCGGCATCTCCTCGCGGCAGGGCGGGCACCAGGTCGCCCAGAAGTTGATCAGCACGACCTTCCCTCGTTCCTTCGAGAGCCGGAGCTTGTCTCCAGCCACGAGCGGCAGGGTGAAGTCCTTCGCCAGCTTCTGGCGCGGCGGCCGGATGAGGTCGAGCTCCTTCACGGCGTCCGCGACGCTGAAGATGCGTCCCTTCCGGGGCTTGAGCGCCACGGGCTTGGTCGCGGGGACGCCCTCGGTTGGCCCCGCCACGACCGGACCCGACCTCGCGGCCTCGGGGGCCGGCCGCATCGTTGCGACGAGCATCACCCCCGCGACGGTGGCGACGGCGGCGATTCCGGCGGTCAGCGCGAGTGTCCGTGGCATCCCGGCTCCAGAACGATGGGCGTCATCACGGTCCAGAACACGCAAAGTATACCCCCACATTCCCTGAACCCTCCGTAAACCCTTGCTATAGTAAGCCGCTCGATGGCTCTTACCATTGTGGCCGACGACCTCACCGGCGCTTGCGACGCGGGAACGCTGTTTGCCCGAAGGGCTCCGGTTCCGGTCACCGTCTGGCCCGACCCGCCCGTCCCCGCGGAGGTCGCCGTCGTGGACACCGAGTCGCGCCACCTCGCTCGCGACGAAGCGACGGAGCGCGTCAGCGGCGCCGTGGCGCGGCGGCCCGGGGCGACCTCGTGGTTCAAGAAAATCGACTCGACGCTCCGTGGCCACGTCGGCGCCGAGATCGTCGCGCTCCTTGAGGCCACCAGCACGTCGAGCGCCGTCACCTGCCCCGCGTTCCCTTCCCAAGGCCGCGTGGTCGTCGATCGCGTGCTGCGCGTCGAGGGAACCGCGGTGGCCCACGTCGTGGACTGGATCCGCTCGGAGACCGACCGGCCGCTGGCGTGGATCCCGCTGGCCGAGGTGCGCGCGGGCGTCGCCGTGCTCGCGGCGCGCCTGGCGCGGCTCACGGGGACGATCGCCGTCGCCGACGCCGAGACAGACGCCGATCTCGACACGATCGTCGGCGCCGCGCTGGCACTCGACCGCGCGCCGCTCCTCGCCGGCTCCGCGGGCCTGGCCCAGCCGCTGGCCGAGCGTCTTGGCCTGCACGCGGAGCGCGCGTTGCTGCCCGGCGGGCGCTGGCTGGTGGTCGCGGGGAGCCTCCACCCCGCGACGCGGCGCCAGCTCACCGAAGCACGGCGCGCCGGCTTCCGCGTCCTCGCGACGGCCGACGCCGAGGACGCGGACGAGAGCGATGCCGCCGTGACGCTCGCCCGGGAGGCAGCGCATGTGCTCGCGACGGAGTCGTTCGATCTGATCGCCCTGGCAGGGGGCGACACCGCCGTCGCGTTCTATCGGACGCTCGGCGCCGTGCGCATCGATCTCGTCGGCGCCCCGCGCCCGGGCCTGGCCTTCGGACACGTGCGAGCGCCGGGCCATCCGGCGCTGCCCGTGCTGACCAAGGCCGGCGGCTTCGGACCGCCGGACCTGTTCGTCTCGCTCTGGAAGGAGGCGACGACGTGACGAACCCGATTCTCGGCGTGACGATGGGCGACCCCGCAGGAGTGGGACCGGAGATCATCGTGCGCGCCGGCGCCGAGCCCGAGGTCCAGCGCACGAGTCGGCCGGTCGTGATCGGCTCCGCATCGACGCTCGAGGAAGCGCTGGCGCTCGTCGGCTCGCCGCTCCGACTCCACAGTGTCACGCGCGTCGCGGAGTGCCGATGGCAGCCGGGGACCCTCGAGGTCCTCGACCTCGCCAACGTGGACATGGCGACGCTGCCGCGCGCGCGGGTGAGCGCCGCAGCCGGGCGCGCGGCGTACGAGTACATCGAGACGGCCGTGGACCTCGCGAAGGCCGGCGCGATCGACGGGATCGTCACCGCGCCGATCAACAAGGAGGCGCTTGCAGCGGCCGGGATGACCCACTCGGGCCACACCGAGATTCTCGCGAGCCTCTCCGGCACGCGCGACTTCGCGATGCTCCTGATGGGCCACGAGCTGCGCGTGATCCACGTGACGACGCACGTCGCGCTCCGGCGCGTGCCCGACCTGGTCACGCGCGATCGGGTTCTCCGGACCATCCAGCTCGCCCAGAGCACGCTCGAGGGCCTCGGGATCCGCCGGGGCCGCATCGCCGTCGCCGGGCTCAACCCCCACGCGGGGGAGGACGGGCTCTTCGGCGACGAGGAAAAGACCGCGATCGTGCCGGCGATCGAGGTGGCGCGCGGAGCAGGCCTGAACGTCACCGGCCCCCTGCCCGCCGACACGCTCTTCTCCCGCGCCCGCGGCGGCGAATTTGATATCGTCGTCGCTATGTATCACGACCAGGGGCATATCCCGGTCAAGACGCTCGGCTTCAACTACGACGAGGCGACAAAGCGCTGGGTGGGCCTCTCCGGCGTCAACGTCACCGTCGGGCTCCCGTTCTTGCGCGTCTCCGTCGACCACGGCACGGCATTCGACCGGGCGTGGAAGGGCGTCGCGAACCACGAGAGCATGGTCGAGGCGCTGCAAGTCGCCGTCCGCATGCTGAGCACCAGATGAAGCCACCCGCACCGGGCTCAGGCCACCCACGCTGGTCACCGATCTCGCGGGCCCCGCTCCAAATGACCCCGCACGAGCCCGGGTCAGGATAGCGATCGGCGCAGAGGGCCGGCGAAAGGGTTAGGGCGATGGACGACCTGGAGATTCGCGAGTTCATCCGGCACGTCAGCGCCGGCCAGCTCTCCCGGCGCGCGTTCGTCGAGACCATGGTCGGGCTCGGCCTCACCGCGCCCCTCGCCGCCCAGATGCTGACGGCTGCCGGCGTGGCGGACGCGCAGCCCCGCGGCGACGCGTTCGCGCCGACGCGGCGAGGCGGCGGAGGCCAGCTCAAGACGCTCTGGTGGCAGGCGCCCACGCTTCTGAACCCGCACTTCGCCAACGGCACCAAGGACGAGGACGCGTCTCGGATTTTCTACGAGCCGCTCGCCGGC
>MNCR01000083.1:0-3423 GCA_001914535.1 Candidatus Rokubacteria bacterium 13_2_20CM_69_15_1
TCCGGATCGCGTCCCAGCGGCAGATGTACTTCTTCCTGCTCGTGTTCGTCGTGCTGGCCCTCGTGGGCACCCTGAATCTCGTCCGGAGCCGTGTGGGGCGGGCCTTCATCGCGATCCGCGACCACGACATCGCGGCGGAGATCATCGGGATCAACATCTTCGGTTACAAGCTCCTGGCCTTCGCGATCTCGTCGTTCTACGCGGGCGTCACCGGCGTCCTCTACACCTACTACCTCGGCGTCGCAAACTATGAGCAGTTCCAGATCACCGTGTCGATCGACTACCTGGCGATGATCATCATCGGGGGGCTGGGGTCGGTGCTCGGCTCGGTCTTCGGTGCGATCTTCGTGACCCTGCTCCCGATCGCCATCCGCTACGCGATGGAGGCGTTCGGTGGGCTCATCTTCTCCCAGGCTCAGGTGCTCAACATCATCCCGAATCTCCGACTGATCCTCTTCGGCGGGCTCATCATCACGTTCCTGGTCGTCGAGCCCGAGGGGCTGAACCGACTGTGGCGCAATATCCGGAGTTACTTCCGTGTCTGGCCGTTCGCGTATTGACCGTGCGTGACGAAAGGAGAACCACCATGAGGCGAATCCTCACGATCCTGCTTGGACTGGCGCTCGCGCTGAGCGCGGCCGGGCCCACCGGCGCGAACCACGAGATCGTCATCGGCCTGCAGTGCGACCGGACGGGCGCCACCCAGACGGTCGGCGTCAACCTCTGCCCCGGCTACCACGACTACATCAAGCTCGTGAACTCGAAAGGCGGTGTCGGCGGCCACACGATCAGGGCCATCGAGATCGACCACGAGTACAAGGTGCCGCAGGGCATGGAGGCCTACGAGCGCCACAAGAAGGAAGGCGCCGTGGTGATCGGCGTCTACGGCACGCCGCACGTCTACGCGCTGGCCCAGAAGCTGACGGAAGACCGAATCCCGGGCACGTCGCCCGGGTTCGGCTCGGCCGCCGCCGCCGATGGGCAACGCTACCCGTACATCTTCCCGATCGCCGCGACGTACTGGTCGCAGGGCGCGGCGGCGGTGGACTTCGTCAAGAAGCAGCTCGGCGGGCTCAAGGGCAAGAAGATCGCCTACCTCTTCTACGACAACCCCGCGGGCCGCGAGCCCATCCCCGTCTTGGAGGACCTCTCGGCCCAGGAAGGGTTCCAGCTCAGGACGTTCGCCGTGCCGCCGCCCGGCGTCGAGATGGGGGCCCAGGCCCTCGATATCGCGCAGCGCTACCGCGCGGACTTCCTCATCGCGCACCTGTTCGGCCGGTCGCCGTCGGTATCGATCAAGGAGCTGAAGCGCGTCGGCTACCCGCTGCGCCAGGTCGTGTCGTTCGTGTGGGGCTCGGCCGAGGCCGACATCGAGGCCGCCGGCGGCTATGCGGTCGCCGAAGGCTACTACACGATGCAGTTCGCCGGCGTGGGCACCGACTTCCCGGTGCTGAACGAGATCCGCGAGATGTACCGGAAGGAAGGCAAGGAGCCGCCGAAGGAGATGGCCTCCACGGTCTACTACAACCGCGGCGTCCTGATCGCCGCGCTCCACGTCGAAGCCATCCGCAACGCCGTCAAGGCCAAGCCCGACGGGAAGATCACGGGCGAGGACGTGAAGGGCGGGTTCGAGAAGATCTCCGGCTTCACGCTCGGCGGGCTGGTGCCGCCGCTCAAGATCACGCCGCACGACCACGAAGGGGGCGGGCTGGTCCAGATCTACCAGGTGAGGGGTGGCAAGTTCGCGAAGGTGACCGACTGGTTCAGCGCGTACACCGACGTGGTCCAGAAGCACGTGCAGCAGGCCGCAAAGAAGTAGCGGCGACGTGCTGAGTCTCAACAACATCGAGGTCATCTACGAGGGCGTCATCCTCGTCCTCAAGGGCGTGTCGCTCAACGTCCGTGAGGGCGGCATCACGACGCTGCTCGGCGCCAACGGCGCCGGCAAGACGACGACGCTCAAGGCGATCTCCGGGCTCCTGCGCTCCGAGCGCGGCGAGGTCACCAAGGGCTCGATCGAGTTCAAGGACGAGCGGATCGACCGGCTGCCGCCGCACGCGATCGTCACGCGCGGGATCGTCCAGGTGTTCGAGGGCCGCCGCGTCTTCGAGCATCTCACCACCGAGGAGAACCTGATCGCCGGCGCCCACATCCACTCGGACCGTCGCCGGATGTCGGCGGGCATCGAGCGCGTCTACGAGTACTTCCCCCGGCTCAAGGAGCGCCGCGCGGTACAGGCGGGCTACCTCTCGGGGGGCGAGCAGCAGATGCTCGTCATCGGCCGCGCGCTGATGGCGAGCCCGCACGTCATGCTCCTCGACGAGCCCTCGCTCGGGCTCGCGCCGATGCTGGTCGAGGAGATCTTCGCCATCGTCCGGGCGCTGAACCGCAAGGAGAAGCTGACCGTGCTGCTGGTGGAGCAGAACGCCACGCTCGCGCTGACCATCGCCGAGCACGGCTACGTGATGGAAAACGGGCGTATCGTCCTCGAGGGGAGCGCGGAGGAGCTCCGCGAGAATGCGGACATCAAGGAGTTCTACCTGGGCCTGACCGAGGTCGGTGCGCGCAAGTCGTACCGGGACGTCAAGCACTACAAGCGGCGCAAACGGTGGCTTTCGTAGGAGGCGCGCGCGCAATGAAACCGACACGGACGACGCGAGGGCTCGTCGCGCTCGTGCTGATGGTCGTGGGGCTCGGCGCGTGCGCCACGCTGGGCGAGCGGGAGCGACCGCTCTACCAGCGGCTCGGCGGGCGCGAAGGTATCGCGCTGGTCGTCGGCGACTTCGTCGCGAACATGGCCGGCGACGCGCGCGTCAACGCGCGCTTCAAGGACATGAAGGGGCCGCAGATCGAGAGGCTGAAGTCGCACCTCGCGGACCAGATCTGCGACGCGACGGGCGGGCCCTGCGCCTACCTCGGGCAGGATATGAGGACGACGCACCAGGGCATGGGCGTCTCCGAGACGGAGTGGACCGCGACCGTCGAGAACCTCGTCAAGGCCCTCGACAAGCGGGGGGTCCCCGCCAAGGAACAGAGCGAGCTGCTCGCGCTCCTCGGCCCGATGAAGGGCGACATCGTGGGGCGGTGACGGCCGTGGCGCGGCGGTGGCCGGGTGCACCGGGCCGACGGCATCGAGGGTGATCGCGATGGGTGTGCACGGGTTCACGGTCTACGACATGATCGCGCGCGGGGCGTTCGTGTATGGTGACGCGCCGGCCGTCATCCAGGGCGAGCGGCAGCTCTCGTTCCGGGAGTTCCAGCGCCAGGTGGACGCGCTGGCCGGGGGGCTCCTGGCCCTGGGGATCGGCAAGGGAGACCGCGTCTGCATCCTGGCGCAGAACGACGCCGCCTACCTGCACCTGTACGGCGCCTGCGCGCGCCAGGGCATCGTCGCCTACCCCATCAACTGGCGGCTGACCGCGC
>MNCR01000083.1:3476-11609 GCA_001914535.1 Candidatus Rokubacteria bacterium 13_2_20CM_69_15_1
TCGCCGCGCTGTACCGGGATGGAGCCGCGCCGCCTCTGGCCGACGTGTCGTCCGACGACCCGTTCGCCGTCATCTCCACGGCGGCGGTGGACGTCGTCCCGCGCGGGGCGGTGCTCACGCACGCCAACGTCGTCACGGCCAACCTGACGGCGATCGCGTGCATCGGCTACACCGCGGTCGATCGCTACCTCCTGGCGCTGCCGCTGTTCCACATCACCGCGCTGGGGGGCGCCCTGGCCCACATGCACGCGGGCGGGGCGGTCGTGGTGGTGTCGCGCTTCGACGCAGAGGAGGCGGTGCGGCTGATCGACCGGCACCGCGTCACCCACGTCTCGGATTTCCCCCCGGTGCTGACGACGCTGCTGGACGCGGCCGAGAAGCTGGGGAGCCGCCTGCCGAGCCTGAAGCACGTCTCCGGTCTCGACGCCCTCCCGACCATCCAGCGGCTGCACGCCCAGACCGGGGCGCAGTTCTGGACCGGCTTCGGGCAGTCGGAAACCAGCGGGTTCGTCACGCTGCAGCGCGTCTCCGAGAAGGCCGGCGCCGCCGGCAAGCCCGTGCCCCTGTGCCGGGTGGCGGTGGTGGACGACTACGACCGCGAGGTGGGCGTGGGCACGCCGGGGGAGATCGTCGTGCGGGGCCCGCTGGTGTTTCAGGGCTACTTCGGCCAGCCGGAGGTGACGGCCTACACCTTCCGTAACGGCTGGCACCACACCGGCGACGTGGGGCGGTTCGATGGGGATGGCTACCTCCACTACGTCAAGCGCAAGCCGGAGAAGGAGCTGATCAAGCCCGGCGGGGAGAACGTGTACCCCGCGGAGGTGGAGACGGTCATCGTGCAGATGGACGGCGTGAGCGCGGCGTGCGTGTACGGCGTCCCGGACGTCAAGTGGGGCGAGGCCATCAAGGCCGTGGTCGAGGTGAAGGCCGCCGGCCGGTACACCGCCCAGCAGGTGAGTGACTTCGTGGCGTCGAAGATCGCCCGGTTCAAGCGTCCTCACGCGGTGGTGTTCACCGACGCCCTCCCGCGCACCGCGGAGGGCGCGGTGGACCGCGAGGCCGTCAAGGTCAAGTGGGGCGCCGCGCCGTGAGGCTCTCCGCCCTGGGGACGCGGTGAAGCTCCGCGACCGGGTGGCGATCGTCACCGGCGCGGCGAGCGGCATCGGGCGGGCGATCGCGCGCGCGCTCGCGCGCGAGGGCGCCCGCGTCGCGATCGCCGACCTGAACGAGGCGGGCGGCGCCGAGGTCGCGCGCGGGATCGAGAAGGAGGGCGGCGCCGCCGCCGCGTGGCGCGTGGACATCACCGACGCGGCCGCGGTCGCCGGCATGGTGGCGAACGTGGTCGCGCGCTGGGGCACGGTCCACGTCCTCGTCAACAACGCGGGCTGGGACCGCCCGATGCCGTTCGTGGAGACCACGCCGGAGTTCTGGGACCGGATCCTGGCCCTCAACCTCCGCGGGCCGATCGCGTGCACCCACGCCGTGCTGCCCCACATGATCCGGCAGGAGTACGGCAAGATCGTGTCGATCGCGTCCGACGCGGGCCGCGTGGGCTCGACGGGCGAGGCGGTCTACTCGGCGGCCAAGGGCGGGATCATCGCGTTCACCAAGACGATCGCCCGCGAAGTGGCGCGGCACCGGGTCAACGTGAACTGCGTCTGCCCGGGCCCGTCGGAGACGCCGCTGTTTCAGAATGAGTTCGTCGCGCAGAGCCCGAGGCTCGCCGAGAGCCTCAAGCGCGTGATCCCGTGGGGCCGGCTCGGGACGCCTGAGGACATTGCGCCCGCCGTGGCCTTCCTGGCCTCCGACGAGGCGGGCTTCGTCACCGGCCAGACCCTCTCGGTGTCTGGCGGTCTCACGATGCTCTAGGAGCGATCCTGGCCGCGCCTGACTTCGTCATCATCGGCCACGTCACGCTCGACCGCTTCGGCGAGGTGACCCGGCCGGGCGGCGCCGTCCTCTACGCCGCGGTCGCCGCGCACCGCCTCGGGCTCTCGGTCGGGCTCTTGACGAGCCACGGCGACGACTTCCCGCTCGACGCGATCCCGACGCGGATCGAAGTCGTGAGCGTCCCGGCGCGCGAGACGACGCGCTTCGAGCACCGGTACGAGAGCGGCGGCCGCGTTTCCCACGTCGAGAGCCGCGCGCGCCCGCTGACCGCGGCGGACGTCCCCGACGACTGGCTCAGCGCGCCACTGGTGCTCCTGGCTCCGGTGCTCGACGAGGTCGACCCATTGATCGTCGCCGCGTTTACCGACGCGGCCGTCGGCGCGGCGGCGCAAGGCTGGCTCCGCGCCGTGGGCCGCGACGGCTTCGTGGCGCCGCGCGCCTGGGAGTCGCCGCGCTCCCTGCTGAACCAGGTCCAGGCGCTCTTCCTCTCGCGCGAGGACGTGCGCGGCCAGGAGGCCACCGTGGTCGAGTGGCTCCAGCACGTGCCGATCGGCGTCCTCACGGCCGACCGCGACGGCGCGCTGCTCTTCGTCAACGGCGACCGCTACGAGGTGCGGCCGCGACCCACGACCGAGGCGGACCCGACGGGCGCGGGCGACGTCTTCGCCGCGACGTTCCTCGTCGAGTACCAGCGCTCGGCCGATCCCTGGCTCGCGGCGGCCGCCGCGGCGTGCGCGGGCTCGCTCTCCGTCGAGGGCGAGGGCTGGACGGCGGTCCCCGACCGGATTCTCCTCGGTGCGGCGCTCAAGGAGTACGAGGCGAATGGTTGACACCTCTTCGCCGCAGGGACTAGGCTCTATGTGTGGTGGCGAGTCGCGCGATCGTGATCACGGCGGGCCAGGTGTCGGCGGAAGCCCAGCTCAACGAGTCGAAGACGGCGAGCGCCATCTGGGGTGCGCTTCCGATCGACGCCAAGGGCGAGACCTGGGGCGACGAGATCTATTTTGACATCGGCCTCACGGTCGGCCCCGAGTCGCCGAAGGACGTCGTCGCGGCCGGCGACCTCGGCTACTGGCCGCCCGGGCGCGCCTTCTGCATCTTCTTCGGGCCCACGCCCATGAGCCGAGGCGACGAGATCCGTCCCGCCAGCCCCGTGAACGTCGTCGGCAAGATCGTCGGCGACGCCCGCGTGTTCGAGCGGGTCCGCGCGGGCACACGCGTCACGTTGAGGAGGGCCCAATGAAGATCTTTCTCGATACCGCGAACGTGGCCGAGCTCAAGGAAGGCGTCGCCCTCGGCGTCGTCGACGGTGTCACGACCAACCCGTCGCTCATCGCCAAGGAGAAGCGGCCCTTCCGGCCGCTGGTCGAGGAGATCTGCGCGGTCGTGCCGGGCGACGTGAGCCTCGAAGTGGTCGCGACCGATTTCGAGGGAATGGTGAAGGAAGGCAAGGAGCTCCATCAGATCGCGCCCAACGTCGTCGTCAAGTGCCCCCTCACCAAGGCCGGGCTCAAGGCGGTGAAGTACCTCACGGGCGAAGGGATCCGCGTCAACCAGACGCTCTGCTTCTCGGCGACCCAGGCGCTGCTCTCGGCGAAGGCGGGCTCCTACTACATCAGCCCGTTCCTCGGTCGGCTCGACGACATCGGCCACGTCGGGATGGACCTCGTCCGCGACATCTGCGAGGTCTACCGGGTCCAGGGGTTCACGACGCGGGTGCTCGCCGCGTCGATCCGCAACCCGCTCCACGTGGTGGACGCAATTCCTCGACGACTGGGCGAAGCTCGGCGAGAAGATCTAGCCGGGTAACCATCGGCCGGCTGGCGCTACCTTTTATGCCCGATCCGCCAGGGTCGGGCTCCCCCTGCTTGCCACAAGCCACTTGACACGGGTTCTCTTTAGGCAGATCGTCGCGCGCATCCGGTGGGGGGGGGCCGGAATTGGAGGCCCGCGCGTGGCTCTTGTCCTGCACGCCTTCTGCAAACGCTTTCAGGCTCGGTGGAATAAGTTGCATCCTGCCCTGGTAGAGATCCCGCGGAATGTAAGGCTATTTTCGGAAAACGCCCGATGGCGTAGGAATTGCTCGAACTTACGAGGCTTGCTCAGGTTACGTTCTCGCGACAGGGGCCGGTCTCGGGCGGAGGGCCGCATGGTCGAAAGTCTCACCAAAAGGGTAGAGCGTAGTCTGTTAGTCCTCGTGGCTGGCGCAACCCTCCTGGGAGCGCTGGTCTCCGCCGACGCGGCTTTCGCGCAGACGCAAGGCAAGGGGATCGCCCGAGCCGTTTCAGTTCAAGGAACCGTCGAGGCGCGACCGGCGGGTGCCACAGCCTGGCAGCCCGTCAAGCTGAACGACACGTACGCGGCCGGCGACACGATCCGGGTGCGGGAGCGCAGCCGAGCCGACCTCGCCATGCTCGACCAGTCCGTGCTGCGCCTCAACGCCAACACGGAGATCACCCTCGAGGCCGTCAAGGAAGAGCGAACGGGGGTGGTCAACCTGCTCAGGGGCGCCGCCCATTTCTTCAGCCGCGGTCCCCGCAGCCTGGAGGTGCAGACGCCCTTCACGATCGCCGGGGTCAGGGGCACGGAGTTCCTCGTCAGCGTCGAGCCCGACAGGACGCTCCTGACGATATTCGAGGGAACTGTCTTCGCCGAGAACCCGGCGGGAAATCTCACGCTCACCAGCGGGCAGTCGGCGATCGCCGAGGCGGGGAAGCCGCCGGTGATGCGAGTCGTGGCGCGTCCCCGGGACGCCGTTCACTGGGCGCTCTACTACCCGCCCGTCGTCTATTTTCGTCCCGACGAGTTTCCGGCCGGACCGGACTGGCGGGGGATGGTTCGGCAATCCCTCGAGCATTACCAGCGAGCGGATCTCCAGAAGGCGTTCGACAGCCTCGCGACGGTTCCGCAGGCTGTCGCCGATCCGCGATTCTTCGCCTATCGCGCGCACCTCCTGCTCGCGGTGGGTCGCGCCGATGAGGCGGCGGCGGACGTCGAACGTGCGCTGCAGCTGGCCCCCGACGACGCCAACGCCCTCGCGCTCCAGACGATCATCGCCGTGGTCCAGGGCGACAAAGACAGGGCGCACGGCGCCGCTCAGAAGGCGGTCCAGGCCGCGCCTGGCTCCGCGACGGCCCGGATCGCGCTGTCCTACGCGCAGCAGGCCCGGTTCGACCTCGAGGGCGCCCGCGCGAGCCTGCAGAAGGCGGTGGAGCTCGACCCGCAGAATGCGCTGGCGTGGGCGCGGCTGTCGGAGCTCTGGGCATCCTTCGGCGAGCTCGACCGCGCGCTCGAAGCCGCGCAGAAGGCGGCCACCCTGGAGCCGAACCTCTCGCGGACCCAGACCGTGCTCGGCTACGCGTACCTGATGCGGGTGAAGATCCGAGACGCCAAGGCGGCCTTCGAGAAGGCGATCGCGCTCGACTCGGCCGATCCTCTTCCTCGGCTCGGGCTCGGGCTCAGCAAGATCCGGGAGGGCGACCTGAACGGCGGGAGCCGGGAGATCGAGGCCGCGGCGAGCCTGGATCCCAACAACGCCATCGTCCGCAGCTATCTCGGCAAGGCGTACTACGAGGAGAAGCGCACCGGGCTGGACGAGCGCGAGTATTCGGTGGCCAAGCAGCTGGACCCCAACGACCCGACCCCCCATTTTTACGATGCGATCGGCAAGCAGACGACGAACCGGCCGGTCGAGGCCCTGCACGAGTCGCAACGGGCGATCGAGCTGAACGACAACCGGGCGGTCTACCGCTCGCGTCTGTTGCTCGATTCTGACGAGGCGGCGCGCAGCGCGGCCCAGGCCCGCATCTACAGCGATCTCGGCTTCCAGCAGCTCGCCCTGGTCGAGGGCTGGAAATCCGTCAACACCGATCCGACCAGCTTTTCCGCCCACCGGTTCCTGGCCGATACCTACTCGGTTCTGCAGCGTCACGAGATCGCCCGGGTCAGCGAGCTGCTCCAGTCCCAGCTTCTGCAGCCCCTGAACATGACGCCCATCCAGCCCCGACTCGCGGAGAGCAACCTGTTCCTCATCAGTGCCGGCGGTCCCGGCTCGCTCTCGTTCAACGAGTTCAATCCGATCTTCAACCGCAACGGCCTCACCCTGCTGACGACCGGCCTCGCCGGCGGGAAC
This sequence comes from Candidatus Rokubacteria bacterium 13_2_20CM_69_15_1, assembly GCA_001914535.1. Taxonomy (GTDB): domain Bacteria; phylum Methylomirabilota; class Methylomirabilia; order Rokubacteriales; family CSP1-6; genus 20CM-2-70-11. The sequence goes on from MNCR01000083.1 coordinate 9,499, forward strand.
GATACGGTCGCGGCGGAAGGTGTTCTCGGGGGCATCTACAAGAACGCTTCGTTCAGCGCTGGTTACACGCACTTCGAGTCAGACGGCTTTCGCCCGAACAGTGGCCAGAACGACGACATCGCGAACGTCTTCCTTCAGTTGGAGCTCACTCCCGAGACGAGCATTCAGACGAGCTCAACAAGGAGCTGCGGCGCAGCTACCGCCTTGGCCTGCGGCACGCCTTCTCGCCGAGCTCGATCGTCCTCGGCTCGTTCATCTACTCCGACGCAGATTTTCGTACGAGAGAAAAAAGGTTTGCTCCGCCCGGCCCGTTCCTCGAGAACAAGATCACGGAGTTCAAGAGCCCTCAGACTGCTTTCAGCGGAGAGCTTCAGCACCTGTTCCGGTCACGCTACGTGAACCTCACGACCGGCGCCGGCTACGCCGACGTCAATGGACGGCTCGACACCTCCGTGCGGATCGCTTTCCTTCCTCCTTTTCCTCCTAGTCCTGACATGGTGATAGAGACCAGCGACAGTACGGACGTCCGCCATACCAATGTGTACGCGTATTCATACATCAACCCCCTGAGGGATCTGACGTTCATACTCGGGGCCAGCGGGGACTTCACGTACGGCGACAAGCTCAAGGACACCGAGCAGCTCAATCCGAAATTCGGGATGGTGTGGAACCCGCTTCCAACGACGACGGTTCGCTGGGCGGTGTTCAGGGCCTTGAAGCGGGCGCTCATCACGAACCAGACCCTCGAGCCCACCAACGTGGCCGGGTTCAATCAGTTCTACGACGATTTCGACGCGACGAACGCGTGGCGCTATGGCGTCGCGGTCGATCAGAAGTTCATACACGACGTCTTCGCGGGCGTGGAGTTCTCCCAGAGGGATATGGACGTTCCGTTTTTGTCTGCTCAAGTGCTCGGCAAACTTACATTCCGAGAAGAGGAGCAGCGCGAGCGGCTCGCCCGTTCCTATCTGTTCTGGACACCCCATCCATGGTGGGCGCTGCGACTGGAATACCAGTTCGAGCGATATACGACTCAAGGGGTGACCTCCAACCCGAAAGACCTGAATACCCATCGTGTGCCGGTCGGCATCGGCTTTTTCCACCCGTCCGGATTCGGCGCCTCGCTGAAGGCGACGCACTTCGATCAAGAGGGCACGTTTGTTTTGAACAACGGACGCGTTCGGTCGGGTCGAGATGACTTCTGGGTCGTCGACGCGGGGATCAGCTACCGGCTGCCGCAGCGGTACGGGTTCATCACGGTCGGCGCGAGCAATCTCTTTGACCAGGAGTTCAGGTTTTTTGACCGCGATCTGAGGAATCCGAGCATCCAGCCGGACCGGATGGTCTTTGCTAGGTTCACGCTGGCGCTTCCATGAAGCTTGGAAGGGCTGAAAGGAGGAGTAGGAATACCACCGTAGAGCCTTCTAAGCCGTGAAGCGCATACGGGGACGGACGGACGTTTAACAGGTAAAGTGTCGAACACACGACGAAAGGAGGGGTCATGTCCCGGCGAATCATGATCGGTCTGTTCGTCCTCAGCATGGTCGCATTTCCGCGGACCGAAGCCCATGCGGGGTGTGCGGATTTCGCGGGGTTTTTCATCTGCGCCTCGTGGATTACGGGGAGCGCAAAATGCTTGGCGAGCACTAGCGATACCTTGGCGATTAGTGGGAGATGCGAAATCGGCGGCACATTAAACCCTCCACCCGGAATGTCTTGTGGTCCCGTTGCCGGATCGGAATTCCTGACACCTTGTAACATTCAGGGTGTTCTTTCCTGCTCTAACGAATTTGTCGCTCCCTCGCCCTCCACTGGCTTCACCCTGCTCTCCGGTACGACGCCTCCGCCGTCCGACGACGGGGGGGCCACGGGAACTCCGCCACGATTCATCAAACGAACGGCCGTAGTATCCGACGCGGAGTTCGACAAAACACAAACGCCACCGACGTGCGACAGAAACGATTGTCGTGTGAACCTCGAGCTAGATTTGAGTGAGAGATCCGGCGAGGCGGCATGCAATGCTCAGGGCTTGGCGGGCTTCGACACATTCACTCCGGCCACGGGGTTTATGAAGGCTCAGTTCGTGACCCCCGCTGGGACCTATACGCTAA
>MNCR01000020.1 GCA_001914535.1 Candidatus Rokubacteria bacterium 13_2_20CM_69_15_1
GGACGACAGGCCCGGGTTCCGTCGCACGTCCCATGGATTTCTGACCGGAGGAAAGTCGACGCCCCAGGCGGCCTCGCTCATGGTGGTCTTGCCGAGCAAGACCGCGCCCGCCTCCTGCAAGCGCACCCATACGGTCGCGTCCTGCGCCGGCATCCGGTCGGCGAACACGCGCGACCCGTTGCGCGTGGCGACGCCTGTCGTGTCGTAGTTGTCCTTAATGCCGATGGGGATGCCGTGGAGCGGCCCGCGGTAGTGGCCGGCCTTGATCTCGCGCTCCGCCTTCCGGGCGTCCTGCAACGCGCGCTCGGCGTCGACGGAGACGAAGGCGTGCACCACGTGGTCGACACGCTCGATCCGCTCGAGGCAGGCACGGGTCAGCTCCACCGGCGACACGGCGCGGGCCTTCACGGCGGCCGCCGCTTCGGCAAGGGACTGCCAGGGCCCCGGGGACGATGCGGCCATCGCGATCGGCTACCCCCAGGGCTCGACGCGGAAGGTGAGGATCGGCTCGAGGTCGTCGGGGAGATCCAGGTCGCGCAGCGTCTGGATGTCTTCTATGATGCCTTCGAGGATCAGAGAGACCTGCGCGAGGTCGCCCACGGAGAGCGGGTAGCCGGCCAGGTCGGCGACCGGCGTGAGCGGCGGTAATCTCATCGGCGAGCTTGTCATTTCGTCAGCATATTTCTATCCTCTGACCGGTGCAATGAGGAGCGTACCCATCCTGCCATGAGCGGGGCGACGCGCTTTTTGGCCGATCCGACCGAGTTCGCCGGCAAGCGTGCCCTTGTCACGGGTGGCACCAAGGGTATGGGCGAGGCGATCGTGCGGCGCCTCGCTGCCGGCGGAGCGACGGTAGCGACCACGGCGCGCTCACCGTTGCCGGGAAGTCAGACCGTGGACTTGTTTGTCCAAGCCGACATCAGCACGCGCGAGGGCGTGGACAAGGTGGTCCGGAACGTCCTGGATCGTCTCGGCGGCGTGGACATCCTCGTCAACAATGTCGGCGGCTCCTCCGCACCGAGCGGCGGGGTGCTGGCGCTCGGCGACGAGGATTGGCAGCACACCATCGACGCCAACCTATTCGCCGCCGTCCGCCTCGATCGCGGACTGTTGCCCGGCATGCTGGAGCGGGGAACTGGCGTCATCATTCATATCTCGTCCATCCAGCGGCGCTTGCCGCTGTTCGAGGCGACACTCGCCTATGCGGCCGCCAAGGCCGCGTTGACGACCTACAGCAAGGGGCTGTCGAAGGAAGTCGGGCCCAGGGGCGTCCGCGTGAATACGGTCGCGCCGGGATTCATCGAAACGCCGGCTGCCCAACGCCTCGTCGCTCGGCTCGCGGAAAAGGCCGGCACTGACCAGAACACCGCCCGGCGGGGCCTGATGGACTCGCTTGGAGGAATTCCGATCGGCAGACCCGGCCGGCCCGACGAGGTCGCTGAACTGGTCGCCTTCCTCGTCTCTGACCGAGCGGCCTCGATTCACGGGAGCGAGTACGTGATCGACGGAGGCACGGTGCCGGCAGTCTGATCGGATAGGGGTCAGTACCAGCCCCGGCTCATCTTGGCGCCCAGCATCTCGTCGTAGACACCCCGGGCACGGGCCGCCGCGCTGCGCTGCTCGCGGCGAGCCCGCTCGTGCTCGGGGAGTACGCTCAGCAGATCCTCTCGCAGGCGTTCTTCTTCGCGATCGCCGCGATCACGGTAGACCTCCTCTGGGGCTACACGGGCATCCTGACGTTCGGGCAGTCGGCCTTCTTCGGCGTCGGGGTCTACACGGTCGCCCTCGCCCTGGCCTACTACGTTGAAGGGGCGCTCGGCACGGCCGCCGTCATGCTCGGCGCGATGGTGGCGGCGGCCCTCATCGGGGCGGCCGTCGGCTGGCTGTCCTTCTTCGACCGGGCCTCGCCCATCTACGTCGCGATCGTCACGCTGGCCCTGCCGGTCGTCTTCACGCAGGTCATCCTGAGCGGCGGGGCCTACACCGGATCGAGCAGCGGTCTCCCGATTCCCGTCCCAGCATTCTCGATCATGCAGTGGTACTGGGTCTCGGGCGGGCTCTTGCTCCTCGTCGCTCTGGTCTCCTCCGTGCTCGTCTCGAGCGACACCGGCCGCCTCCTCGTCGCGATTCGCGAGAACGAGGAGCGTTGCCGATACTTGGGCCTCCGGACGTCGCGCCTGAAGATCCGCCTCATGGCCGCCTGCAGCGCCGTCGCGGCGCTGGCGGGCTCGGGCTACGTGCTCTTCGGCAGCGTCGCCGCCCACTCGTATGGCGACTTCGTGTTCGGCACGGAGCTGGTCGTCTGGACGGCGCTCGGCGGACGCGGGACCTTGGTCGGGCCGATTCTCGGCACGGTGGGCGTCAACTATGTGTCGGCCGTCCTCGGCGGCAACTTGCCGTTCGTCTGGCTGCTCTTCGTCGGGTTCGCGTTCGTGCTGATCGTCGTCTATCTCCCCCAGGGCCTCGTGCCCGCGATCGCCGGCGCGCTGTCGCGCGTGAGCGTCGGCAGCGCGCGCGCGCGCGCAACGACGCTTCAGGTTCGGCCTGCCGCCGCGGGGAGTGGCGCGCGGCGGGGGAATGCTACGCCCGGCGCGGAGCAGGGGACGCCGGTCCTGGAGCTGCGAAAGGTGAGCAAGCGCTACGGCAGCCTCCAGGTGCTCGACGGCGTCAGCCTTCAGGCCCGGCGCGGTGAGGTGGTGGGAATCGTCGGACCGAACGGCGCCGGCAAGACGACCCTCCTGCGCTGCATCGCCGACGGCCGCGAGCGGTCGAGCGGCGACATCGCGTCAGCCGGAAGTTCCAGACGCCGAACGTGTTCGACGCCTTGTCCGTCCTGGACTGCCTCCGTGTCGCGCGCGCGTACCGCGCGTCCACCTCGCTGTGGCGGCGGTCGCGCACGGTCGAGCTGCCGGAGCCCGCCCTCCACGCGGTGCAGGTCTCGGGGCTCCTGTCCCGCCTCGACGAGCCGGCCGGCCACCTGTCCCACGGAGCGAAGCAGGCGCTCGAGCTCGCGATGGTGCTCGCGCTGGAGCCGACGGTCCTGCTTCTCGACGAGCCGACGGCCGGGCTCACGCGCGAGGAGCGCGCGGCGATCGGCGGCGTGCTGACGGAGCTGGCGCAGAGTCACCGGCTCTCGATCCTCCTGATCGAGCACGACCTCGACTTCGTCCGCGAGATCAGCACACGACTCGTCGTGTTGCACATGGGAAAGGTCCTCGCCGACGGGCCGCTCGCCGAGGTGGCCGAGTCGGAGGTGATCCGCACGATCTACGTCGGCGGAGCGACGCGGCCGTGATCGCGGACGACGTCGAGCGGGCCGCCCTCGCCGTCGAGGGGCTGGAAGGCGGCTACGCCGACTCCGCCGTGCTCCACGGCGTGACGCTCGACGTGCGCCCGGCGGAGATCTTCGCCATCCTCGGCAAGAACGGGATGGGAAAGACGACGCTGCTCAAGACCATGATGGGGCTGCTGCCTGCCCGCCGCGGCCGCGTGGAGGTCCTCGGCGCCGACGTGAGTGGGTGGGCTCCGTACCGGATCACGCGGCTCGGCGTGAGCTACGTCCCTCAGGAGAAGTCGATCTTCCAGGACCTTTCCGTGGAGGAGAACCTGCGACTCGCGCTCAGGGAGCTGTCCGAATTCACCGACCGGCTCGAGGCCGTGGCCCGGTCGTTCCCGATCTTGAAGGCGCGGCGCGGGCAGCGGGCGGGGACGCTGTCGGGTGGCGAGCAGAAGATGCTCCTGATCGGCCGGGCGTTGCTGACGAGACCACGTCTGGTCCTCGTCGACGAAATCAGCGAGGGCCTCCAGCCAGCGGTGGTCACGCGGCTCCAGGAGGTGCTGACGGAAGAGCGGCGGGCCCGCGGGCTCGCGATCGTGCTCGTGGAGCAGAACGTCGACTTTGCCCTGGCGCTCGCCGATCGGTACGCGGTCCTGAAGGTGGGAACGGTCGTGGAAACCGGACGCACTGCCGATGCCGGGGTGCGGGAGCGTGTCGAGCGACACCTCGCCCTCTAGCGTCCGGAGAGAACAGGTCGACGAAAGGAGAGCGTGACATGCGAGAGAGGTGGACGAATACGAGATCACGATCACTGGCGGCCCTCGTCGGAGTGCTGATCGCGGCGATGGTGCCGGCCGGAGCCGTGCAGTCACAAGACAAGAAACCGATCGTCATCGCCGTGCCGGTCGGCTTGAGCGGCGTCAACAGCGTCGTGGCGCCGGCCGTGGTCCAGTCGGGTGAGCTCGCCGTCGAGGAGATCAACCTCAGGGGCGGGGTGCTCGGCCGGAAGCTCCAGCTGGTTCCGCTCGACGACGAGAGCGGGCCCGCCGGTGCCGTGAAGGCCTTCAATACCGCCATCCGTCAGCACAAGGCCGACACGATCATCACGATGGAGACGAGCGCGGCCCGGAACGCCGGGGCCCCGATTGCCGAGCGGGCGAAGACGCTCTTCATCTACACGTCCTTCTACGAGGGCCGGGCCTGTGGCAAGCACCTCTTCGTCAACGCGTGGGTGCCCGAGCAGGTCGTGCCGCCGCTCATCAAATTCATGACCGACGAGAAGAAGGTCAAGAAGTGGTTCGCCCTCGGCAGCGACTACGCCTTCGGCCGCGGGATGATCGAGGCCGCCAAGAAGACGATCAAGGGGATGGGCGGCACGATCCTCGGTGAGGAGTACCAGCCGCTCCAGCAGTCGGACTGGACGGCGATCATCAGCAAGATCCGCGCGGCGAACCCGGACGGCATCATCTACTCCACCTCCGGGGGCGGCCCGAACATCGACTTCATGAAGCAGTTCAAGGCGGCGGGGCTCAAGATGCCGGTCGGCAGCCTCTCCATCGACGAGCTGACCGCCGAGGCGGGCGGCGGTGCGGCGGAGGGCGTCTACTACACGGGCGACTACTTCACGGGCCTCGACAACCCCGCGAACCAGAAATTCCTCGACGCGATGAAGCGGAAATTCGGCGGCAATCTCAAGACCCCCAACTCGCTCTCGGAGCCGGAGTACGACGGCATCTACGCCTACGCCAAGGCCGTGGAGAAGGCGGGGACCACCGACGTGGACAAGCTCGTCCAGGTGCTGCCCACGATCATCTTCACGGGGCCGCGCGGGCAGGTCCAGATGAACAAGCAGCACCACGCCCCGCTGCCGGTCTACCTGGCCCAGGTGCAGGCCGACGGCAAAACGAAGGTCCTCAAGAGCTTCGGGCTCGTCGATCCGGGCAACCAGTGCCCGAACTTGAAATAGAGACGGAACGCGAGGGGAGGCCGAGCGCCGTGTTCACCACCCAGCTGCTCGACGTCGTCACGACGGCTGGCGTGCTGTACATCGTCGCGCTCGGCCTTCTGATCGTCTACGGCGTCCTCAAGATCATCAATCTCGCGCACGGCGCCTTCCTCGCGGTGGGCGCCTACGCCGGCGTCGTCACGACCGGGCTCGGCTGGAACCCGTGGACGGCGCCCCTTCTCGCCTTCGTCGTCGGTGTCGTCGTCGCGGCGCTCGTGGAATGGCGCGTTCTCCGCCGGCTCTACGCGCGGCCGCTCGACACCATCCTGGCCACCTGGGGGCTCAACATCATCGTCGTGCAGCTCATCACGCTCTACTTCGGCCGCGAGATCCGCTTCGCCGAGAGCGCGATCGGACGGGCGGTGACCGTGAGCGGGGCGACGTACTCCGAATACCGGCTCGTGCTGCTGCTGCTCGCGCTGGCCCTGGGCGTGGCCGTGTGGCTCGTGATGCAGCGAACACAGATCGGCATCGTGGCCCGGGCGGTGATCATGAACGAGGAGCTCGCGCAGGCGCTGGGGATCAACACCCGGCTCGTGCGGTTCGTGACGTTCTGCCTGGGAGCCGGGCTGGCCGCTCTCGCCGGCGCCCTCCTGACCCCGCTCGTCAGCGTTCACCCGAACCTCGGGGTCCCCTGGCTCATCAACGCCTTCATGCTCGTCCTGGTGGCCGGCGTGTCGCTCGCGAATCTCGCGCTCGCCGCGCTCGTCCTCGGCGGCGCCCAGGTTCTCGTCAGCTCATACGGCAATCCCGTGCTCGGCAGCCTCACGATCGTGATCCTCGCCGTGATCATCCTCCGCTTTCGCACGATCACGATCTGAGCAGGCCCACGCGCTCTTGTGCGAAATCGGAGAGTGTCGTAGGGTCTGGCTCTGCACCGCCCCGTCGCGCGCCCAGGAGGGTGACATGGACAAGTGGCACGTCGGCATCCTGATCTTCGACGACGTCGAGATCCTCGACTTCGCGGGCCCCTTCGAAGTCTTCTCGCGGACACGGCTCGTACCTGGCCCGGAGTCGCGCCGCTCGGAGGACAGCGCGCCCTTCCACGTCTTCACCGTCGCGAAGACCGCGGCGCCCATCCAGACGACCGGCGGTCTTCGGGTGATTCCCCACTACGGCTTCGCCGACGCGCCCAGGGTCGACCTCGTGGTCGTGCCTGGCGGGTGGGGCACCCGCGCGCTCCTCCACGACGCCGAGACGCTCGACTGGATTCGTCGCGCGGCGGCCCGGGCTCGGAAGGTCACCACGGTGTGCACCGGCTCGCTCCTCGTCGCCAAGGCGGGTCTCCTCGAGGGCCGGCACGCGACGACGCACTGGGGAGCCTTGGACACCCTCGATTCCCTGAAGGCCGGCGTCACGGTGGAGCGCGAGTATCGGGTCGTGGACGATGGCGTCATCAGCTCGGCTGGCGTGGCCTCGGGGATCGACATGGCCTTCTACGTTGTGGAGACCCTCTTCGGCCGCGACGTGGCCGACGAGACCGCGCACTACGTCGAGTACCGGCGGGACGGAAAGCCTGCGCTCCGCGTGTGACCGGCGATGCGCTCGGTGAGCCCGGGGCCTCGCAAGGCCCCGGGGCCCGCCGAGCGCGAAGGGCTCGAACCGCGGGTTACGGCATGATCGTGAGGAGGTTCTTCACGTGGGAGACTCCGGGCGCCGCCCAGGCCGCGCGCTCGGCCTCCTGGCTCTCCGCCCAGGAGCGCACGCTGCCGCGGAGCGTGACCTCACCACCGGAGACTTCCACGGTGATGCGGCGGGCGTCCATCTCGGCGTTGCGCTTGAGCGCCTCCTCGATCTTCATCTTGATGTCGGTCGGGGTCACGCGAGGCTTGACCATGATCAGGTTGCTGACCCCTTTCACCCCCACGAGGTACCGCACCGCGCTCTCGGCGGCGGCCTTCTGGTGGTGCCACTCGACCTGACCCTCGAGCGTGATCCAGCCCTCGCGAACGGTGACCGTGATCTTGTCCGCGGGCACGGAAAGGTTGTTCTTGAGGGCCCTGACGGCGGCCTCCGCGATGTCGACGTCGGTCCGCTCACTAGAGAACGGCAGCTTCACCTCGATCTCGTCGACGACGGCCTTGACGCCGTAGACGCGCTTGGCCGCCTTCACGGCCTCGTGCTTCTCCCCGTATGACGCGACGGAGCCGCTCAGCGTGATCACGCCGTCCTTCGCCGCCACGCCGATGTGCGCCGCGTCGATCCGGGGCTCCCACTCGAGCTCTTTGATCACGTCGTGCTGGAGTTGGCTGTCCGTCTTCATGCGCTTCTCCTCCTTTGTCGTCTCCGTTCACGCCGCCTTCACCTCGATCCGCTTTCCGGCGGCCTCCTTCGTCTTCGGTATTTGGACCTCGAGAATGCCGTGCTTCAGCGTCGCCTTGATCCCGTCCGCGTCGACGCCCTGTGGCAGCATGAGAGCCCGGGAGAAGCTACCGGCCCACCGCTCAGAGCAGTAGTAATCATCATCTTGGGCCTCCCGGTCCTCCTTCCGCTCGCCACTGATCGTCAGCACGCCGTTGTCAATGCTCACGTTGATATCTCTCTCGCTGAGTCCGGGGACATCGACTCGCACGACGACCTCGTTCTTGCGGTCCACCATGTCCACGGCCGGCGCCCATCCGCGGAACTCGCCTGTCGCCCCGGGCCAGGGCCAGTCGCGGACAAATCGGTCGAAGAGATCCTCGACCCGGAGTGCGAGCGCCATTTCGGTTCACCTCCTTTTCGGTGACGCGTCTTGCGTCTCTGTCAGTTCATATAGCAAACCCGTTCGCCCGTCGGCGGTCTTGACACCACGAATTCGAGTGCTACACGAATTGCTGGGAGCCGCTGTCCCGGTTCCGCAAAGGCAGTCCTGCTCCGGGCCCGCGGCTCGGCGGGGGCGCCCTCCCGGCGGCCGCCCCCGTCCTGGCGTGTGCACACGATCTCGACCGGGGACCATTCGGCCGGCGCCGGCCGCGCGCGCCAGAGCGCGTCCTCCGGGTCGGCGAGCAGCGCCGCGAGAACCGCCGGCACGCGCGCGAGATCACGGCGCACGCCCGCGAGCACGATGCGGGGATTTGGCGCGGAGGGTGTTCCGCCGGCGGTCACGAGGCGAGGAGAGCAGATCCGCCGGGCGCAGGCCGAGACGCCCAGCTCACGCAGGCGCTACAGATATTGGCCCGGCCGCTTTGTCTGATCCGAGTCGGGCGACCCTGGGGGCAGCCCGCGACGCCGCATCTCCGCAAGTTGCGAGCCCGCTTGCATGTGCTGCGCCCACAGCGCCGCCTGGATCCCGTGGAAGAGACCCTCGAGCCAGCCGACGAGCTGGGCCTGTGCGATCCGGATCTCCGACTGGCTCGGCGTCCCCTCGAGAGGGATCGTCAGCGTGTCGAGCTCCTGTTGCAAATCCCCCGAGAGGCCCTCCCGCAATGCCGCGAGCGCGCGGTCGTAGATCTGGCGCAGGCGTTTCCGGCCCGCCTCGTCCACCGATGACTGGCGTACCTCTTCCAGCAGCTCGCGGATCATGGCGGCGATCCGGATCAGCTTCGCCGGCTGTTCGATGGCCTCGCCGCCTCGCGGCTGGCCGCGCATCAGGATCTCGGGGTCTTGCTCGTCCATCCTGCCCACCCGTAACACAATACCAGACGCGCTCGGCATCCTGTCTGGTGTCGAGCCTCTACCCTTCGAGCGCGACGTAGAGCTCGCCACGCTCCTCCTTGAGGCGATACCCCGTGAGCCCCGTCTCGGCGTCGCCAATCGGCGCGCCGGTTCGGACGTCGAACTGCCACATGTGCTCCAGGCAGGTCAGGACGGATCCGTCGTGAACCCCTTGCTCGAGCGCGACGGCTTCGTGGGGGCACAGCGCCTGATACGCGACGAACGCCTCCCCGGTGTGGACGATGAGGACATCGACCCCGTCGACCGGGAACGCCTTCATCCCGTTCGCCGGGACTTCGTCCGATCGACACACCCGTTTCCACGCTGGACCCGCCCTCCCGACGTCCGATGCCGGCGCGCGACCCTCGGCGCCCTTCTTCTCGCCGACGATCTTGTTCGGTCCGGGCTTGCCGGGATCGTAGCGGAGGCGCTCGACGGGGTTACCGCCGATGATGTGCGAGGTGAGGATTTCGTCCAGATCCGACTCCCGGACGCCCGCATACCAGACGTCGTCGGGATAGACGACGATCATCGGACCGTGGCCGCATTGCGAAAAGCAGCCGGACTTGTTGATGCGCACATCGCTCGACCGACCGGCGTTCTGGACGCCGGCGCGAAGGATCTTCACGTAGTTCTCCGTCTCCCCCTGCGTCGGGCATGTCTCACCGCCCGTACAGACGAACACGTGGCGATCGTATGGGCCCATCGTCGGCTCCTTATGATTCAACTAAACTTGTCGTAGCGGATGTCGGCGGGTGGCAGCCGCGCCTCGCGCAACAGGAGGCGAAGGCTCGCGTCGACCATCGGCGGCGGGCCCGCGACGTAGGCGCGCACGTCGGCGAAGCGCCCTTTCATGCGCTCGCCGGCCACGGCGTGGACGAAGCCCCGCGCGAACGCGAATCCGGGATAGGCCGCGGGCAGCGACGCCGGCACGTCCTCGTCGGAGAGCGCCACCGTCACAGAGAGCCGCGCCGGGTACTGCGCCCGGAACGCTTCGAGCTCGTCGAGGAAGAAGCCGTCCCGCGCGGTGCGGACGCCGAAGAAGACGTGACCGTCCCACGCCCCGAAGTGACCTTCGCGGCAGGCGAGCGACAGGATCGACATCATGCCGGCGATGCCACTGCCCCCCGCGATGCAGAGGACGTGCTTGCGCACGTCGGGATGGAACGTCGCGTGGCCCAGCGGCGCGAAGAGGCCGAGGCGCGTGCCCTCGACGCCGTCGCCGAAGAGCCAGTTGCTCACGGCGCCCCCCGGTTTCAGCTTCAGCACGAATGACAACCGCTCGGCGCCGCGATCGAAGTTCACCATGGAGTAGGCGCGAGCCCCGGCGATCCCCGGCACCGTGACGAGGGCGAACTGGCCGGCGTCGAAGTCGAGCGGTCCGTCGACGTCCAGCTGGAGGGCGACGACGTCGTGCGTCAGCGCGCGGCGCGCGCGCACGACACCACCGAGGGCGCGCGGCGTGGGGGCGCTCGGCGCGCGCGACTTCAGCGCGGTGCCGAGCGCGAGCGTGCAGTCGTCGCGGGCCACGCTCTGGCACGTGAGGAGCTCGGCCGCGCTCTGGAGAGACCGGCCGCCCGGCGCGTCGGGCCACTCGCTCTCGGCGCGCCCACCCACGAGCCGGGCCTTGCACGTGCCGCACGTGCCCGTGGCGCACTCGTAGGGAAGCTCGACGCCGCTCCGGAGGCCGGCGTGGAGGATCTTCTCCCCGGGGTCACACTCGAAGTCGCGCGTCCCGTTCCTGGCGCTGACGACGATCTTCATGGCGCGTCAATCCCGAGGATAACCCCGAGCGCAAGGTGAGAGGCGCCGCCGCGCGGACCGAGACGCCGGTTTACGTGCGCCCTTCGAGGGCACGCTCGAGCTGGCTCAGGTGGTTGTCGTCATGCGCGGCGATGAGCGTTACCCAGTCGTCGAAGGTCATGCGGCCGAGGGTGGCGTGGATGCTACCGCGCTGCCACTGCACCGGTGTGAGCCGTCTGAGGAACGCCAGCGTTTCCTGCCGCCGCTTGCGCAGAGCCGCGAGCGCCGCGCCCGTATCGTTTCGAAGGTACTGACGTTCCTCGGCCCACCGGTCGGGATCGAGTGGGAGCGGGTCACCCGCGACGATTCCCCACGACGCGGGGTCGAGCGGCATCTCGCCGAGGACAAGGAACGGGGGCTCGTCCATGGCGAGCATCGTGCGGAACCGGATCATGAAGAGCTCCTCGAGGTCCCGGAGGTGGC
>MNCR01000133.1 GCA_001914535.1 Candidatus Rokubacteria bacterium 13_2_20CM_69_15_1
AACTACGCGTGAAATTGGTGCCCCCGGGGTGACTCGAACACCCGGCACGCAGTTTAGGAAACTGCTGCTCTATCCACCTGAGCTACGGGGGCACGTGCACTGACGAGGCAGTAGGCTCATTCTACCGCGCTTTCAGAAGAGATCCGACGCGTCCACGCCCCGTGCGGCGAGGAGCGCACGCAGCTTCCGGAGCCCGGCGGCCTCGATCTGGCGCACGCGCTCGCGGGTGAGCCCGAGCCGCCGGCCGATCGCCTCGAGCGTCTCCGCCCGATCGGTCTCGAGGCCGAAACGGTGGCGCAGGACCCGCCGCTCGTTCTCGGCGAGATCGTCGAGGGCGGACACGAGGTCTGCGCGCTCCCTGAGGAAAGCACCGACGGCTTCGCTCGGGCCGGGGGAGGGATCGGCGATGAGGTCGGCGACACGGCCCTCCCCTTCCCTCAGCGGGGTCTCGAGCGACACGGGGCGCTGGCGGATCTCCTCCAGCTCCTCCACCTGCTCCACGCTCATGCCGAGGGCGGCCGCGAGCTCCGCGAACGTCGGGGCGCGCCCGAGCTCATGGCTCAACCGCTTCTGCTCGCGCGCGTAACGCCCGAGCAGCAGCTCGACGTGCACGGGCAGACGGATCGTTCGCGCCTGATTCGCGAGCGCCCGCACGACCGCCTGGCGGACCCACCACGCCGCGTAGGTCGAGAAGCGGGTGCCGCGCTCGCCGTCGAACTTCTCGACGGCACGCAGGAGCCCAAGGTTCCCCTCCTCGATCAAGTCTGGAAGGGGCAGGCCGCGATTCAGGTAGCGGCGCGCGATCTGGACGACGAGGCGCAGATTCTCGCGGCTGGTGTCGCGCGTCTCGTCCCGGACGTTCTCGTCGACCTCGTCGGGCAGCGTGTCGAGTGGCTCGTCGGGAATGACGTCGTGGGCGTCATCAGTCATCGAGCGGATTGTCGTCGGTCTCCTCCGCGCCCGCAATCCGAGGCGGGAGCGGCAGGAGGTAGAGCGGATTGTAGTTGCGCCCCTGATGGCGGATCTCGAAGTGCAAGTGGGAGGTCGTGGCCCGCCCCGTCCGGCCCACCGTCGCGATCATCTGGCCGGCGTCGACGCGGTCGCCCGCTTCGACCAGGTTCCGGTCGTTGTGGGCGTAGACCGTGACGAACCCCCCGTCGTGCTCCACTTTGATGACGCGACCGTAGCGGGGTCCAACGCCGCTCATCACTACGACGCCGGCCGCCGCCGCGTGGACGGGCGTCCCGGATTCGGCTTTGATGTCGATCCCCCGGTGCCAGCTGCTCCGCCGCCTGCCGAACGAGGACGTCACGGGGCCTTCAACGGGCCAGGCGAACGCTGTCGCCAGCTCGTCCGTGTCCGGCACCGCGAGCGCGATGTAGGTCGGCGGGCGAAGCGCGGCCGGGCGCGGCGCGGGCTGTGGCGGCGCGTCCCGCCGCGGGTTTCCCTCGGGTATCGCAGCGCTGGCCTGGCCCGCGAACGCCGCCGGCGGGATGACGAGGCGCTGGCCGAGTTGCAGCACGTCCGCACTGGGCAGGCGATTCGCCGCCACGATCGCGCCGACGGTGACGTCGTAGCGCTTCGCGAGCGCACGGAGCGTGTCCCCGGCCTTCACCGCGTGGACGCGCGCCGGGGGCGCGGCGTCTGCCGGAGAGGCGGCGCCGACGGGAGACGCGTTCAGCACGGCCACGAGCCCCGCGGCGCCGACGCCGAGCCGCGCGACGTCGCGAGGCTTCACGGCTCGAACTCGGCGAAGCGGATGCCGAACGAGGCAAAGCGCCCGGTGGGCGCGAGCCAGCGCACGGTCACCTTCTCCACCCGCGAAAGCGGCGGCCCCTTCTCCAGCTCGCGCACGAAGTCCTGGATGAGCGCACGTGACCCCTCGGCCCGCGCGCGGACTCGACCGTCCTTGAGGTTCATGACGAAGCCGGAGAGACCGAGCCCCTCGGCGCGGCGCTGCGCGTAGGTGCGGTAGCCGACACCCTGCACATACCCCTCGACGATGATCTCCGCGGCAGATCGCGGCTCGTTCATGCGGGTTCGGGCCGGATTCGAGGGCCGCCCGGCGGCCGGTCGACACCGACCGCCGGGCGGGAGAATGTTGGTCGGGGCGAGAGGATTTGAACCTCCGACTTCACGGTCCCGAACCGTGCGCGCTACCAGGCTGCGCTACGCCCCGACGCGACGCGCCTATTGTACACAAGCCGCTCACGCCTCCCACGCGTACTTTCCGACGAGCTTGACGAACTTGCACTCGCCGCACTCGCGCGTCTTCATCTCGCCGCGGACCTTCTCGACCAGCGTCAGCACCTGGTTCAGCGCGTCGCCGATCGGCACCACCATCCGTCCGCCTTCGACGAGCTGCGCGAAGAGCGGCGGCGGCACCGCAGGCCCGCTGGCGGTGACGAGGATCCGGTCGAACGGCGCCTCGTCGGGCCAGCCGAGAGTCCCGCTGCCGACGCGGACCCACACGTTCGTGTAACCCCGTTGCTCGAGGAGGGCGCGGGCCCGCTCGGCGAGGCGCGGCAGCCGCTCGATCGAGCACACGCGGCGCGCGAGCTCGGCGAGCACCGCCGTCTGGTAGCCGGAGCCGGTGCCGATCTCGAGCACTTTCTCGCGCCCGGAGAGCTCCAGGAGCTCGGTCATCAGCGCGACGATGTAGGGCTGGGAGATCGTCTGCTCCTCCCCGATCGGGAGCGGGTGGTCGCCGTAGGCGCGCCCACGGAGCGCTTCGTCGACGAAGAGCTGGCGGGGCACCTTGCGCATGGCGCCGAGCACGCGCGCATCGGCGATCCCGCGGCGCACGAGCTGCTCGTCCACCATCTGCGCGCGCACGAGCTCGAACGGATCCCACACCCGCTCCACTACTTTCTCCGCGCGGCCTTTCGCGTCGCCCCGCGGTACTGGGCGTCGAGGCTCCCGCCGAAGTCCACGAGCGCGTCGAGGGCCCGGTGGTCGGTGAGGTCGAGGTGGAGTGGCGTGATCGAGACGTAGCCCTCGTGCAGGGCGCCCATGTCGGTGCCCCGAAGCTCTTCCCACTCGGGCTCGCCGGCGCCGATCCAGTAGTGCGTGCGGCCGCGCGGGTCCGTCTGCTCCACGATCTTCTCGCGGTAGACCCGGTGACCCAGACGCGTGAGGCGGATACCGCGGGGCGGCGCCCCCGGCACGTTGACGTTGAGGAGCGTCATCTTCGGCAGGCCCGTGACGAGGACCCGCAGCGCGACGAGCCGCGCCACCTCGGCGGCGACGGCCAGGTCGCCGCCCGGTGCGAGCGACACCGCGATCGCGGGCACCCCGAGGAGCGTTCCCTCCATCGCCGCCGACACGGTGCCGGAGTACGTCACGTCGTCGCCGAGGTTCGTGCCGTGGTTGACGCCGGCGACGACCAGCACGGGTCGCTCGGGCAGGAAGCCCAGCACGCCGAGGTTCACGCAATCGGAGGGCGTGCCGTTCACCGCGAACCGCCGCTCACCGAGGCGATCGACCCGGAGCGGCCGGTGGAGCGTCAGGGCGTGGCCGCAGGCGCTCTGTTCGCGCTCGGGCGCGAGGACGTACACCTCCCCCAGCTCGGCGAGCGCCTGCGCCAGCGCGCCGAGTCCGGAGGCATGGACACCGTCATCGTTGGTGAGCAGCAGCGCGGGCATCGGAGAGAAAAATGGTCGGGGCGACTGGATTTGAACCAGCGACCCCATGACCCCCAGTCATGTGCGCTACCGGGCTGCGCCACGCCCCGACCTCAGGCGTGGATTGTCGCAGAATGTCCGCCGCCCTTCAAGGCGTGAGCCGCCCGCGGAGCGTGTTCAGGCGGTCACGGATGCGCCGGAGCGCCTCGGCGTAGGTCGCCTGTCGCATGCCGAGGTCGAGCTGCTCGGTTGATCTCCTGGATTCGGCGATGAGACGTTTCTTGGCGCCCTCGAGCGTGAGGCGCTCGTCGTAGAGCAGGGTCTTGATGCGATAGACGAGGTCGAGGTCACGCCGGCGATAGAGGCGCTGGCCCGCCGGGTTCTTCTTCGGCCGCAGGAGCTTGAACTCCGACTCCCAGTAACGGAGCACGTACGCCGGCACGCCGGTGATCGTCTCGACCTCGCCGATCCGATAGTAGAGCTTCTCGGGGGCGGGCGACGGTCCGTCGGCTACGGCGTGGCGCTGTTGATCCGTTGCTTGAGCCCCTTGCTCGGCTTGAACGTGAGCACCCTGCGCGCCGTGATCTCGATCGACTCGCCCGTCTGGGGATTACGTCCGCGCCGGGAGGCTTTCTTCCGGATGCGGAAGTGCCCGAAGCCGACGATCTTGACGTCCTCGCCCCGCTCGAAGCATCGAAAGATGATGTCGAAGACGGACTCGACGACCGAGGACGACTGGCGCTTGGAGAGTCCGTGGTTCGCCACGGCATTGACCAGATCGTTCTTCGTCACGGTGACGCCTCACCTCCTCGCGATGAAGGGCTTGTAGCCCTTCCCCTCGAGCTCCTTCAGCGTCGAAGTCGCGGCCGCACGATCCGCGTAGGGCCCGACCTGCACGCGGTGGAGCCCGTCGCCGCTCGCGCTCGGCGCGGGCGCAGGCGCCGCCGCCGCGGCCGTCTGCGAGCTGGACCGGCGCACCTGGACCTTCAATCCCCCGGCCGCGAGGTCTTTGGACAGCGCCACGGCGTCGCGCAGGGGCAGGCTCGGCTTCACGACGACGCCGTCGCCTGCGGGCTCGGTCGCGAGTCCCTTGGCGGAGAGCTTCGCGGCGACGTCCGCCGAGGAGCCGCCGACGACGAAGACATCGTAGCGGTCGGAGGCCGCGCCGCCACTCCGAGCCGGCGGCGCGCTGTTCGCGGCGCCCGTGGAAACCTCCACGACGTGATAGCTCTGGGCGCGAAGCCGCGCGACCAGCCGCTTGGCGGCGCCGGGATCCTTGAACGCCCCGACCTGGAGCCAGTAGGCGCCGCTCCCTACCGCGGTATTCGCCGCCGACGCCTTTGCGGCTCGGCGTGCGGTCCGCTTCGCGGTCAGCGGCGTCTTCGGGCGCTCGGCCGGCTTCTCGTCCGTCGTGGTCGGGGCGACTGTCGTGGCTGGGGCCGAGGCCGCGGGAACCGAGGGTGCGGGGGCGAGGCCAGCGGGCGGCTTTTCCGCCGGCTCGGGAGCGGGAGCGGGCATCGGCGCCGGCGCCACCGACGGCGCCGGCTTCATGGCCACTGTGGGCTGGGCCGGCGACGGATTCATCAAGTCGAGGACACGCGGCACGGCGACTACACCGACGGCGCCAGCCACGATCACCACCAGCACCACGCGGAACCAGAGGGCGGCGAATACCGAACGTCGCGGCTCCGCGTCCCAGACCCCAGGGCCCCGCTTGTCGTCGGCAGCCATTCGCGCGTCATCTTAGCATAGACGTTGGAATTTCCACGCGTTCCGTGGTGCCGCGCGAGAACACGAGATTGGCGAAAAGCGCCTCGGCGTCGCTCTGGGTATCGTTGCTGTCGATCATGACCGCGATCTGCCCCAACCGAATCGGCGGGCGCCCGAACAGGGCGGCGTAGTCGGCCGCCACGTTCCGTTCCTGACGCTGCCAGGCGCCCAGCCGCGCCGTCCCGGACTCGACGACGATGATCTTGACGTTGGCCGCCTTCGGGCTCTCGAGCTCGGTCCCGATCGGCGCGTGGCTGTCCCAGACGTAGCCGATCACGTCGCTGCGGGTGAGCGGCGAGGGCCAGCGCGGGAACACGAGGTAGACCTGGGCGGCCTGGTCGTCGGTGGCCGCGTGGCGCACGTCACCCGCCGCCGGGAGGCGAGTCACCTTCCACGACCACGAGAGCAGCGGAAACTCTCTGAGGTCGACGATGACGTCACGGTGGAGGGCGAATGACCCGCGTGAGCTCCGGAGCCGCAGCGCCATCCCCGCGGGGTCGCGCACGAGCTCGACCGAAGCGCGCCCGGCGAATTCCTTGAGGGCCCAGCCGGCGGGAATTCCCTCGGCGGGCAAGTAAGACGGGATCCGGTCGGTGACGGGAACGACGATGCGGCCCTGGGCGTCGGGAAGCGGCACGTGGTGCCCCGGGATCAACGCGGCCACCGGAGACGTCGGCGGCACGCCGCCAGCGTCGGGCAGGCCTCCCGCCCCGCCGCGGGGGAACGCGCCGTCGCTCGGGCCCCACAGCAGCATGATCGCGCCGCCCAAGAGAACCAGCGCGACCAGCACGACGAGGGCGGTCCCGCGGCGGTGGAGCCAGACGCGCTTCATCGCCGGACCCTCCGAGCCCCCGCCCGCGCGCGCCGCACCGCCCCCTTCCGGAGCGAGAGCCGGATCGGCGTCCCGGCAAAGCCGAAGGCGTGGCGCAAGGACTTCACGAGGTAGCGCGCGTAGGAGGAGTGGATGTCGTCGGGCTTGTTCACGCGGAGCGCGAAGGTCGGGGGCGCCGTGCTCACCTGCGAGGCGGACTGCAGCACGAGGGGCGCGCCCCCGACCGAGACGGGCCGGCGCTCGATCGCCGCGCGGAGCGTCGCGGTGACCTCCGCGGGCCCGATCTGCCTGCCGAACTCGGTGGCGACCTCGTCGATCGTGTCGAAGATCTCGGGCACGCCGTCGCCGCGCACGGCGGACGTGAAACAGACGGGCGCGTGCTCGAGGAAGGGCAGCCGATCGCGGACCTGCTCGACGACCTCCGCCTTGCGGACCATGCCGTGGGGCACCAGGTCCCACTTGTTGACGACGAGCACGGTCGCGCGGCCCCCCTGGTCGGCGTAGCCGGCGATGTGCGCGTCCTGCGCCGTGACCCCCTCGGACGCGTCGAGGACGACGAGAGCCACCTGGCACCGCTCGAGACTCCGGAGCGCCATGACGACGGCGAGCTTCTCGAGGGGTTCGTGCACGCGCCCCTTGCGCCGGATGCCCGCGGTATCCACGAGCACGTACGCGCGCCCCTCGTACACGAGCGTCGTGTCCACGGCGTCCCGGGTCGTGCCGGGGTCCGGGTGCACGAGCACGCGCTCGGCGCCCACCATCGCGTTCACGAGCGACGACTTGCCGACGTTCGGCCGGCCGATGACGGCCACGTGCGCCGGCGCGCCGAGACGCGCGGGAGCCGCGAAGGATTGAGGGGCCCGCGCGCGCAACACCTCGAGCAGCTCGGCGACGCCGCGTCCGTGCTCGGCGGAGACCGGCACGGGCTCGCCGACGCCCAGACGGTAGAGGTCGGCGAGGCCTGGTTCCTGCCCCGGCCCGTCAACCTTGTTGGCCGCGAGCACGACCGGACGCCCCGTGCGGCGCAGGGCGCGCGCGATCTCGGCGTCGAGGGCCGTCACCCCGTCCCGCGCGTCGACCACGAAGAGCACGAGGTCGGCCTCCTCGAGCGCCGTGAGGATCTGGCGGCGCACGCCCTCGATCAGCGGCTCCACCGAGGAGGGATCGAAGCCGCCGGTGTCGATCACCCGGGCTTGCCAGCGCTCGAAGCTCACCTGGCCGTAGAGGCGGTCGCGCGTGACGCCGGGGACGTCGCGCACGAGCGCCCGGCGCCTGCCGACGAATCGGTTGAAGAGCGTGGACTTGCCGACGTTTGGTCGGCCGACGATCGCGATCACGGGCAGGTCGGCGCCGCGCGCCATCGCAGTGGGCCGCTCAGGCGCGACCGAGGGCCGAGAGGAGCGCGGTCGGTGACGGCTCGACGACGCGCACGGCCACGCCGAGGTCGCGCGCGAGGTCGGCGGGCGTCAGGTCGTCGAGGAAGATACCGTCGGCGTCGCGGACCGTGACCGCGGGGAGGAGCACCGTCCGCCCGAGATCGGGCAGCGCCGCCAGGTGACGCCGTACGTCCTGACCCGTGAGGAGCCCCGCGACGCCGATCGCGCGGCCGAAGAAATCGTTCGGGACCGCGGCGACCCGGACGCCGGCACGGTCGAGCCCGGCCCCGCTGAGCAGCGCGCCGAGGCGCCTCCCGAACATCTCTCCGGTGACGAGCGTGACTCCGTCCCGCACCGCGGGCGGTGGCCGCCGGACCAGCGCCCGGGCGAAGCCGTCCTCGAAGCGGCGCACGAGCCCGACGCCGTCCTCGACCACGGGGAAGCCCTCGTAGGCCCGGGCCGGCGGCAACGGCTCCGCGGCGAGCAGGTAGATCTCGTCGGCGAGAAAGACGAAGCGGCTGCCCAGCTCTCGGAGCCAGCGGTGCTGCCAGCCCTCCACCGCCGCGATCAGCGTCCGCGCCTCGGCCGGGGTGAGACTCCGGAGCGCCGGCAGCCGCTCGCGGTGGCGTGTGAGCCCGACGGGCACGATCGCGGTCGTCGCCACCTGCGGGTGGAGCGGCGCCAGGTCGGCGACGGTGCGCTCGAGGTGCGGGCCGTCGTTCCAGCCGGGGCAGAGCACGACCTGGGCGTGGATGCGAATCCCCGCCTTCGCGAGCCGCTCGAGCCGCGGCAGGATCGGCGCCGAGACGCGCGGGCGACCGAGCAGCCGGTGGCGCAGCTCCGGGTCGGTCGCGTGGACGGAAACGTAGAGGGGCGAGAGGCGCTGCTCGACGATCCGCTCGAGCGCCGCCTCGCCGAGGTCCGTGAGGGTGATGTAGTTGCCGTGGAGGAACGACAGACGGAAGTCGTCGTCCTTGACGTAGAGGCTCCGCCGCATCCCCTTCGGCAGCTGGTGGATGAAGCAGAACACGCACTTGTTCGTGCAGGTCGCGATGGCATCGGCGCGGGGTGGCTCGAGCTCGACGCCGAGGTCGGCGCCGCGCCGCGCGAGTACCAGCGTCAACGCGGACCCGTCCCGCTCCACGCGTAGCTCGAGCGCCTCGTCGCCCGCGTGGAACTGGAAGTCGATCGCGTCCCGGAGCCCGTGGCCGTTGATCGCGAGGACCCGGTCGCCGCGCGCGAGGCCCGCCGCGGCGGCGGCCGTCCGCGGCCGGACGCGGGCGACGACGACACCGTTCCGCGGCTCGGCGCAGGCCGCGTCAGCGGACAATGGCGTCTTCCCGGGCTTCGTCCCGCTCCACGCCGGGCGCCGCGCTGAGAAACTTCATGCCCTGCACGATGTACTGCAGGCCCGAGATCACCGTGAACGCGGCGGCGAGCCAGAGGACCCCGCGTGGAACGACCGGCAGGTGTAGATAGCGCCCGAGCAGCCCGGTCAGCACGGTGAGGATCTGGAAGAACGTCGCGGTCTTGCCCGCCCACGTCGGCCGCGGATGGACACGCGCGCCGAGCATGTAGACGAGCAGCGTGCCGATGACCAGGATCACGTCGCGGCTCAGCACGACGGCCGCGATCCAGAACGGGAGCACCTTGAGGTAGGTGAGGGTCACGAACGACGCCGTGAGCAGGAGCTTGTCGGCGATCGGGTCGAGGAACGCGCCGAGGCGGCTCTGGCTCCGCTGGCGACGGGCGATCCAGCCGTCGAGCAAGTCGGTCAGGGCGGCGACCGCAAAGACGACGAGCGCTGGGCCGGGCTTCCGGTAGACGAGGAGCGAGACGAAGACCGGGATCAGGAGGATCCGCAGAACCGTCAGCCAGTTGGCGAGGCCCATGGGCGAGCGGCTCAATCCTCGAGCCCGAGGGAAGCCGCCGGCGCGTCGACGACGTACGGCGCGAGCCGCCCACGAAGGCGCGCCGCCAACTCGACCTCGAGCCGCACGGCGTCGGGCTCGTCGGCGCGGGCGAGCACGCGCCCGTGCTCGTAGCACAGCGTGAGCGCCGTGCCGTCGGCGTGCGGGATGCGAAGCGTGACCACCCCGCTCACGGGAAGCGCGTGCTCGATCGCCTTCAAGAGCGGCTCGATGCCGGCGCCGGTGGCCGCCGAGATCGGGACACCACCCCGGCGCGCGACGAGGAGCCCCGAGTCGCTCTCGACACGGTCCATCTTGTTGAACGCGAGCACCGTCGGGCGGTCGGCGACCGCGAGCTCGCCCAGGAGCTCTTCGACCGCTCGCATGTGCTCGTCGACGGCCGGGTGGCTGGCGTCCACGACGTGCAGGAGGAGGTCGGCGTCCTTCAGCTCCTCGAGCGTGGCGCGGAACGCCGCGACGAGCTCGTGCGGCAGCTTCCGGATGAACCCGACCGTGTCCGTCAGGACGAACGCCTGGTGACCCGCGGGCTCGACCAGGCGCGCCGCGGGGTCGAGCGTGACGAAGAGGCGGTCCGCCGCCGTGAGGCGCACGCCCGCGAGGCGGTTCAGCAGCGTCGTCTTGCCCGCGTTGGTGTAGCCGACGAGCGCGACGACCGGCGCGCCCATCCGCCGCCGCCCGGCGCGCTGCAGGCGGCGGTGGACCTGGACGCGCTCCAGCTCGCCGCGGATCTGCATGACGCGGCGGCGGATGACGCGACGGTCGGACTCGAGCTGGGTCTCACCCGGCCCCCGCGTGCCGATGCCGCCGCCGAGACGCTCGAGGTGGCTCCACTGCCCGACCAGCCGCGGCAGAAGATAGGTGAGCTGGGCGAGCTCCACCTGGAGCTTGCCCTCGCTCGAGCGCGCGCGCTGCGCGAAGATGTCGAGGATCAGTGCGGTGCGGTCGATCACTTTGATCCCGAGCGCCTTCCCGATGTTGCGCTCCTGGCTCGGCGACAGCGGGTCGTCGGAGACGAAGAGGTCGGCGTCGCCGGCCTTCGCCGCCTGGCCGATCTCCTCGATCTTCCCCTTGCCGAAGTGGAGCGCCGGGCTCAGCGTCTTGCGCTCCTGGACCACGCGCTCGACGACGCTGCCGCCGGCGGCCGCGACCAGTTCGGCCAGCTCATCGAGCGACTCCTCGACCTCCCCCCGGCGCTGCAACGGGAGCCGCACCGCCCCGATGACGGCCCGCTCGCGGCGGGGCCGCGGACCGTTCCGATCCCGCGCAGTCACGCGCTCACGCCCTCCGTCAACGACGGGGTGAGCTTCCGCGCGATCGTCGCGGCGACTGCGGCTGGGCCGCCGGCCGCCTCGACGCCGATCCATTCGATTCCCGGCTCGCGCGCGAACCACGTCCACTGGCGCTTGGCGTAGCGCAGCGTGTCGCGCTGCATACGCCGGAGCGCCTCGTCCTCCGTGAGCCGCCCCGCCTCGACCTCGACGAACTCCCGGTAACCGATCGACTGGAGCGAGGGCAGCGCGGGCGAGTAGCCCTGGGTGAGGAGCCGGCGCACTTCCTCCCTGAGGCCCGCGGCGACGAACTCCCGGGCGCGCCGTCTCACGCGCTCGGCGAGCCCCGCCCGGTCGAGCGTGAGACCGATGTACGTCACGTCGTACGGCCCGCTCGGATCGCGCCAGCGCCCCGCGGCGTGGGGCGCGCCGCCGTCCGTCCGCACGATCTCGAGGGCTCGGATCACGCGCACCTCGTCGTTCGGGTGCAGGCGCGCCGCGATCTCCGGGGCCGCGCGGTTGAGCCGCTGCCAGAGCGCCGGGCGGCCCTCCTGCCGGGCGACCCCGGCGAGCTCCCGCCGGAACGCGGGATCGGCGGGCGGCGCCGGGTCGAGGCCCCGGACGAGCGCGCGGATGTAGAGCCCGGTACCGCCGACGACGACGGGCACGGCGCCCCGCGCGCCGATCCGCTCGACGAGCGCGGCCGCGTCGGCGCGGAAGCGGGCCGCCTGGTACCGATCGTCGGGATCCACGATGTCGATCAAGTGGTGGACGACGGCCGCGCGTTCCGAGGCTCCCGGTTTCCCGGTCGCCGCGTCCATGCCGCGGTAGACCTGCCGGGAGTCGGCGCTGATCACCTCGATCGGGACAAGGCGGGCAAGCGCCGCCGCGACCGCCGTCTTCCCGACACCGGTGGGGCCCGCGATCACGACCACGCGCGGCTTTTCCCGTGCCATCATCGATTCCAGTTTACGCGTCCTCCCCACAGCGCGTCCGAGTAACCGCGCTCGAGCGCCGCGATGTACTACCAGCCCCTTTTCAGACTCGCCTCGCGGCGCGCGTCGCCGAGCCTTCGCGGGCGCCGCTCGGCTCGCACTACCAGCTCCTCTTCAGTTCCCGCCGGATGTCGCCGAGCGACACACGGCTCACGATCGGCCGCCCGTGCGGGCAGAAGTAGGGCGTCCCCGTCGCGCCGAGCTCCGTCACGAGCTGCTCCATTTCCTCACGCGCGAGCGGCGTGTTCGCCTTCACCGCCGCGCGGCAGGCGACGAACGCGAGCGCCCGGTCGAGCGCCGGCGCGCCGGCCTTCGGCCCTGCGAACTCGTCCACCGCCGCCTCGATGAGCCGCTTCGGCTCGTCGCCCTTCAGGAGCGCGGGCACCGCGGAGAGGACGATCGCGTCGCCGCCGCCCTCGAACGTGAAGCCGAGCCGCTCCAGCGGCGCGCGCCACTGCTCTAGCACGGCTCGCGCGCTCGGCGGCAGGTCGAGCGGCTCGGGGAAGAGCAGCGCCTGCGAGGGGGCCTTCCCCGCATCGAGCTCGGCCCGCAGCCGCTCGAAGATCACGCGCTCGTGGGCGACGTGCTGGTCGAGGAAGAACACTTCCGCGTCGGACGCCGACACGACGAACGTGTCCTGGACCTGCCCGAGGACGCGGCCGAAGAGGCGACGCGTCTCCGTCGGGGCGGCCCCGCCGAAGAGCGCGGGCTGCTCGGCGACGCCGCTTGCGGGCACGGTGGCGGACGCCTCGGTGCCCCAGTCCCCCACCGGCACCCCGGGCACCACCGCCGGGCGGCGCAGCGCCTCCTGCACCGCGGTCGCGACCATCTCGGCGACGAGTCGCGGATGGCGGAAGCGCACCCACGCCTTCGTGGGATGGACGTTGACGTCCACGTCGGTCTCGGGGAGCGCGACTGCCAGGACCACCCGCGGGAACCGGTCACGTGGAAGCAACGGCCGGTACGCGTCGAGCATCGCCTGGGTGAGAGCGGGGTCGCGTACGGGCCGCCCGTTGACGACCAGCACCAGCTCTTCGCGTCCACCGCGCGTGAGATCGGGTGGGCTTGCGAGGCCGCGGATGGCGACGCCGTGCTCGGCGTGGTCCACGGCCAGGAGCCGGTCGGCGACGTCCCAGCCCCAGACGGCCCCGGCCCTTTCTTGGAGACGCTTGGCCGCGGGCGCGGAGAGCACGGCGCGCCCGTTGTTCGTCACGCGGAGGCCGACGACCGGATGGGCCAGCGCCAGGTGCGTCAGAACGCGGAGGCTGGCCGCGAGCTCCGTCGCGGGCGACTTCAAGAACTTCAGACGCGCCGGCGTGTTGAAGAAGAGGTCGCGCACCTCGACGGTCGTCCCCGGCTCGGCGGGCACCGTGAGTCGCTGGCCGACCTTGCCGCCCTCGCCGGCGAGGCGCATGCCCTCGGCCTGGCCGCGGGCGCGGCTCGTGACGGTGAAGCGCGAGACCGCGCAGATCGCCGCGAGCGCCTCCCCCCGGAAGCCGAGCGTCGCGATCGCGTCGAGGTCCTCGTCGCCGCCGAGCTTCGAGGTGGCGTGTCGCTCCAGCGCGAGCGGGAGGTCCTCCGGCTCGATGCCCACCCCGTCGTCGATCACGCGGCTCAGGGCGACGCCGCCGTCCTGCAGATCCACGACGATGGACCCGGCGGCGGCGTCCAGGGCGTTCTCGACCAGCTCCTTGACCGCGGACGCGGGGCGCTCGACCACCTCGCCCGCGGCGATCTTGTTGACGAGGTGATCGGGCAACCGCCGGATCCGCGTCACTCGCGCTCCTCGGGCAGGCCACCCACGGCGCGAGCGGGCCTGGCGGCCCCCGCTCCAACAGCTCGCTGCTGCCATTTGTGCAGGAGGTTGAGCGCCTCGAGCGGCGTGAGTTGTCCCAGGTCGAGCCCCGCGAGCTCCGTGGCGACCGGATCGGGTGCGGCAGGCGCGAAGAGGCCGAGCTGGACGGCGTCACGCGCGTCGGCCCGCACCTGCCCTGCCTCCTCGAGCTCGGCGAGGAGCGCGCGAGCGCGCGCGACGACCTCGGCCGGCAGGCCCGCCAGCCGCGCCACCTGGATCCCGTAGCTCCGGTCGCTCGCTCCGGGCTGCACCTTGTGCAGGAAGATGATCTCGTCGTTCCACTCGCGCACGGCGACGTGGAAGTTTCGCACCCCGGGCAGCCGTCCGGCCAGGCGGGTCAGCTCGTGGAAGTGGGTCGCGAAGAGGACCTTGGCGCCACGTCCACGGTCGTGGAGCGCCTCGACGACGGCCCACGCGATGGCGAGGCCGTCGAAGGTGGACGTGCCCCGCCCGACCTCGTCGAGGAGTACGAGGCTTCGGGGCGTGACGTTGTTGAGGATCGTCGCGGTCTCGACCATCTCGACCAGGAACGTGCTCTGGCCGCGGGCGAGGTTGTCCTGGGCGCCGACCCGCGTGAAGATCCGGTCGACCACGCCGATCCGCGCCTCGCGCGCGGGTACCCACGCGCCGATCTGCGCCATGATCACGACGTGGGCCGTCTGCCGGAGGTAGACGGACTTGCCCGACATGTTCGGCCCGGTGAGGATCACGATCGGCGCCTCCGCGGCGAGCTCGACGTCGTTCGGCGTCACGACCCCTCCGGGACGCGCCTCGAGCGCCGGATGGCGGCCGTCCGCGACCGTGAGGATCTCTCCGCGGTCCACGACGGGACGGACGTGACCCCGCGCGTGGGCGACCTCGGCCAGCGCGGCCAGTGCGTCGAGCCGCGCGAGCGCGCGCGCCGTCCCCATGAGCTCCGGGGCGCGCGCGGCGACGCGCGACCTGACCTCCTCGAACAGCTCGTACTCGATCCGCCGCCGACGGTCGTCGGCGCCGAGCACCTTGGCCTCGTACTCCTTCAGCTCCGCGGTCACATAGCGCTCGGCGCCCGTGAGCGTCTGCCGGCGGATGTACTCGGGCGGCACCCGCGCGGCGTGGGCGTGGGTGACTTCGATGCCGTAGCCGAACACGCGATTGAAGCGGACGCGCAGCGACGGGATCCGGGTTCGGGCACGCTCGCGCTCCTCGAGGCCCGCGATCCACTCGCGCGCCTGCCGCGCGTCGTCGACGATCGCCGCGAGGGCCGCGTTCCAGCTCTCGCGGATGAGCCCGCCGTCGTGGAGCGCGAGCGGCGGCTCGTCGGCGAGCGCCGCCTCGAGGAGCGCGCGCAGCGACGCGAGGTCGGCGAGTTCCGTCGTGGCGGCGGCGAGCAGCGACGACTCGAGCCCCCCGCCGACCGCGCGCACGTCGTCGAGCGGCTCGAGGCACGCCCGCAGGCCGACGAGGTCCCGCGCGTGGGCCTGGCCGAGCGCCGCCCGGCTCGTCAGCCGCTCGAGGTCGCCGACCGGGCGCAGCAGGGCGCGAAGCCGCGCGCGCCGGGCCGGCTCCGCGACCAGCGCGCCGACCGCCATCTGGCGCTCCGCGATGGCCTCGGGGTCGAGGAGCGGCCGCAGCAGCCACTGGCGGAGGAGCCGGGCGCCCATCGCCGTCACCGTCTCGTCGAGCACACCGAAGAGCGAGCTCGCCACGGTCCCGTCGCCGCCCTGGAGGAGCTCGAGGGTCTCGACCGCCGTCGCGTCGAGAACCATCGAGTCCACCGCGGTGAGCCGCGTGAGGCGTGTGAGATGCCCGAGCGCGTCGCCCTGCGTGGCCCGGAGGTACGCGAGGGCGAGGGCGGCGGCCTCGTGGGCCGCGGTCAGGTCGCCGACACCGAAGCGGTCGAGCGCGTCCACGTGGAAGTGGGCGCAGAGGTCGGCGGCCGCCCGGCGGGAGCCGCCCGTGGCGAGCTCCCAGACGGTCAGCGTCGCGCCGGTGGCCGCGAGGCGGGCTTGGAGCGCCTGGCTTTCGCGCGTCGCCGCGGGAACGAGGATCTCCGCGGGCCGGCGGAGCAGCGCCGCCGAGAGCACCGCGTCCTCGCGCGCGCCGTCCTGGCCGGCCCAGAACTCGCCGGTCGACACGTCGAGCAGCGCCACGCCCGTCGCCTCGCGGCTCCGGACGACGGCCATGAGGAAATTGTTCGCGGCGTCCAGGTAGGCCGTGTCGGTGATCGTCCCGGGCGTGATGATGCGGACGACGTCGCGCTTGAGGAGCTTCTTCGTCTTGCCCGGCGCCTCGAGCTGCTCCGAGATCGCGATCTTCCGCCCCGCCCGGACGAGGCGCGCGATGTACCCGTCGGCCGCGTGGTGCGGGATCCCGGCCATCGGCGCGCCCTGGCGCGAGGTCAGTGTGATCTGGAGCAGGCGCGCGGCGGCCTCGGCGTCCTCGAAAAACGTCTCGTAGAAGTCGCCGAGGCGGAAGAGCAGGAGGTAGTCGGGATACCGACGCTTGAGCTCCCGGTACTGCAGCATCATCGGCGTGAGCGCGCCGCCCTCGTCAGCCAACGACCCGTCCCCGGAGCCTGTCGTACGTGGTCTCGAGCGCCTCGGGGAGGACGCGGACGTCGTCGAGCACCGGCATGAAGTTCGTGTCGCCGACCCAGCGCGGCACGACGTGGACGTGCAGGTGATCGGTGATGCCGGCGCCCGCGACGCGCCCCTGGTTCAGCCCGACGTTGAACCCCTCCGCCCGGTATTCGACGCTCAGGATGCTGACGGCCAGGCGGACCAGCTCCATCGCGCTGCCGAGCTCCTCCGCCGCCGCCTCGCGGAGCCCGCCGACGTGGCGGTTCAGCACGGCCATCAGGTGGCCCGGCGTGTAGGGATAGGCGTTGAGGATGAGAAACGCATGGTCGCCGCGGAAGAGGACGAGATTCTTCCGGTCATCGCTGCCGGAAACGGCTTCGCAGAAGACGCAGCCGGCGGGCGCCTGCGAGGCGCCGACGTAGCTCATTCGCCACGGCGCCCAGAGGCGCTTCACGCCCGCCGGCGGATGCTCACGCGTTGACGAGCTCGCGCAGTCGCTTGCCTACCTTGAAGAACGGGACACGTTTCTGGGGAACGTCGACGCTCGACCCCGTCTTGGGGTTGCGACCCTTGCGCGAGTTCCGGTGACGGATGCGGAAACTCCCGAACCCCCTGAGCTCGACCTTGTCGCCCTTCGACAACGCGTCGGTGATGTTGTCGAAGACCGTGTTGACGATCGTCTCGGTTTCCTTCTTGGTGAGGTTCGCGATCTTCGACACCTCGTCGATCAGGTCTGCTTTGGTCATCGCCGGCTCCGTTCTGGCTGCCAAAACTCGCGCTTGGAACTCCCAGGCAACCTAGCACGCCGTCAAGAAGAATGTCAACCAGCGTAGGGAGTTAGCAACCATCTGGACTCTTCTCCGGCCTCGCTGGGCGACGGCGGAGGAGAACTCCCGGTTTCACGCCGTCTTGGGCCTCGGTGAGCTCCGAGGATCGCGGATTACCCAGCAGTGGATTTCGCCAACGATCAGGTCAACTTATCGCTCAGTAGCTGCGACTCAACTCGAGTGATGGCGGCGATCGCCGGCCTCAGTCCATCAGGTAGAGCGGAGTCTTGAACAGTGGGATCGAAGGCGCGACGAAGCCCGCCAGGCCCAGCTGATTACGGAGCAAATCCACGACCGAGAAGCGCCGCCGTGGGCCAATGACCTTCGGCGGCTTCGGCAGGCCGGCAAGCGTGGCCGCGCCGTCGATCGCATCCTCGAGCCCGCCCAGCGCGTCTATCATGTGCAGGGCCTTCGCCTGACTCCCAGAGAAGACGCGGCCGTCCGCGAACCGCTGGACCTCGCCGCGCTCGAGCTTGCGGCCGTCGGCGACCGCGCCGATGAACTGTCCGTGGACGTCGTCCAGGAGCGCCTGGAGGACGCGGCGCTCTTCGACGGTCATGGGCCGCGCAAAGTTGCCGAGGTCCTTGAACTGGCCGGCCTTGACGACCACGTACTCGACGCCCACCTTCTTCATGAGCGCGTTGAGGTTCGCCATCTGCATGACCACGCCGATGGACCCGGTCAGCGTGCCCGGGTTCGCGTAGATCTGGTCGGCCGCGACGGCGACGTAGTAGCCGCCCGACGCGGCCACCGAACCGAGCGAGGCGACGACGGGCTTCCCCGCCTCCCGGAGCCGCCGGACCGCGCCGTACAGCTCCTGCGTCGGCGCGACGGCGCCGCCGGGGCTGTTGATGCGGATCACGACGGCACGGACGGCGGGGTTGTCGCGGTACGCCTTGAGCTCACGGACAAGGTCGTCGACGTCGGCGATGAGGCCCTCGAGCTCGACGACGGCCACGCGCTCGCCGAAGAAGGCGCCGCCGCTCCGCGAGGATCCCAGGATAGAGCCCGTGACCGCCACGAAGAGCGCCGCCACGCCGAGATAGATGACGAGCGCCGCGCCGATCACCGCGAGCGGGCGGGGCGAGCTACTCCTCCTCGTCGTCGTCGAACTCATCGCGGTGCTTGCCGCGTTTGCCGGTGCGGCGACCGCGGGGGCTTTCCTCCGGCTTCGGCGCCTCGATGGCGTGGGCGAGCTCCTTCAAGGAAAGCCCGATGCGCCGCTCGTTGGGGTCGACGCGGATCACGAGCAGCGTGAGCTCGTCACCCACGCTCACCATCTCGTCGGGCCGGCCGATCGGCCGGTTCGACATCTGGGAGATGTGCAGGAGCCCGTCGACGCCCGGCTCCAGCTCGACGAACGCACCGAAGTCCGTGAGCCGCACGACCTTGCCCGTGACGCGCGAGCCCATCGGATAGCGCTGCGCGACCGTCGCCCAGGGGTCGGGCTGAATCTGCTTGAGCCCGAGGGAGATCCGCTTGTTCTCCTTGTCGACGTTCAGGATCTGCGTATCGATCTCCTGCCCCTTCTTGAGCACCTCGGACGGGTGGCCGACGCTGCGCGTCCAGGACATGTCGGAGATGTGGAGGAGGCCGTCCACACCCGGCTCCAGCTCGATGAACGCGCCGAAGTCGGTCAGGTTGCGCACCTTCCCCGCGATGCGGGCCCCCGGCTGGTACCGCTCCTCGATCGTCGTCCACGGGTCGGGCTCGACCTGTTTCATGCCGAGCGAGATGCGCTTGGCGGCGCGGTTGACGTCGAGGACGATCACCTCCACCTCGTCGCCGACGTTCACCAGCTTGGAGGGGTGACGCACGCGGCGTGTCCACGACATCTCCGAGACGTGAACGAGGCCCTCGACGCCGGGCTCGAGCTCGATGAACGCCCCGTAGTTGGTGAGGCTCACCACCCGACCGCGGGTCTTCGTGCCCGGCGCGAACGTCTGCTCGACGCGCTCCCACGGATCCGACGACTTCTGCTTGTAGCCGAGCGAGACGCGGCCCGTCTCCCGGTCGAAGTGCAGCACGACCACCTCGATCTGGTCGCCGACCTGGAAGATCTCCGACGGGTGGCCCACGCGTCCCCAGCTCATGTCGGTGACGTGCAGCAGCCCGTCGATGCCGCCCAGGTCGATGAAGGCGCCGTAGTCGGTGATGTTCTTCACGGTGCCCGTGAGGACCATGCCCTCGGAGAGCACCTCGAGCGTGTGTTTCTTCTTCTCCTCGCGCTCCTCCTCGAGCACGGCCCGGCGGGAGAGGACGACGTTGCCGCGGCGCCGGTTCAGCTTGATCACCTTTGCCCGGATCGTCTGCCCAACCATCGTGGCGAGATTCTTGACGGGCCGGAGGTCCACCTGCGAGCCGGGGAGGAAGGCCTTCACGCCCACGTCCACCGCCAGGCCCCCCTTGACGACCTCGACGATGCGGCCCTCGACGGGCAGGCCCTTCTCGTGCGCCTGCGTGATCGCGTCCCATACCTTGATCTTGTCGGCCTTGTCCTTCGAGAGGACGATGAGCCCCTCGGAGTCCTCTTTGGCCTCGAGGTACACCTCGATCTCGTCGCCGACCCGGGGGAGCTTGCCGTG
The DNA here is from genome assembly GCA_001914535.1 of Candidatus Rokubacteria bacterium 13_2_20CM_69_15_1. Classification (GTDB taxonomy): domain Bacteria; phylum Methylomirabilota; class Methylomirabilia; order Rokubacteriales; family CSP1-6; genus 20CM-2-70-11. The sequence goes on from MNCR01000133.1 coordinate 19,624, forward strand.
ACGGTGAAACTCGTCGATCGGGATCGCGCCCTCGCTCTTGTAGCCGACGTCCACGAGGACCTCCGTGGCGGTCACCTGGACGACGCGGCCACGGACGACCTCGCCCTCCTCGAACTCGCTGCTGGCGCCTTCGTGGAACCAGTCCTCCATCCGTTCCTCGGCCTGTCCCTCCTTTCGCGGCTCGCCGAGGGAGCTCTTTGGTTCGTCCGTCTTCATCCCGCCTGGTCCTCCAGTCATTAGATTAGATTTGGGCGCGGCTGACGCGCGGCTCCCGTGCCGCTCCCTGAGCCGCCACAGAATCCTTGAGTCGTGCGATCGCGGCCATCATCTCGCGGCAAGCGGCCTGGTACTGCGCGCGCCGATCGCCATGCCGCGAGCCGTCGAAGGCGAGGGGCGGGCCGAACGCCACGGTGATCTTCACGGGCCGGAAGAAGCGCCGGCCGCGAGGCCAGGCCCGCCCGCTCCCGCGGATGTACACCGGCACCACCGGCGCGCCACTCGTCACCGCGAGCATGCCGGCGCCGGCCTTCGCCGGCCGGAGCACTCCCTCGTCGCCCCGCGTCCCCTCCGGGAAGATCAGGAGCGCGCCCTGCGCCTCCAAGATCCGCAGCGCGATCCGGAGCGCGCCGGGGTCACGCCCCTCGCGCCGGACGGGTCGCGCGTTGAGTCGCCCGAGCAGGGGACCGAAGAGCGGGATCCGGAACAGCGCCTCCTTGGCCAGGAACCACAGCTGCCGTGGCGCGACGCTCCCGATCGCCGGCGGGTCGAGAAAGCTCGAGTGGTTGGCGACGAGCAGCACCGGCCCTCGGCGCGGCAGGTGCTCGGGGTTCTTCACCTCGAGCCTGAACACGAGTCGCATCAAGACCGCGACGACCGCCCGGCAGACCGCGTAGAGAATATTCACGCGCGCCCCGCGCGGCGCGCGGCTCGTGGCCCGGCCGGCCGGCGACGGCCCACGACCTCGGCGAGCATCCGCTCGACCACCTGCTCGATCGTGAGCTCCGAGGTGTCCACCTCGATCGCGGTGTCCGCCTTCCGGAGCGGCGCCAGCGCGCGGGTCGTGTCCTGAGTGTCGCGCGCCTCGATCTCCGCGCGGACGGTCCCGAAGTCCACGGGGACGCCCCGCGCCCGTAGCTCGGCGTGCCGGCGCCGCGCGCGCTCGTCGAGCCGCGCGTCCATGTAGAACTTCACCTCGGCGTCCGGGCACACGACGGTGCCGGTGTCGCGTCCCTCGAGGACCACGCCGCCCGTCGCCGCCGCCCGCCGCTGGAGCGGCGTGATCTTCGCGCGAACCGTGGCGAGCCGAGTGAGCCGCGAGGTCAGCTCGCTGATCCGCGGCGTGCGGATCTCCTCGGTCACATCCCGGCCGTCGAGGAGCAGCCGGTCACCCTGGAGCCGGACGTCCACGCCCTCGAGGTGGGCGCGGAGCTTCGCCTCGTCGGCGTCGGGCGAGAGCCCGGCCGCCTCCACCGCCACCGCGAGCGCGCGGTACAGGGCTCCCGTGTCGATGAAGCGATAGCCGAGGCGCTCGGCGAGGCGCCGACCCGCCGTGCTCTTGCCCGCGCCCGCCGGACCGTCGATCGTGATCACCGGCTCACGCCTCCGGTACTCCGTCATGCCTCGACAGTGACCGCCGGCCCGCCGGCCAGCGCGTTGAGCGTCTCGACGAACCGGGGGAAGGACGTCGCGACGCACCCCGTGTCCTCCACGACCGTCTCGCCGTCGGCGACGAGGCCTGCCACGGTCAGCGCCATGGCCATCCGGTGGTCACCGCCGCTCGCGACGCGCGCCCCCCGGAAGCGCCGGGGGCCGACGATCACCATCCCGTCGACCCGCTCCTCGACGCTCACGTCCATCTTCGCGAACTCGCGCGCCAGCGCGGCGATACGGTCGGACTCCTTGACGCGAAGCTCGGCGGCGTCGTGGATCGTGGTGGTCCCGCGCGCGACGGCCGCGGCGACGGCGAGGGCGGGAACTTCGTCGATCAGCCGCGGCACGAGCGGGCCGCCGACGCTCGTCGCGCGGAGGTCGCCCGCCTCGAGGGTGAGGTTCGCCGCGGGCTCGGCCTCGTCTCCGGCCCCGGCAGGTACCGACTCGACACGCGCGCCCATCGCCTCGAGGGCGACCAGGATCCCCGTGCGCGTCGGGTTCACGCCGACCCGCTCCACGGTCACGCGCGCGTCGCGCACGATCGCCCCGGCCACGAGCAGGAACGCCGCCGAGGAGATGTCGCCGGGGACGTGCACGGCGGCTCCGTGGAGGTCGCCGGGCTCGAGCGTCACCGCGCCGCGTTCCACGCGGATCCGTGCGCCGAACCGGCGAAGCATCCGCTCGGAGTGGTCGCGTGAGGGCGCGGGCTCGCCCACCGACACTGGGCCGTCGGCGTAGAGCCCCGCGAGGAGGATCGCCGACTTGACCTGCGCGGACGCGACCGGGGACGTGTGGGCGATCGCCGCGAGCGGGCGCCTCCCCTTCACCGCGAGGGGCAGCCGCGTGGCCTGGGCGCGCCCCACGACGGCCGCGCCCATGCGGCCGAGCGGCTCAGTCACGCGCGCCATCGGGCGCTGCCGCAGCGACGCGTCGCCCGTGAGCAGCGTCCAGAAGGGCTGGCCCGCCAGCACGCCCAGCAGCAGGCGCGCGGTCGTGCCGGAGTTGCCACAATCGATGACGTCGCCCGGTTCCTGGAGGCCGTAGCGACCCGCGCCCGCGATCCGGTAGTGACCGGGCCCCTTGCGCGTGACGTCGGCGCCGAGGGCCTGGATCGCCGCGATCGTGCGCAGGCAGTCCTCGGCCTCGAGGTAACCGTGGATTTCCGTCACGCCTTCCGCGAGCGCACCGAGGAGCGCCGCGCGGTGGGAGATCGACTTGTCTCCCGGCACCTCCACGGTCCCCGCGAGCCGGTTCACCGGGCGCACTCTGAACTTCACCGTATCGTCTCCCGCGCCGCCTTGATCCGCGCGAGGGCGGCGCGCAGCTCCGCCGCGGAGCCGCGCGTGATCGCGTGCTCGAGCTCGGCGAGCGCCCGCCGGAACGCGTCGAGGCTCGCCGCGAGCGGCGCGCGATTAGCCTGAAAGATCTCGGCCCACACGTCGGGGTCGGAGGCGGCGATACGCGTCGTGTCCTTGAACCCGCGCGCGGCGAGCTCGAGGGCGGCGGGCTCGAAGCGCGCCACGCCGTCCACGAGCGCGTACGCAACGAGGTGCGGCAGATGGCTGATCGCGGCGACCACCGCGTCGTGGGTCTCCGGGTCGAGCGCGCTCACGCGCGCGCCCATCGCCTCCCAGAACCCGGTCACGGCCTTCACGGCGTGCGGCTCCGTGCGATCGGTCGGCGTCACGACGACGGTGGCGGCCCGGAACAGGTCCGTCCGCGCGGCGCCGTAGCCGCTCTGCTCGGAGCCCGCCATCGGATGGCTCCCCACGAACGCGAGCGCCCGCCCCTCGCTCAGCTCGTCGGCGCGGCGCACGATCGCGGCCTTCGTCGAGCCGACGTCGGTCACGGTGACGCCGTCGGCCACCGCTCGCCAGACGCGCGGCAGGAGCGCCTCGATCGCGAGCACCGGGACGGCGAGGAGGACGAAGTCGGCGTCGCGCACGCCGACTTCGAGGTTCGTGGTGGCGCGATCCAGTGCACCGTCGTGGAGCGGTGCGCAGAGCCGCGCTTCGTCACGACCCACGCCCACGATCTCGCGCGCCAGCTCCGCCGAGCGGGCCGCCTTGGCGACCGATCCTCCGAGGAGCCCGACGCCGACGATCGCGAGCCGTTGGATCACGCCGACTTCTTTCCGAGCACCGTGCGGAGGGCGTTGACGAGCTTCCGGTTCTCTTCGGGGGTCCCCACGGTGATACGCAGCGCCGTCTCCATGCCGAACGGCGTCATGGGCCGGACGATCACGCCCTCGTGGAGGAGCTTCTGGTAGATATCCGCCGCGCTGCGTCCGACGTCGACGAGGATGAAGTTGGCGCGCGACGGCACGTACCGCACCCCCAGCGTCTTGAAC
>MNCR01000042.1 GCA_001914535.1 Candidatus Rokubacteria bacterium 13_2_20CM_69_15_1
TTACGTGGAGGCCCTGAAGCGGCAGGTGGAGCGGCTGACGTTCGGCAGCTTCACCACCGAGACGCGGGCCAAGTTCCTCGAGCTCCTCGCCTCCGTGACGCCCGAGGGCCTGACGCGCATCCAGATGTTCTCCGGCGGCGCCGAGGCGGTAGAGGCGGCCCTGCGGCTCAGCCGAGCCGCCACGGGGAAGGCGGAGGTCGTCGGCTTCTGGGGCGGGTTCCACGGCAAGACCGGTGGCGTGCTCCCGCTCCTCGGGAGCGAGTTCAAGCACCACCTCGGGCCGTTCATGCCGGGCCGGTACGTGTCGCCGTACGCCGACTGCTACCGCTGCCCGCTCAGGCTCCGCTATCCGGACTGCGGCATCGCGTGCGCGGAGTTCGTGCGCGACGTCATCCGGTACCAGACCGCCGGCGAGGTCGGCGCGATCATCGTCGAGCCCGTCCAGGGGACCGCGGGCAACGTCGTGCCGCCCGAGGGCTTCCTCCGGGCGGTCCAGGCGATCGCGCGCGAGCACGGCGCGCTCTTGATCGTGGACGAGATGCTGACGGGGTTCGGCCGGAGCGGCGCCATGTGGGCCTCGGAGCACGACGGCGTGGTCCCGGACATCATGACGGTCGGCAAGGGCATGGGGGGCGGATTCCCGCTCTCCGGGGTGATCTCCACGGACGCCATCACGGCCAGCAAGCCCTGGTCCAACCCGAGCGCCAGCTCCTCGAGCTACGGGGGCAACCCGCTCGCCGCCGCCGCGGGGCTCGCCGCGCTCGAGATCATCCTCAAGGAGGATCTCGTCACCAACGCCGAGCGCGTCGGCAAGGTCATGCTCACACGCCTCGAGGCGCTGAAGGAGAAGTACCGCTGCGTCGGCGAGGTGCGCGGCCGTGGGCTGATGCTTGGTATCGAGCTCGTGCGCGACCGGACGACGAAGGAGCCGCTGGCGAAGGCCGTCACTCAAGCGCTCTACGCGGAATGCGTGAGGCGCGGCCTGCTCGCCATGACGTACTCGCCCTCGATCCGGATCAACCCGCCGCTGGTGATCCGCGAAGAGCAGGCCCTGGCCGGGCTCGCGATCCTCGACGAGGCGCTGGGGTGCGTCGTCCGCGAGCACGGGCTCCAGTAGGATGCTGGGCGGGGCGATCATCGGCTTCGGCAACATCGCCGTCCAGGGCCACGTGCCCGCCTGGCGCCGCCGGCGCGACGTCGAGATCGTCGCCGCGACGGACACACGCCCTGGGCAGCGGGCCCTACTCGAGACGCACCTGCCCGGCGCGCGCTGGTACGATTCCGCCGACGAGCTGCTCGCCGACACGCGCCTTGACTTCGTGGACATCTCGACGCCGCCGTCGAGTCACGGGCCACTGATCCGTCGCGCGCTCGAGCGGGGCCTCCACGTTCTCTGTGAGAAGCCCCTGGTCCAGTCGCTCGACGAGCTCGAGGCGCTTCGGGCCGTGGCGGAGGGGGCGCGGCGCGTCCTGCACACGGTCCACAACTGGCACTACGCCCCGATCGTCCGACGGACGGCCGCGCTCGTCCGCGAGGGCGCGATCGGCCGGGTGACGCGCGTCGAGTGGCACACGCTCCGCACCCGCCCCGCGGTGACCAGCGACGGCAACGCCGCGAACTGGCGACTCGATCCTCGCATCGCGGGCGGGGGCGTGCTGGCCGATCACGGCTGGCACGTCTTCTACGTCGTCCAGCGCTGGATCGGCGAGGCGCCGCGGTCGGTGAGCGCGCGGCTCGAGACGCGGCGACACACGCGCTGGTCGGTGGAGGACACGGCGACGGTGCGGCTCGCCTACGCGCACGCGACGGCCGAGATCCTTCTCACGTGGGCCGCCGACGAGCGTCGCAACTGGGCCGCCCTGACCGGCACCGAGGGCACGCTCGAGCTCCAGGACGACACGCTCGTGCTCGCGCGCGGAGGCGACGGCACGCGCCGCTGGCCCTGCCCGCCCGCGTTGTCCGGCGGCGGGTACCATCCCGAGTGGTTCGGCGCGGTGGCGGACCAGTTCCTCGCCGAGGTGGGGGGCCAGGCACCGCGCGGCGCCAACCTCGACGAGGCGGCGCTCTGCGTCGCGCTGGCGCACTCGGCGCGGGCGTCGAGCCTCGCGGGTGGTCGCGGTGTCGCGCTCGGTGAGGTGGGGAGCTGACGGACGGGCTGCTGCTCGTCATTCCGCCCGAGCCGAGCGTGGCCGAGCGCGTCCGGCCGGGGACGGCCGTGGCGGGTCTGCCCCTGGTGCGAAGGATCGTCCTGGCGGCGGCGCGCGCGGGGTTCGCGGACATCCGCGTGCACAAGGCGCTCGCCGGCGCCGAGGACCTGCTCGCGGGCACGCGCGCCGCGACGCTCACCGCCGACGAGCCGGACACGCCGCGCGCGGCGCGCCGGATCGTGATCGTGCCGGCGAACATCGTTCCCCAACCGCGCTGGCTCCGGTCGCTCCTCGAGGCGGAGCTCCGCCCGGAGACGCTCTACGTCGATCCGTCGCTGGCCGCGGTGATCGAGAGCGCGGACCCGGCGCGCGTCCTCGCGGGCGCGACGCGCCACCGGAGCGCCGGCGAGTTGCTCGGCGAGCTCCGAAGCGCGTTTGCGGAGTGCGACGGCGCCTTCGAGCTGTCGGGCCGATTCGTCTTGACGGCGCGCGGCGACGTGCGGCGTGCGGAAGCCTGGCTCCTGCGGGGTCTCATCAAGCAGCGCGAGGGTTTCATGTCGCGCCATTTCGAGCGGCGGATCTCGCTCGCCCTCACGCGACGGCTCGTCGCGACGCGTGTGACGCCCGACGCGATGACGCTGGTGAGCCTCGCCGTCGGGCTCGTGGGCGCCGCGTTCTTCCTGGCGCCGTCGCCGGCCTACCAGCTCGTCGGAGCGCTCCTCTTCCTGGCCCACTCGATCCTCGACGGCTGCCTGGGGTGCGTCGTCCGCGAGCACGGGCTCCAGTAGGATGCTGGGCGGGGCGATCATCGGCTTCGGCAACATCGCCGTCCAGGGCCACGTGCCCGCCTGGCGCCGCCGGCGCGACGTCGAGATCGTCGCCGCGACGGACACACGCCCTGGGCAGCGGGCCCTACTCGAGACGCACCTGCCCGGCGCGCGCTGGTACGATTCCGCCGACGAGCTGCTCGCCGACACGCGCCTTGACTTCGTGGACATCTCGACGCCGCCGTCGAGTCACGGGCCACTGATCCGTCGCGCGCTCGAGCGGGGCCTCCACGTTCTCTGTGAGAAGCCCCTGGTCCAGTCGCTCGACGAGCTCGAGGCGCTTCGGGCCGTGGCGGAGGGGGCGCGGCGCGTCCTGCACACGGTCCACAACTGGCACTACGCCCCGATCGTCCGACGGACGGCCGCGCTCGTCCGCGAGGGCGCGATCGGCCGGGTGACGCGCGTCGAGTGGCACACGCTCCGCACCCGCCCCGCGGTGACCAGCGACGGCAACGCCGCGAACTGGCGACTCGATCCTCGCATCGCGGGCGGGGGCGTGCTGGCCGATCACGGCTGGCACGTCTTCTACGTCGTCCAGCGCTGGATCGGCGAGGCGCCGCGGTCGGTGAGCGCGCGGCTCGAGACGCGGCGACACACGCGCTGGTCGGTGGAGGACACGGCGACGGTGCGGCTCGCCTACGCGCACGCGACGGCCGAGATCCTTCTCACGTGGGCCGCCGACGAGCGTCGCAACTGGGCCGCCCTGACCGGCACCGAGGGCACGCTCGAGCTCCAGGACGACACGCTCGTGCTCGCGCGCGGAGGCGACGGCACGCGCCGCTGGCCCTGCCCGCCCGCGTTGTCCGGCGGCGGGTACCATCCCGAGTGGTTCGGCGCGGTGGCGGACCAGTTCCTCGCCGAGGTGGGGGGCCAGGCACCGCGCGGCGCCAACCTCGACGAGGCGGCGCTCTGCGTCGCGCTGGCGCACTCGGCGCGGGCGTCGAGCCTCGCGGGTGGTCGCGGTGTCGCGCTCGGTGAGGTGGGGAGCTGACGGACGGGCTGCTGCTCGTCATTCCGCCCGAGCCGAGCGTGGCCGAGCGCGTCCGGCCGGGGACGGCCGTGGCGGGTCTGCCCCTGGTGCGAAGGATCGTCCTGGCGGCGGCGCGCGCGGGGTTCGCGGACATCCGCGTGCACAAGGCGCTCGCCGGCGCCGAGGACCTGCTCGCGGGCACGCGCGCCGCGACGCTCACCGCCGACGAGCCGGACACGCCGCGCGCGGCGCGCCGGATCGTGATCGTGCCGGCGAACATCGTTCCCCAACCGCGCTGGCTCCGGTCGCTCCTCGAGGCGGATCTCCGCCCGGAGACGCTCTACGTCGATCCGTCGCTGGCCGCGGTGATCGAGAGCGCGGACCCGGCGCGCGTCCTCGCGGGCGCGACGCGCCACCGGAGCGCCGGCGAGTTGCTCGGCGAGCTCCGAAGCGCGTTTGCGGAGTGCGACGGCGCCTTCGAGCTGTCGGGCCGATTCGTCTTGACGGCGCGCGGCGACGTGCGGCGTGCGGAAGCCTGGCTCCTGCGGGGTCTCATCAAGCAGCGCGAGGGTTTCATGTCGCGCCATTTCGAGCGGCGGATCTCGCTCGCCCTCACGCGACGGCTCGTCGCGACGCGTGTGACGCCCGACGCGATGACGCTGGTGAGCCTCGCCGTCGGGCTCGTGGGCGCCGCGTTCTTCCTGGCGCCGTCGCCGGCCTACCAGCTCGTCGGAGCGCTCCTCTTCCTGGCCCACTCGATCCTCGACGGCTGCGACGGGGAGCTGGCACGGCTCACGTTCAGGGAGTCGCGCAGGGGCGCCGTCCTCGATTTCTGGGGCGACAATCTCGTCCACGTCGCCGTGTTCGGGTGCATCGCCGTCGGGTGGACGCTCGCCACCGGGGCCGCGTGGCCACTCGCCCTCGGGGCCGTGACGATCGCGAGCGGGCTCGGGGCAGCGGCGTGCGTCTTTCGGCGGACGATGCTCGACGCCGCGCCGGCCGCGGGCGCCTCCATGATGGATCGTCTCACCGAGGCCTTCTCGCACCGAGACTTCATTTACCTGGTGATCGTCCTGTCGGCCTTCGGCCGGGCCGACGTGTTCCTGATCCTCGCGTCCGTCGGCACGCCGATCTTCCTGCTGCTCCTCCTGTGGGTCGGCGCCGCGCGGCGCCGGGCTTGAGGCGCCGTGGCCGGCTTCGTTGACGTCATGCTTCGCGGCCTGGTGCTGTGCGGCCAGGCGGTCGCCGTCGGCGGCGTCCTGTTCGCCCTGCTGGTCGTGCGCCCCGCGGTGGCCGCGCGTCCCGCGCTGGCGCCGCTGCTCCGCCAGAGCCTCGCGATCTCCGCGCTGGGCGCTGCGGTCGTGGGTGGGATGCAGCTCCTCTCGCTCGCCGTCCAGGGCGGCTCGCTGGCGGGCAGTGACGGCTGGCCCGTCCGCGAGCTGCTCGCCACGACGTACGTCCGCGTGGCCGCGACCCGAGTGCTCGCGTGCGTCGGGCTGGTCGTGGGCTGTCTCTACGTCCGCCGCGCGACGGGCATCGGGCGTGGCTGGCTTGTCCTCGTCGGGCTCGTGCTGTCGCTCGTGACGAGCTCGGCATGGACGAGCCACGCGGCAGCGCGGCTCGGCCCGCGCGGCCTCCTGCTGACGCTCGATGCCTGGCACCAGGGGGCGGCGGCGGCGTGGATCGGCGGCCTGGGCGTCCTCGTCGTCCAGGCACTCGGGCGTGGCGAGCGCGCGTGGCCGGCGCTCCTGCTCAAGCGCTTCTCCGCGTTCGCGCTCACGGCCGTCGGGAGCCTCGTCGTCGCCGGGCTCGCGCTCACCATTCCGTACGTCGGCGGCGTCCCGGCGCTGCTCGGCACGTCGTACGGCGTGATGGTCCTCACCAAGGTGGCGATCCTCGCCGGGCTCTTGGCGCTCGGCGCGATGAACTTCTTCGGGGTGCGCCGCCTCTCGGCTGCCTCGGATGTCGGGTCCGCGCGCCTCCGGCGGTTCGTCGAGGTCGAGTTCGGGCTCGGCGTCACGGCCCTGTTCGTCGCGGCGTCGCTGACCTCGCTGCCGCCCGCGGCCGATGTGATCGCCGACCGCGCGACGCTCGCCGAAGTCGGCGCGCGGTTCTCGCCCCGGTGGCCCACGCTCGCCTCGCCGGCGATCGCCGAGATGCCGGTGGACGACCCAGACGCCCCGCGGACCACCGCGGATCGCGCGTGGTCCGAGTTCAACCACAACGTCGCGGGGCTGTTCGTGCTCGCGATGGGGCTCCTCGCGAGCCTGTACGCGACCGGCCGGGCGCGCTGGGCGCGCCACTGGCCGCTGATCTTCTTCGGGCTGGCTGTCTTCCTGCTGATCCGGAACGACCCCGGCGCCTGGCCCCTCGGGCCTCTGGGATTCTGGGAAAGCTGGGCGTACCCCGCGGTGCTCCAGCATCGCGTCTTCGTCCTGCTGGTCTTCGTCTTCGCGGCCTTCGAGTGGATGGTGCGCGCCGGGCGCCTCCCCTCCGGGCGAGCGGCGCTCGTCTTTCCGCTCCTCTGCGCCGTCGGTGGTAGCCTCCTCCTCGCGCACTCGCACGCCAGCCTGAACCTCAAGGAGGAGTTCCTGACGGAGGTCACGCACGCTCCGCTCGGCCTGGTCGGGATGCTCGTGGGCTGGGGCCGCTGGCTCGAGCTCCGGCTGCCGTCGCCCGAGACGCGCCTTCCCCGCTGGCTCTGGTCCGGCGCGCTCGCGACGGCGGGCGTCCTGCTCCTCCTCTACCGGGAGAGCTGACCTGCGCCACTTGCGCACAGCGCTGCTCGTGCTGGGCGTGATCCTGCTCGCCGTGCTCGTGGCGAAGAACGACCCCGGGGCGATCTTCGGCTCGATTGGCCAGCTCTCCTGGCGCCTCGCGATCGTCCTCTGCTTCCCGGTGGCGCTCGTCATGGTGTTCGACACGCTCGGGTGGCGGTTCGCGTTCCTGCGCGGCGGCGTCGCCTTTCGCGCCCTCCTCGAGGTCCGTCTCGCGGGCGAGGCCTTCAACCTCGTGACGCCGACGGCGGCGCTCGGCGGCGAGGCCGTCAAGGCGTGGCTCCTCCGAGGCCTGATCCCGCTCGACGCGAGCGTGCCCTCGGTGATCGTCGCGAAGACCACGATCACGATCGCGCAGGGCCTCTTCCTGCTGCTCGGCGTCGCGCTGGCCTGGACCAGCCCCCCGACGGGGTCGCCGCTGCTCTACGGGATGCTCTGGCTTCTCGCGATCGAGGCGGTCGCGCTCGCGGGCTTCGTCGTCGCGCAGACGCGCGGCATGCTCGCGTGGGGTGGGCGGCTCATCACCCAGCTCGGGCTCGACCACCGGCACACCGAGGCGCTCGGGCGCATCGACGACGTGCTCGCGCGCTTCTATCGGACCGCCCCCTGGCGGCTCGTGCTGTCGATCGGGTTCCACCTGGTCGCGTGGCTGCTCGGCTCGATCGAGGCCTGGCTCATCTTGCACTTCCTGGGAGTCCCCGTCTCGCTGACGACCGCCACCGTGATCGAGGCGTTCGGCACCGCGGTCCGCTTCGCGACGTTCCTCATCCCGGCGAGCCTCGGCGCCCTCGAGGGCGGTTACGTGGTGACGTTCACCGCGCTCGGCCTGAGCTCGACCGCGGCGGTGGCGTTCAGCCTGATCCGCCGGATCCGCGAGGCGGTGTGGGTGGGGCTCGGGCTTGTCGTGTTCGCCCTGATACGCCCCGGGACGGCGCCCGTCGCGGATTCGCCTTCGGTGAGGCGAATTTAAAGCGCCGGCGCGCGCGGGCCGCGTTGCTAGAATTGGCCTCACTGTGCGCACGGGACGCTTTGCCGCCGTGGCCGTGGTGCTCCTGCTCCTCTCGCGGGGAGAGGCGGGCGGCGGTCTGCTCAGGGTGGCCCACGAAGGCCGGCCGTATGTCGAGCTCAGGCGGGTCGCGGCGGACCTCGACGGCGCCGCGCTCGAGGCGAGACCCGCGAGCACGCGGGCGCGGCTCAGAGTCGCCGGACAGGTCATCACCTTCACCCGCAACTGGGCCCGGATCCTCGTGAACGATTCGCCGCTCGTGCTCGACGCGCCCGTGCGGGTGAAGCGAGGAGTCTGGCTGGTGCCCGAGTCGTTCGTGGCCAGGGTGCTCCCGCGGCTCGCGGCCGGCACGTCCCTCGTCGGGGCGCAGGCAGGGGCGAGGACGGCCGCGGCCGAGGTCGCCCTCGAGGAGCTCCGCTTCCGCTCGTACCCGTCGTTCACTCGCGTCGTCGTGGAGACCTCCGGTCCCCTCCCGTACCGCATCGAGGCGCACGGCCCGAGGGAGGCGTCGATCCGGTTGATCGGCCTCGCCGCGCAGGCCCAGGTCGAGGAGATCCGCGACGGCTTCGTGGACGAGGTGCGCCTCGAACGCGCGGGCGTAGACGCACTCCTGCGCGTGATCTTCGAGGGGATGGCGGGCACGACCCGGACGATGACGCTCGCGGACCCGCACCGTGTCGTCCTCGACTTCGCGCGCCCCACGGAGCCCGGGCCGCCGGCGGAAGAGGTAACGCCGCTCCGGACGATCGTGCTCGACGCGGGCCACGGCGGCACCGACGCGGGCGCGGTGGGTCCGTCCGGCCTCCTGGAGAAGGAGCTCGTGCTCGACGTCACCCGGCGCGCCGCGAAGCTCGTCGAGGAGCGGCTCGGCGTCAAGGTGCTCCTCACGCGGGACGCCGACAGCTTCGTCCCGCTGCCGGACCGCACGAGCTTCGCCAACCGCGCCCGCGCCGACCTGTTCGTGTCGATCCACGCCAACGCGCACCGCGAGACCATGACCGACGGTGTCGAGACCTACTTCCTGTCCTCCGAGGCCACGGACAGCGAGGCGCGCCAGGTCGCGGCGCTCGAGAACGGGGTCGTCCGGCCCGAGAGCCCGTCGGGGCGCGGCGGGGCCACGAAGGACATCGTGCGGACGATCCTCTGGGACCTCGCGCAGTCCGAGTTCCAGACGGAATCCTCGCGGCTCGCGGAGATCGTCCACGACTCGATGACGCGGTCACTCCGCATCGGCAACCGCGGCGTCAAGCAGGCGGGGTTCTACGTCCTGGGCGGCGCGGCCATGCCCGCCGTCTTGATCGAGGTCGGCTTCGTGACGAACCCGAAGGAGGAGCGCCGGCTGAGGGACACGCGCTACCGCGACGAGATCGCGCGGGCCATCGTCACCGGCCTCGCCGAGTACAAGCGCAACTGGGACGCGCGGACGCGCGCCGCCGGCGAGCTGTCGCTGCCGGCGAAGACGCGGTGAGCGCCGTGGACCGCCCCGACGGCCGCGCGCCCAACCAGCTCCGCCCCGTCACGGTGACCCGAGACTTCCTGGTCCACCCCGAGGGCTCGGCGCTGGTCGAGTTCGGGGCCACCAAGGTGATCTGCACGGCGTCGCTCGAGGACAAGGTGCCGCCCTTTCTCAAGGGTCAGGGCCAGGGCTGGGTCACGGCGGAGTATGCGATGCTGCCGCGCTCGACGAACACGCGCACGCCCCGCGAGAGCCGCGGTCCGAGCGGCCGATCGCAGGAGATCCAGCGGCTCGTCGGCCGGGCGCTGCGCGCCGTCATCGACCGCGCCAAGCTCGGCGAGCGCACGGTGTGGGTGGACTGCGACGTCATCCAGGCGGACGGCGGCACGCGGACCGCCGCCATCACGGGCGGCTTCATCGCGGTGGCGGACGCGATTGCGAAGATCCCCGGCCTCCAGCCGTCGGCCGCGATCCGCGACTGCGTGGCCGCGATCAGCGTAGGCGTCGTCCAGGGCCAGGCGCTGCTCGACCTCTGCTACGTCGAAGACTCGAGCGCCGAGGTCGACATGAACGTCGTCATGACCGGCAGCGGCGAGTTCGTGGAGGTGCAGGGCACGGCCGAGCAGGTGCCCTTCGACCGCGCGCGCCTGGACGCGCTCCTCGCCGTCGCCGAGAGCGGCATCCGCCGACTGATCGGGCTGCAGCGCCGCGCCCTCGACGCGCGTGCCGAGCGCGTCTTCACCCTCTAAGCCCCTGCTCGTCCTCGCCACGCTGAACGCGGCCAAGGCGAGCGAGCTCGCCGCGCTCCTGGCCGACGTCCCCTACGAGATCCGGATGCTCGCCGAGCTGTCACCCGCCGGGCTCCCCGAAGAGACGGGCGACTCCTACCGCGCCAACGCGCTCCTGAAGGCGCGCGCGGCCGCGCGACAGGTCGGGGCGTGGGCGCTCGCCGACGATTCCGGCATCGAGGTTGACGCGCTCGCGGGCGCGCCGGGCGTGCGCTCGGCGCGGTTCGGCGGCCCCGGGCTCGACGACGCGCGCCGCTGCCTCCTGCTCCTCTGGGCGCTCCGTGATGTCCCGCCCGAGAAGCGGACGGCGCGCTTCCGCTGCGTCATCGCGCTCGTGGACCCCGCCGGCCGCGAGCACACGGCCGAGGGCGTCGTCGAAGGCGTGATCGCCGACGCGCCCCGCGGGCGCCACGGCTTCGGTTACGATCCGCTCTTCGTCTACCCGCCGCTCGGTCGCACCTTCGCCGAGCTCTCGTCCGAGGAGAAGGCGCGCGTGGACCACCGCGGGCGGGCGGTGCGGGCGGCCCGGCGCTTCCTGACCGGGTGATATACTCCTGAGTCCGGCGCGTCGGCGCGTGGATCCGTCGGGGTGTGGCGCAGCCCGGTAGCGCACCTGCTTTGGGAGCAGGGGGCCGGAGGTTCAAATCCTCTCACCCCGACCATCTCTCTGCCGCGCTCCACGGTGACAGGAGTGAGCCAGCTACTCGCGGCCGTCGCGCTCGCCCTCGCGCTCGCAGGGTGCTCGGTCATCCCGCTCTACACCCGCGCGAACCAGAGGCTCACCGACGACGCGAAGCCCACGCGGGCGACCCGCGACATCGCCGTCAGAGAGCTCCCCAATGGGGTCTTTGTCGGGGTCGCCATATCGGGCGGTGGAAGTCGGGCCGCCGGCTTCTCCACGGCGATTCTCTTTGAGCTGGAAGAGCTGGGGTTTCTTCGAACCGTAGCGGCGATCTCGTCGGTCTCGGGCGGGTCCCTCACGGCGGCCTACTACGGGCTGTTCGGTCACGATTCCGAGCGATGGAAGCGGGAGCGTGTGCGGGCGCTCTTCCAAAAGGATTTCCAGACTCGGTGGATCTTCCGCTGGTTCCTCCCCCACAACATGCTGCGGTACTGGCTCACCGACTTCGACCGGAGCGACATCATGAAGGGGGTCTTCGACGACATCCTGTTCGAGAAGAAAACGTTCGGCGACATGCCGGCGGGGGGCCCGAAGATCCTCATCAACGCCACGAGCCTCACGACCGGGCGTCAGTTTCGGTTCACCGACCAGGACTTCAAAACACTGCAGTCCCGCCTCGACACCTATCCGATCTCCCATGCGGTGATGGCCTCGGGCGCCTTTCCCGGAGCGTTCAACAATGTGACCCTCCAGAACTATTCGACGCAGTCAGGCAGGCCGCACTACATCCATCTCTTCGACGGTGGCCCCGCCGATAATCTGGGGATCAAGACGCTGCTCCGGCTCCTCCGGGAGCAGATCTACACGGCCAGTGACTCCCCGCGCGGGTGCTTTCTCTTCGTCGTGGACGCGTATCCCTTCGAGCGGGGAAAAGGTGTCGTCGAGCGTGACACGCGGAGCTTCTCGGACTTCATCCTGGACGACAACGTGCTCGATTCGTCCGACGTCCTCCTCACGCTCCGTCGGGAGGACATGCTGCACGAGGTCGGGTTCAGCGTGAAAGACATCGGGTCGAAGCCGTATCACGAGTTCGCGATATTCCCGGACCGTCCGGACGGGCCGCGCTGCGCGGTCTGGCACCTCACCTTCCAGAGGCTCGTGAGACGATTCTGGCCGTCGCTTCCACCGAGCGGCGAGAAGGTGGGGAAAGTGGTCAACGAGATTTCGACCCAGTATCGGCTCAAAGCCCCCGGCTACACGGCGCACGCGCTTCAAGACGCTCTCGATGAGGCGGCGCGGCTCCTGGTGAGGGAGGACGTGGAGAACCGCCGCAAAGCGTGCGCCTGGTTCCACAACCACGGCTTTACGGATCTCCCGTGCGCCGGCCCCTGATCGGATTCGGCGCAACGGCGAGAGCTGGCTACCGACTCTGGCCGAGGATCTTCCGGGCTTCGAGGTGAATCGCGAGCTAGAATGCCGCCGGGGCGTCTTGGGGTGCAGCGGCGCCCGAGGCTCAGATCCACATGAGGGGGCGCACCCGTGAGAAACCTGGTCGTCGCGGTGTCCGTCATAGTGGTGGTCGCCGGCGGAGTCGTCCGGTCGTGGGCGTTCACCTGTCCCGTCGTGATCAAGCAGGCGGAGGACCTTGTGAAGCGAGCCGAGGCGGCCAAGCTCTCCCCGGAGGCGCGGCCGCTGCTCGACGAGGCGAAGAAGCAGCTCGCCGAGGCCAAGGCCCACCACGCGAAGGCGACGACGAAGCGCGACCACGGCGACGCCGTGCGGAAGGCGAAGGTGGCCGCCGCGTTCGCCGAGGAAGCGCTCATCCTCCAGAACCCGTAGGGTGGCGGGCCGGCTCGCCGGGCCACCGTCTTCATCACGGGCACGTCGTCGGGGATCGGCGCGGCGCTCGCGCGGGAGTTCGGGCGGGCCGGGGCCGACGTGGCGCTGGCCGCGCGGCGCGTCGAGCGGTTGGAGCGGCTCGCGGCCGAGCTGAGGGCCGGCGGGCGCCGCGCCTTCGCGGTGGCGTGCGACGTCACGGTGGACGGCGACCTCGAGCGCGCGGCGGCGCGGACGCGCGAGGCGCTCGGGCGCATCGACGTGGTCGTGGCGAACGCGGGCTTCAGCGTCAGCGGCCCGCTCGAGTCGCTGGGGCTCGGCGACTATCGCGGTCAGTTCGAGACCAACGTCTTCGGCGTGCTGCGGACGGTGTACGCGACGCTCGACGATCTGAAGAAGGCACGCGGGCGTCTCGTCATCCTGGGCAGCGTGAGCGGCCACATCGGCCTGCCCGGCTCGAGCGCGTATGCGATGAGCAAGTTCGCCGTGCGCGGGCTCGCCGAATCGCTCGGCCATGAGCTGGCGCCGCACGGCGTCGCGGTGACGCTCGTCAGCCCGGGTCTCGTCGAGAGCGAGATCCGTCAGGTGGACAACCGCGGCGTCTGGCACCCGGAACCGCCCGCGCCGCTCCCCAGGGCGCTCGTCATGCCGACGGCCGCGGCGGCGCGGCAGATCGTCCGCGCCGTCGGCCGGCGCCGCCGCGAGATCGTCGTCACCGCTCGCCTGGGGGATTCGACGCTTCGGGATCCGTGGCCGCGGCGAGGCGCGGCCGGTGACGTCTTAGACGTTCGCGAGAGGGGATTCGCTGAGGAGCTGGTCAGTCTTGACTCTCGCGAACTGATCGATCGGAGCGCCGCGCCTTTCTTACAGACCGAGCCTGGCCCCCAACTGACGCAGCATTTCCGTCGTAGTTTGATCAAGTGATTGCCCGACGAAGAGGCGGTTGCCGATGTCGAGAAACGCCATGCGGTTCCCGTGTTTCGAGTGATACTGGAGCAGCGCCAGCGCCGCCGGGTTCTTGCGATTGGGATAGATCCGCACCGATTCTTCAAGGCTGGCCACCGCCGCCGCGTCTTGTTTGAGTCGGAGCAGGAGCAGCCCCTTCATGTACGGAGGCCAGGCCCGCTCGCTCTTGGAACCCGTCTTTTCGAGGAGGGACGTCGTCTCGTCGGCCCAGGCGAGGAACTCGGAGGAGTCGGCCTCGTCGAGCGTGAACCACGTGAGTCTGCCGAGTGCTCCATGCGGAGTCTTGGCCAGCCGATCGTAGTACGTCGAAAGGTCCCCCGTCTGGAATGCCTCACGCGCGTAATACTTGAAGTACGAGAGGACGCTCATAACCCGACGGCGCAACGTGTCGCGCTGGTGCATTAGTCCAAAGACCATGCGTTTGCCGGGGACGTCCTTGCGCACTTTCCAGTACAGGCCGCCGTCTTCCGTCGAGAACTCGTGGGGGAAGGCGGTAGCGGTGTAGTAGACGGGACGCTCGGATCCTTGCACGAACGTGCTCAGTTGCCTGCCCGTGTCCGCCGCATCGAAACGGAACAACCGATTTCGGAATACGAGGCCGAGATCGTTGTAAAGGGTCACGTCCGGGCGGAGGCCCTCGACCTTATTCATGTATCCAATCGGAAACGCGTCGTCGTCGCTGTGGACGAACAGGACCGCCCCCTCGTCGAGGGACTTCAAGACGGTGGTCGCGTAGTCCCGAGCCCACGTGTCGTCTCTTCGGACGTTGCCATCCCGATGCGAAAGAAACACAACAGCCGCGAGTGCTGCGAGCGTGCCGACTCGAACCGCCGCTGCGCCGCGGCGTACTCTCGACGCCAAGGTATCCAGGGCCAGGACGAGCCAGACGGCCAGGATGCCGTACGGAATGAGCGGGTAGCGGCGAATCACCGCCTTCATCAGAGGCTCATAGTCGAAGCCGAGCATGGCGCCGAGAACGAGCGAGCTTCCAAGCCAGCCCATAAGTAGTGCGATGGCGGTTGCGAGGTTAAATCGCCACCATTGCAGAACCAGTCCCAACGCCGCGAGCGCGGTGCCCACGGGAGTGTACTGGCGAACCATCTCCGCCAGCAGAAAGCCGAGATAGCCGAGCTTGTCGGCGATGTCCGCGCTCTGGCTCACGTCGACATGCTGGAAGCCTCGGCGTGAGACGAAGAAGAGAAAGCTTTCGAGGTCCGGGATCGAACCGTAGAAGCTGATCTCCGGATCCATCCTGGAGCGGATGACCATCCAGCTGTAGGGGACGACACAAGCAGCGATCGCGAAGCCGAGCATCCGGGGCGACGCGCGAAACACGTCACGTCGGGCTGGCAGGAGGAGCACGACGAGACACGGTGTGGAGAGAAGCATCAGCGGCCAGTGGTTCGCAAGACTCAGCCCGAAGACCCCGGCAAAGACATAGAGCGCCCGGATGTTCTTCGTTGCGAGAAACACCAACGCTAGGTAGAAGAGGCAAAAGAAGAAGAACGTGTTAAGGGTGTACGTCTCAGAGATGATGGCCTGAGACCAGAACGTCGACGACAGCCCGTACAACACGGCGCCGGTATATGCGCTCACGGCGTTAGCAAATAGAGAGCGGAGGACGAGCCAGAGCACCACGCAGGTGAGCGCGCCGAAGAAGGCGCTCAGCAGGTGGACCCTAAAAGCGACGGATCCCACCGGCAGTAGCGTGAAGAGCTTGCCGAGCAGGGTATGTAGCGGATAACCAGGGGGATGGTCGATGCCCACGAAGTACGATGTCATGATGAAGAGACCGTCGTCCTCGAGGGTGACGGTGCGCGGTGCACTGTAGGAGTACAGGCTGAAGAGCGCGACGAAAACGACCACGAGATGATGCCACTGCGTCTTCAGGCGCACCGGTGAGACAGTCGGCCAGATCGAGAAGGCCGAAGCTAGGCGTGCGAGCCTCGAGGTTTGGGACGCGTCACGGCGCGGGCCTGGGATCGACGGCTGCCGTTTGAGTTCGCCTCGGCCTTCCTTTGGATGTCGTTTGGACATCAGCCGACTCCCTTCAGCAGCTCATGAGGAGGCTCCGGCTCGCCCGCCCGTGCGCCCTTGCCCTGACGCGGCTTCCCGCTCCTCGAACCCTTGAGCTTCCTCAATATCTCAGTCGTAATTTAAGGGCCCCAAAGATGGCCTCGACGATCACCCTGAAATCGAACTTGGATCTTCCCCTGTCTCTCTCGAAGAAGATGATCGGAATCTCGTGCACCCGAAACCCTCGCCTGTAGGCCTTGTACGTCGTTTCGATTTGGAACAGATAACCGTTGGCGAACGCCTCTTCGACCTTTATCGACCGCAGCGTTTCGTCGCGCCAACACTTGAATCCCGAAGTTGTGTCAGTGAACGGCATACCGGTCACTCGCTTCACGTACAGCGTCGCCAGCTTGCTGATCATCAGCCTCTTCAGATCCCAGTTGACCACGCTGATCCCGTGGAGATAGCGGGACCCCAAAACGAGATCAGAATCACGAATCGCCTCGAAAAAGCGAGGCAGATAACTCGGATCATGAGAGAGGTCGGCATCCATCTGCACGATGATCCGGTAGTCGCGCTGCAACGCCCAGCGGAATCCCTGGACATACGCCCTTCCCAAACCGTCCTTGTTCTCGCCGTGAAGCACGAAAATCCTTTCGGGGTCTTTGAGCCGCAACTCTTCGGCGACCTGCCCCGTTCCGTCGGGAGAGTCGTCGTCGACAATGAGAACGTGTGACTCACTGGCGTCGATCTGTATTTTGTCGATCAGCCTCCCGATGTTCTCCCGCTCGTTATAGGTCGGGATGACGATGAGGGAGTTCATCTATGGAACTTTCTTCACCGCGACGAAGAACCAATTCAGTTCGAGATGTTTCGAGTAGAGAGACTGGATGTGAAAATGGGGGAAGAGGAGTTGCTCAATGTCTTGGCGACTGTAGTGCTTGTGATAGGGTTCATCCGCGAAGGCCTGCCGCGACGCACTCAGCCAGCGGAGCTTCCACAGCGGCGACCTCCCAGGAACAGAGCCGACTAGCATGCCGAGAGACTTCAGAATCCGGTGAATCTCTCCAACGGCTTTCAGCGGATCGAGGAGGTGTTCCAAGACCTCGGTGCAGATCGCGACGTCGAACGACTCAGTTCGGAGAGGCATGACTCCCTCCGCGTCAGCGAGGACGAACCGGACGCGGGGGGCGTAGTGCATGGCTTTATGCAGGTTTCTCGGATTGAGGTCGACCCCCACGGTGCCCGGGGGGAGCAACCTCGTGATCATCGCCGTGCCGCAGCCAACGTCCAGATAGCGCCCCCGCCCGCCCGCCTCCTGGACGAGACGCAAGGTCTCGCGGCCGCGCGCTCGATGGAAGATCGTTTCTAACCCAGTGAAGGTGTCGGCCGCCCGAGTCCAATCGTAGTCCTCCTCAAAGCGATAGTATCGCTTGACTCGAGTTTGGAGGTCCTGGTCGCTCGCTGCGGCCAGACGGGATCGGGAAGCTCTCATGGGTCGGCAAGAGAGGCGAAACAGGATTAGATTTCCGCGAGACCGGACCGAGCCGCCTGGACGACGGCGCGTCCGAGAGCCGTGAGCGCCTGGACCTGCCGCGGGTCTTTGAGATCGCCGTTCGCGTCGAAGGCGTCTTTCGCGTGGGGGATCAAGACCGTCCTGGGGACGACCCAGACGTTGACCGCGCTGAGGCAGACGCGCAGGTTCATCTGGCTTCGCGCCGTCCCCTGCGCCCCGGGCGTCGTACCGAAGGACGCCGCGACCTTGCCGCTCCAGACATTGGGCGGGCGCGACGCCCAGTCGATGGCGTTCTTGAGGACGCCGGAAATGCCGTGGTTGTACTCCGGCGAGGCGATGAGAAGCCCGTCGCACTGGCGGATCTTTGCGCGCCAGACCTCGACCGGCTCCGGGAACGCGCCCTTTCCCTCGAGGTCGCCGTTGTAGAGCGGGAGCGTGAGGTGCTCCGGGCCGAGCTCCTCCACATCGCCACCGGCCTCACGGGCCCCGAGAATCGCGTAGCGCAGCAATATCCGGTTAAAGGAGCCTTTTCTCAGGCTTCCCGCGAACGCGAGGAGCTGTGGCTGCCCTTCGGTCATGGCCCCCAACCCCAGTCGCCTCCCCCCGGGGCGGACCCCCCATTAATGGGGCTTGACGCCGCCTGTTGACCCTTCTATCATCACGCAGCCTGGATCCGGTGAAGTGACTTCAGCGAAGGGGAGGTACGAATCATGACCTGGGAGACGCCGACTTTCATCGAAGTGAAAATGGACGCCGAGATCAACTCTTACCAGCCCGACGACTTCGACCGGGATCCAGACGACCGCTTCTAACGCGTAGCTCGCGTTATCCTCTCGCCCGGCCCTTCTCGCGTCGCCGCGGGAAGGGCTGGGCTGTTTCCTGGGGGGGCTCGTGCTGATCCGGGTGCTGGGCTCTGCGGCCGGGGGCGGGTTCCCGCAGTGGAACTGTGGCTGTCCGAACTGCCGCGGGATTCGCGAGGGCACGCTCGCCGCGGTGGCGAGGAGCCAGGAATCTGTCGCGATCAGCACGGATGGCCAGGGCTGGTTTCTGCTAAACGCTTCGCCGGAGATCCGCCAGCAGATCGAAGGCTTTCCGGCACTCCACCCGCGCGACCGTCGCCACTCGCCGATCCAGGCGCTCCTGCTCACGAACGGCGATCTGGACCACTGCCTGGGCCTCCTCTCGCTCAGGGAATCGCACCCGCTGGTGATCTACACGACCGAGCGCGTGCGCGTCGGGTTCACCGAACGCAACGTGTTGTACCGCACGCTCGAGCGCTTCCCCCGCCAGGTCACCTGGCGGACGCTCAAGCTCGGCCGGGGAGAGGACCTGCTCGGCGTCGACGGCCGTGAGAGCGGGCTCGTCGTGGAAGCCGTGCCCGTGCCCGGCAAGCCGCCCGTGCACCTCGAAGGGCTCATGCCGCCCGACTCCGAGGACAACGTGGCCTTCCGGATCCGCGAGGAGGCGACCGGGCGCGTGCTCGCGTACGTGTCCGGTGTGGGGACCCTGACGGAGTCGGTGCGCCAGGCCCTCGACGGCGCCGACTGCGTCTTCTTCGACGGCACCTTCTGGTCGAGCGACGAGCTTCGCGCACTCGGCCTCGGCGAGAAGCGCGCCGAGGACATGGCCCACCTCCCCGTCGGCGGCCCCGCCGGCAGCGCGAGGCTGCTGGCGACGGTCAGGGCCCGACGGAAGATCTACATCCACCTCAACAACACGAACCCGCTGCTGCGCGAGGACTCGCCCGAGCGTGCCGCCGTCACGGCGGCCGGCTGGGAGATCGCCTACGACGGGATGGAGGTCACGCTATGACCGGCGGAGCCCCGCGCGCGCCGCTGCCGGGAGCGGAATTCATCGAGTGGATCCGGCGAGAGGGCGAGCGCCGCTACCACGACCACCATCGCTATCATGTGCTGATGCACGACGGCAAGCTGACCAAGCTGCAGCTCCAGCAGTGGGTGCTCAACCGCTACTACTACCAGACGCGGATCCCGATCAAAGACGCGATCATCGTGTCGAAGTCGGAGGATCCGGCATTCCGGCGGATGTGGATCCACCGCATCCAGGATCACGACGCCGAGGACGGCGGGCTCGAGCTCTGGCTCCGGCTCGCCGAGGGGGTCGGCCTCGACCGCGACGAGGTCAGGAGCTGCCGGTCGGTGCTGCCCGGGGTCCGATTCGCGTGCGACGGCTACGTCGAGCTCGTGCGCGAGCGGAGCCTCGTGGAGGCGGTCGCCTCGTCGCTCACGGAGTTCTTTGCGCCCGACCTGATGCAGAAGCGCGTGCTCGCCTGGGAACGGCACTATCCGTGGGTGAGCCGCGACATGCTCGAGTACTTCCGGTCGCGCGTGCCGCGCGCGCGCCGGGACTCGGAAGAGGCCATCGACTATGTCGTGCGCCACGCGCTGAGCCACGAGCTCCAGGAGCGCTGCGTCGCCGCGCTCATCCGAAAGACCGAGGTGCTCTGGCACCTTCTCGATTGCGTGTACGCCGCCTACATCGAGCCCGGCTGGGGACCCGGGGGCGCCCGCGCGTGATCGCGCTCGACAGCCGGCCACGACTCGCCGCCAAGGCGCGGATCCGCTTCGATCGAAAGACGGCGCGGTATCTCCTGCTGTACCCGGAGCGCGGGCTCGTGCTGAACCCGACCGCCGCCGACATCGCCAAGCTCTGCACCGGCGAGCACACGGTCCAGGCGATCGTCGAGCGTCTGGCCGAGAGGTACGCACCCCAGCCACGAGAACAGGTGGAGCGCGACGTCATGTCGTTCCTGGCCACGCTCGCCGAGCGCGGCCTGATGCAGGCCGAGCCGTGAGCGACGCGTACCGCCCGTATACCCTCGTCGCCGAGCTGACGTACCGGTGCCCGCTCCGCTGCGTGTACTGCTCGAACCCCCTGGACTATGCGCGCCACACGGACGGGCTCGCCACGGCGGACTGGCTCCGCGTGTTCCGCGAAGCCGAGGAGCTCGGGGTCGTCCAGCTCCACCTGACGGGCGGCGAGCCCCTCCTCCGGGACGATCTCGAGGCCTTGATCGAAGGCGCCCGGGCCCTCGATCTCTACACCAATCTCATCACGAGCGGCATCCCGCTCGGCCGTGAGCGCCTCGCGCGCTTCCGCTCCCTCGGGCTCGACAACGTGCAGGTCTCGGTCCAGGACGTCGCCGCGTCGAGCTCGGATCGCATCGCCGGGTCGCGCGCCTTCGAGCGGAAGCTGGAGGTCGCGCGCTGGGTCAAGGAGCTCGGATTCCCGCTGACGCTCAACGTCGTGCTCCATCGGGAGAACCTCGATCACGTCGAGCAGATCGTGGCGCTCGCCGAGACGCTCTCGGCGGACCGCCTGGAGCTGGCCAATACGCAGTATGTGGGGTGGGCCCTCACGAACCGGCGCGCCCTGCTGCCGACCGCCGCCGAGCTGGATCGGGCGCGACGGGCGAGCGCCGCGGCCCACGCGCGGCTCCGCGGCAAGATGGAGATTCTCTTCGTCATGCCCGACTACTACTCCGAGTTTCCGAAGGCGTGCATGGACGGCTGGGGCCGGCGGTTCATCGTCGTCAGCCCCGACGGGCTGGCCCTGCCCTGCCACGCGGCGCACACGCTCCCTGGACTCTCCTTCGAGAACGTCAAAGACCGCCACCTCGAGGCGATCTGGGGCCAGTCGGGCGCGTTCAACGCCTTTCGGGGCGAGGCGTGGATGCCCGAGCCCTGCCGAAGCTGCGAGCGGCGCGCGCTCGACTTCGGTGGCTGCCGCTGCCAGGCCTATCTCTTGACGAAGAACGCGGCGGCGACCGACCCGGCGTGCTCGCTCTCGCCCGACCACGGGCTCATCGAGGCCGCACGCCAGGAGGCGCTCTCGGCCCACTCTGGCGACTTCGAGTACCGGGCGCCGCGGCCCGGCGTTCGGAAGTGACACGACGCGTGGACGTCAGCACCTGGATCCTCACGGGGCTGCTGGTGGTTGCTCTGCTCGTCGCCCTGGCGAAGGACCCGGCGATGCCTGTTCGCGGTCTGCTCTCAACCGGCAAGCTCCTGAGGGGCGTGTGGCCCGAGCTGCTCCTCGGCTTCCTGCTGGCTGGGCTCCTCGACGTGTTGATTCCTCAACCCGTCCTCTCTCGCTGGCTCGGGTCCGAGCACATGGCGCAGGGCATCCTGGTGGGCTGGGTGGCTGGCCTGGCGATCCCCGGAGGCCCCTACCTGCTCTTCCCCGTCGCGGCGAACCTCCTTCGGAGCGGGGCCGCGCCGGGACCGCTCATCGCGCTACTCACGGCCAAGACGCTGGTGAGCCCGATCCGGATGCTGACCTACGAGGCGCCATTGTTGGGCTGGCCGCTGACCCTGGCGCGGTTCATTCCGGGCGTTCTCCTGCCTCCCGTCATGGGTCTGATCGGCCAGTACTTGTACGGGCTCTTCAGCGATCGGTGACAAGGCGTGCAGCGAAGCGAAGGCCGAATACTCGTCACGCACGTCGGGAGCTTTCCACGGCCCGCGCGGCTCCGGGAGCTGCTGGTCCGTCAAGAGCGCGGCGAGCCCGTCGACGCGGCCGAGCTCGGGCGGGAAATCGACGCGGCCGTCGAGGCGGTGGTGGGCAAGCAGCTCCGCGTGGGCATCGACATCGGCAACGACGGCGAGCAACCCCGCGTGGGCTTCTCCACCTACGTGGCGCGGCGCATGCGCGGCTTCGGGGGCGAGAGTCGACGGCCCCCGGCCCGCGACCTCGTCGACTTCCCCGATTACGCGGCCCTCCTGGAGCTCCGGCGGCGCTCGGCGGCGAAGATCGCGAACGCGCCGCAGGCCCTGGCCGAGGTTCTCTACGTCGACCTCGGCGAAGCCGAGCGGGAGTGCGACCTCTTTCTGAAGGCCACGGCGGCGCGGCCCCAGAAGTTCGTCGAGCGCTTCATGACCGCCGCCTCGCCGGGCATCATCGCGACGACGCTGCTCAACGCCCACTACGATTCGCACGAGCGGTACGTGTTCGCGCTCGCGCAGGAGATGCGGAAGGAGTACGAGCTGATCCACGCGCGCGGCCTCCTGCTCCAGCTCGACTGCCCGGATCTCGCCATGGAGCGCACGCGCCTGTTCCAGCACGAGACGCTCGACGGCTTCCTCCAGATCGTCGAGACGCACATCGAGGCGATCAACCGGGCCACCGCGAAGATCCCGGCGGACCGGATTCGCTTGCACGTCTGCTGGGGCAACTACGACGGTCCGCACACCTCCGACGTCCCCCTCGAGGCGATCCTGCCGCTGCTCTATCGGGCGCGGGTCGGGGCGCTTTCTCTCGAGCTGGCGAATCCCCGCCACGCGCACGAGTACAAGGTGATCCGGCGACATCCGTTGCCCGACGCGATGGTGTTCCTGCCCGGGGTCATCGACTCGACCACGAACTTCGTCGAACACCCGGAGGTCGTCGCCGACCGGATCGGCCAGGCCGTCGACGCGGTGGGCGACCCGAGCCGCGTGATCGCGTCCGTCGATTGCGGGTTCGGGACCTTCGCGGGCTCGGAGCTCGTCGCCGAGAGCGTGGTCTGGGCGAAGCTCTCCGCGCTCAAGGACGGCGCCGCGATCGCGAGCGCCAGGCTCTGGGGCGGTGGTCGCCCTTGACCGGCCGGGCTTCGACACGATGAGGGTGACGATCCTGTTAGCCGATGCCGTTCAGGCCGTCAACGGCAAGCTCTACATCCTCGGAGGGGGCTGGTCGGTGACCGGACCCGACCCGAGTCCCTCGGCGATCGCGCTCAAGATCGACGTTCCATGGGATGAGGCGAACAAACGTCACAAGTTCCAGCTTGTCCTGCTCGATGCCGACGGCCAGCCGGTGATCGTGCCCGCGCCGGCTGGAGAACAGGCCTTCGAGATCACCGGAGAGTTCGAAACTGGTCGGCCGGCCGGGCTGAAGGCGGGCACACCGCTCGACGTTGTCTTGGGCATCAACGTCGGTCCCCTCCCCTTGAAGCCCGACAGCCGCTATGTCTGGCGCTGTTCGATCGACAACCGCACCACGGATGACTGGCACGTGGGCTTCACCACGCGCCCTCTGCAACGGTAGGAGCCATGCGAATGACGACTGTTCTGTTCGTTCAGGTTCTCGCCGTCGGCGTGGTCCTGCTGGCGTGCGGTGGGGGTGTCGTTCCGATTCTGATGTGGAACCCCCTGATTGACCTTATCCGAGTCTCCGCCCGTAGCTCCGACCGTCAGGGATTTCCCCTACTAGACGAGCTGGCGTCTGGTTACCTAGACTCGCTCCATTCCTAGGAGTCCGACGCCCTGCGTGCGGCGGCTCCTTGCGTGCCGCCGAGTCGGCAAATGCGGGTAGGGCCCGCCCTTTCGCGACCGGGAGACGATTCCCGTCACACAATGAGGAGGTAGTTCCATGAAGGGGGAACGACTCGCTCCCTACGCAGTTCGTCTAGGCATCGCGCTGCTTCTGGCGGTCGGCTTCATGTTGTGGCTCCGTCCGCACCTGCCCTTCGTCACGGCTGCCGATGACGTCGATTGGCCGAACCACGGCAACGACCTAGCCAACACCCGATTCCAACCGGTCGACCAGATCAATCGGACCAACATCAACAAGCTGAAGGTCGCCTGGGTTTTCCATACCGGTGTCCTCGATCCACTGGCGGAATTGCAGGTGTCGCCAATCGCTGTCGACGGCCGGCTCTTCGTCACCGATGGGCACGATAACCTGTTTGCCCTGGACGCGGCGACTGGCCAGGAGATCTGGTCCTATAAGCCCCTGGCGATCCCGAACGAGATGCCGCCACTGGAGCAGGTCAAGGTCTGCTGCGGCCGGAACAACAAAGGCGTCGCCGTCGGAGACGACAAGGTCTTCTATGGCAGGCTCGATGGAGTCGTCGTGGCCTTGAATGCGGCGACGGGCGCGGTCGCGTGGAAGAACACGGTCGTCGACTTCAGAGATCGCTTCGCCATCAACAATGCCCCGCAGTTTGTCGATGGGCTGGTGATCATCAGCCCATCGGGGGGCGAGTTCGAGGTGCGGGGCCAGGTCATCGCGCTGGATGCGACGACCGGCAGAGTCGTGTGGCGAACGCAGACCACGGAGCCCCGGAGCTATGCCGGGGACTCCTTCCGAAGAGGCGGCGCTGCAGTCTGGAACCCGCCTGCGATCGATCGCGAACTCGGGTTGATTTTCGTCGTCACGGGGAATGCGGCTCCCGATGTCCTCGGTCAGGACCGAGCCGGCGACAATCTGTTGGCAACCTCGATCGTCGCCCTCGACCTGAGAACGGGCCGGCCCCGATGGCACTTCCAAGAAGTGCACCACGACATCTGGGACTATGACAGCGCGCAACCCGTGGTCCTGTTCCCGCTTGAACGAGGGGGGAAGCACTTCCAGGCACTGGGCCACTGCAGCAAGAACGGGAACTACTATATCCTCGACCGGATCACTGGCCAGCCGATATTCCCGGTGACCGAGACGCCGGTCCCGACAGGTCCTGCCTTCCAGCACGCAGCACCGACCCAGCCCGTGTCCTCCGTGGAGCCGTTGACGCCGTTGACGTTCGTCAGGCCTACTCCGACGGAATTCAACGGCGAGCCGATTACGCTGTCGCCGCAGTACACGCCGCCCGATGAAGTGTTGCGCCTGATCGTGCCGGGCGACGACGGGGGATGCGAATGGAACCCCGCCGCCTTTAGCCCGCGCACCAAGTTCGTTTACTACGGCACCCGATACGAGCCCACGCTCTTTCAGACGAAACCGGACAATCGAGGCCCCAATGCGGGAGGGCTTTTCCTCGGCTCGAGCTTCATCAACCGCGTTCCCGGTTCGAATCCGTTTGGCCTCTTCGGCGCAACCGACACGCGGACCGGCAAGGTCGTCTGGAAGATCGAGGTGGATCAGCCCGCGAAATCAGGAGTCCTGGTTGCCGGCGATCTGGTGTTCTTCGGAGAGGGCAACGGCAAGTTCCACGCCGCCGATGCTGCCTCGGGCAAGGTTCTGTTTACCTTCGATGCGCCAAAGCGTGTCGTGAACGCCGGTGGAGCGGCAGCTTCCCCGGTCGCTTACGTGGTGAACGGGCGCGAGTTCATCGTGAATGCCTTTGGGGGAAATGTGCCGGATAGAAATAACTTCCCGCCCAACCCGGTCGGAGATGCAATCATCGCGTTCTCGCTTCCGGAGCAGGGGAGTGAGCGGGAGAATGAGCAGGGGAATAAATGACCGGCCAAGCGCGACTGCGTAGACGCTAATAGCACCGCCCGCCACTTGGCGCGGGACTGACATCCACGGGCGTCGAGCCACCCTCGGCGCTCGTGGTACGTCACGTTACACTACACTCTGACCACGCTCGGGCGCCAGATCGGCGCCAGAGGGGCGAGCAAACTGTTGATGCGCCTGTAGCTCAGCTGGATAGAGCGTCGGCCTTCTAAGTCTTCCGGCGCGGAGCGGCCCCTCGGTAAATCGAGTTCGAAACTGGTCGGCCGGCCGGGCTGAAGGCGGGCACACCGCTCGATGGCGTGTTGGGCATCAACGTCGGTCCCCTCCCCTTGTCTCCTCCTTACCGAAAGGTGCCTCATAGGCTCCGCAGGAAATTCAACAGGTCCTGCTTTTTGCCCTGTCCAAGAGCCCTGAACCGGGCGATCACGGCGTTCGCTTCCGACGGCGGGACGTGGTGATCGCCCGTGCTCGCGTGCGCCTCGATCGCCTCGATGAGGTCGGTGGTTCGGCCATCGTGCAAGAAGAAGATCCGCTGTCCGAGCCCCCAGAGGGGCGCCGTTCGGAACTCGTCGCCCTCACCCAGGCCCTGGACGATGTCGTCGGCGAGCCGGGGCCCCATGCGGTGCAGCAGCAGATCCGAGTACAGTCCGACGACCTTGTTGCTCAGCGCCGCGGTCGAGGATCGTCCCGTCATGAGCGATGGCGTGTGACACAGGGCGCAGCCGATCTCGGTAAACACCGTGCGGCCGCTGGCGCTCGACGGCGTCTCGGCGGCGGGCGCCGGCGGCGCCAGGAACCGCATGTAGATCGAGAACTTCAGAGTGTCGCTGGCCGCCTCGATCGGCTCGGGCTCGTCGAACCGGGTGTGATCCTCCGGGGCCGCCATGAACAAGCACCTCGGGGTCTCGTCGCGCTCCGTCGGGAAGAGTTCGTTCGTCACGCCCTGTTCGACGTTGTAGGCCTCGCCCGCGAAGACCAGGAGAGACTTGTTCTGGGCCTTCCAGCCGAATCGCGTGATGCTCCCGTCGTTGCTGCTCGTGTTGACGCGGCCCGGTCCGCGGCGATTGGGCCGGCCGGCGACTCCCATGGCCGTACGGATCGAATGTTGCGCGTGCATGTTCGCCACGATCGTCTCGTCCGGGATCGCCTCGATCAGGCCGGCGCCGAACACGGGCGTCGGGATGCGGAAGATCAGGTTGTCGCGGGCCGCCTCGCGTTTGAAGTCGGGTTGAGCCAGGACACATCCGGGCGCATCCTCCCGGCCTGCGATCGTGTAGAGGTTGTGGACGCCGCCGTCGGGCGTGCGGTCGGCCTTGAATTTGAACCGGACCTCGCGGACCGGCCCGTTCAGGGTGATGAAGGAGGGAACGATGTTCGCCGCACCGTTTTGCGTCGCCACCGCGACCTGAGGATTGACGGCCGGACTCGAGCCCCCCGTCGCCGGTTGCGCGTGGCATCCGCCACAGCTGTCGAGGTTGAACCGCGGGCCCAAGCCCTCCTCGACCCCTTCGACCTCCAGGAATTGTTCTCGCCCGGCCTGGAAGAAGGCCAGCTCGCCTTCTGTCAGATCCGGTAGCGGGTCCCCGGCGCCGGCCGGACCGCCGCGGACGCCCGGGTCCTTCACGCGCTCGTCGGGGTGGACCTGGACATTTC
>MNCR01000140.1 GCA_001914535.1 Candidatus Rokubacteria bacterium 13_2_20CM_69_15_1
CTCGAGGATCCCGCCCACTTTCGTCACGCTCGGCTGCACGATGTCGACCGCCCCCGCGTTGATGATCGCCTGGATCCCGAAGACCGTCGCCTCGTTCTCGCCGCACGCGAGGGGGATCCGCAACGCCGCACGGACACGCGCGAGGCCCGGATAGTCCTCGGGAGGCCACACGGGCTCCTCGAGCCAGCGGAGGTCGAAGCGCTCGAGCGCTCGGCCCATGCGGATCGCCTCCTCGACCGTCCACGGACAGTTCGTGTCGAGCATCAGCTCGATCCCGTCGCCCGCGACCTCCCGCGCCCCGGCCACGGACTCGACGTCGATCTGGTGGAGCTTGATCGCGGTGTACCCGAGGGTGACCGCCGCCGAGACGGCCTGCCGGACGTGGGCGGGTGTCGCGTATCGCAGGAGGCTCGCGTAAACTCGGGGGCGCGACGCGGAGAGCCCGCCCAGGAGCTGGTAGACGGGCGCGCCGCGCGCCTTGCCGCAGAGATCCCACAGCGCCAGCTCCACCCCACTCACCGCCATCATCGCGAGCCCGCGCCGCCCCCAGATCATGAGCGCACGGTGCATCCGGTCCACGAGCTCGGCGATCTGCGTCGGGTCCTGGCCGAGCACGATCGGCGCCAGCGCCTCCTCGACGACACTCACGACCGCGAGCGTCGCGCCGTAGGCGAAGCACTCGCCCCAGCCCGTGAGGCCTTCGTCGGTGGTGAGACGCACCAGGATCTGCTTGGCCGTCGCCGCCGCCCAGGGCGAGGGCGGCGTGCTCTCGCGGAGCGGGACGGCGAGCGGGATCGCGTCGGCGCCGGTGATCTTCATGCGAGGTCTCCGAGCCCGAGCTCGTTCCAGCGCGCGCGCACGCGCGCCTCGTCCTCGGGCGCCGGGCGCACGGTCGGCGGGAAACGCGCCCCGCCCCACTCCGGGCGCCGTTCGAACCTCCACGACCGGGTCGCGTCGATGAGCACGCGGTTCCAGAGCCCGGTGCCGAGTCGGGCGACGTCGCGGTCCGCGAGCGGCGTGCTCGGATCGATCGGCGAGCCGAAGATCCCCGGGAAGATCACGATGCCGTCCTCGCCCGCGTTCACGCGGTGCGCGAAGGCCCAGTCCACCTGCTCGTAGGACGACGGGTCGATGTCATCCTCGACGACCGTCACGTGCTTGTAACGGAACTGGGCCGCGCTCGAGCCCCAGAGCGCCGCGGCGATCTGCTTCGGCTGGCCCTGATAGGCCTTCGTGATCTGGACGACGACGTTTACCCCGTTGGTGATCGGCGGCACCCAGACGTCGCGCACGCCGGGAATGCCGGCGGCGGTCAGGACGTTCCACGCGATGGCGGCGCGCTGGATCGAAGACATCACGCTGTTCTCGCTGTACGAGCCGGGCAGCGTGCCCTCGAGCGTGCCGCGAAAGATCGGCTCGCGCCGGTGCGTGAGAGCGCTGATCTGCAGCGTCGGCCTGGGGGTGGGGATGTCGGAGACGTAACCCGTGAACTCGCCGAAGGGCCCCTCCGTCTCGTAGGTCGCCGGATCGTCCGTGATGAGCCCCTCGATCACGATCTCGGCGCTCGCCGGAACCTCCAGGTCGACGGTCTCGCACCTGACCAGCTCCACCGGCTCTCCGCGATAGGCGCCCATCACGTCCCACTCGCAGATGCCCGCCGGGATCGGCGAGCCGGCGAGGAAGGGCATGACTGGGTCCCAGCCGATCACGCAGGCGACGGGCATCGGCTCGCCGCGGGCCGTGTACTTCAGGAAGTGTTGGCCCCAGTGCTGGCCACCCTTGATGAGCAGGAACGGGGTCGTGTTCTTCTTGCCGATCATGCCGCGGTAGATCCCGACATTCATGACGCGCGTGTCGGGATCGCGCGTGACGATCGCGGAGAAGGTGTGAATGTACCGCCCGCCCTCGAGGTAGTGCCATTTCGGGACGGGGAACTCCGTCTGGTCCACGTCCCGCCCGCGCACGATGACCTCCTTCACGGGGCCGGTCGGGGCCAGCCGCGGCGGGATCGTCTCGCGGTTCTTCTTCATCACGTGCTGCACGAGCGCCGCGTTCGAGACGTCCTTCCCGAAGCCGAGCGCCAGCGCGAGGCGCGCACGGCTGCCGAGCCCGCTCGTGAACAGCTTCGTGCAGCGCCCCTTCGTGTAGCCCTTGATCCGCTCGAAGAGGAGCGCGGGGCCCTTCGCCTCGAGGACGCGGCGGGTGATCGCGCCGAGCTCGCGATCCCAGTCCACCTCGGCCGTGATCCGGCGCAGCTCCCCTTCCTTCTCGAGCAGCGTGATCCACTGGCGCAGATCCATGGACTCCTCCATTAATAGGGCGCGGGCACCCGGGCTGTCGCCACGCCCGCGCCCCGCCGCGACCCCACGCGCGCTCGCTCCCACCCCCGATCAGCGTCGGGCGCCCGGGCTGTCGCCACGCCCGCGCCCCGCCGCGACCCCACGCGCGCTCGCTCCCACCGCCGATCAGCGTTGCGCGCCCCCCGCCGCGCCACGCCCGCGCCCCGCCGCGACCCCACGCGCGCTCGCTCCCGCGCGATCCGTGCCGCGTTCACCGGGCGGCGCCACACGCGGCGCCGGGGAGCCCGGCGGGGCGCTGAGAGACTAGCACCACTATGAAGCACGCGACACCCAGCGCGTCGCTCACCCAGCCGGGGAAGATCAGGAGAACCGCCCCGACCAGCAGGAGCCCGCGTTCCCAGCGCCGCGTCGGCCGGCGGAGGTAGCCGATCACGCCGGCCCCGAGCATGACGAGACCGAGCGTCGCCGCCGCGGTCCTGAGCACGACACGCACGGGCCCGGCGCCCAGCATCATGAGCGCCGGGTCGTAGGCGAAGCTGAACGGGATGATGAAGCCGGAGAGGGCGAGCGCCATGGCGGTCCACTGCGTCCGCCAGACGTCGGCCCCGGCGATCGAGGCGGTCGCGTAGGTCGAGATCGCGGTGGGCGGCGTCAGGTCGGCGAGGATCCCGAAATAGAAGACGAACATATGGGCGACGAGCTTTGGGACGCCGAGCTGGACGAGGGCGGGCGCCGCCATGATCGATGTGATGATGTAGGTCGCCGACGTCGGGAGTCCGGTGCCGAGCACGAGCGCGGCGAGCATCGTCAGGAGCAGCGTCGCGAGCATGTTCCCCTGCGCGAGGCCGACGATGCCGCCGGCGAGCTTGAGTCCGAGCCCGGTGGCCGAGACGACGCCGACGACGATGCCTACCGTGGCGCAGGCCAGCGCGACCGGCATGGCGCTCTGCGCGCTGTCCACGAGGATGCGCAACGTTTCCCTCCAGCCGATCCGCGTCTCGCGCCGCAGCTGACTCACGACGATCGAGGCGACGAGCGCCCAGAAGCCCGCGAAGAGCGGCGAGCGGCCCTCCACGAGGAACCACACGAGGAGCGCCGGCCCGAGCAGGAGGTGGGCGTCGCGCGTCAGCACCGTGCGGAGCTTCGGCAGCTCGCTGCGCGCGAGCACCGGCAGTCCCTGGCGTGCCGCCTCGAAGTGGACCATGACGCCGACGGCGACGAAGTACAGAACGCCCGGAATGGCCGCCGCGAGGGCGACGGTCGAGTACGGGACGCCGAGTGTCTCGGCCATGATGAACGCCGCGGCGCCCATGACGGGCGGAATGAGCTGGCCGCCCATGGACGCCGTCGCCTCGACGCCCGCGGCGAATGCCGGCCGGTAGCCGGCCCGCATCATCAGCGGGATCGTGAACGCGCCGGTCGTCACCGCGTTGGCGATGGCGCTCCCGTTCACGGTGCCGAAGAGGCCGCTCGAGATCACCGCGACCTTTCCGGCGCCGCCGCGCGTCCCGCCGGCGACCGCCAGCGCAGCGTCGGTGAAGAAGCGAAGGAGGCCGCCGTGAGACATGACGCCGCCGAAGACGACGAACAGGTAGATGAAGGTCGCCGACACGAGCGTCGGAATGCCGAAGACTCCGCCCGTCGTGAACATCTGCCCGTCCACGAGGGTCATGAAGCTCTCACCGCCGTGGGAGAGGAAACCCGGCAGCCAGGGTCCGGCGAACGCGTAGACGACGAAGGCGAGCGCCAGCACGACCAGCGCCGGGCCGATGTGGCGCCGCGCCGCCTCGAGGAGCAGCAGGACGAACAGCACGCCGACGGCGAGGTCCGTCGTGGGCAGGCCGTCCACCATCGCCATGCGCGACGCCAGGCGCGCGTTGTGGGCGACGTAGTACGCGGCGCAGGCCAGGGCGAGCAGCGCGGCGAGCGCGTCGGGCCAGCGCCGCCGCGTGCGCCCCGACCGCGCCGCCGCCCGGGCGGCCGACTCGGGGATCGGCCCGGTCAGGAACGCGAGCGCGACGGCGAACCCGACGTGGACCGGGAGCTGGATCAGGAGGTCGTAGAGCCCCGCCTGCGCCGTGTAGAGCTGGAAGATCGTCCAGGCCGCCGCCAGCCCGACCCGGGCGGCCTCCAACTATTTCATCCACCCTTTCTCCCGATACGCGCGCTCGGCGCCCGGGTGGAGCGGGATCCCCACCTTCTCCGGCTGCCACGCCGTCGCCGGATCGAACTCCGCAAGCCCGGCGTGGCCGCGGACGAGCGCGTCCTTGTTCTCGAGGACCGCCTTCGTGATCGTGT
The DNA here is from genome assembly GCA_001914535.1 of Candidatus Rokubacteria bacterium 13_2_20CM_69_15_1. Classification (GTDB taxonomy): domain Bacteria; phylum Methylomirabilota; class Methylomirabilia; order Rokubacteriales; family CSP1-6; genus 20CM-2-70-11. The sequence continues at coordinate 4,599 of MNCR01000140.1, forward strand.
ACGCGATCGGCTCGGACAGGTCCTTGTTCGTGATGAGCACCGTGGGAAAGCCGACCGTCCGGACGGGCTCCGTCTGTCCCTTGAAGGTGTTCGCCGGCATCGTGGCCGGCACGTAGCCGAGCGGCACCAGCGCCCGGATCGTCTCGGCGTCGAGACCGAGGAACTTCACGTCCACGCCGTTGGCGATCTCGGTGACCGACGGGTGCTTCGGCGTAACCACGGCGAAGAGGACGTCGGCGCGCCCGTCCTTGAAGGCGTCCACGATGACGTTGTAGCCGGCGTGCTGCATCGAGCCTCCCCAGGCCTTGATGTCCGTGTAGCCCATCCCCGCCCCCTTCAATAATTGGCGCGCCGAGAACTCGCCGAGCGAGCCGACGGGTTGCGAGGTGGCCTTGACGGCGAGCTTCTTCTCCCTGATCTCCCGCACCGAGTTGACGCCGAGCGTCCTCGAGGCGACCGCGACCATGTAGTAGGTGTCGAGACCGCCGACCAGCGCGCGCAGGTTGTCGAGCTTCGCGTCGTAGGCCTCCTTGCCCTCGTACGCCCAGCGGTTCGTCACGGTGAACCCGAGCCCGAGCGGCGTCTCGTTCTTCGCGACCAGGCGCGGGTTCCCGACACCGCCCGCGCGTGGCTTCACGTCGATGTTGGAGCCCGGCGGCAACGCCCTGCGGAGGACCTCCGCCATGGTCGCGCCGTACACGTACCAGGCGCTCCCCGTGTCGAGCGTGGCGAAGGCGAGGTTCACGGGCTGTTGCGGGAAGGCGCCCGTGGCGCTCACGGCCACGAGTCCGAGCGCAGCGATCACACGTCGCATCGATTCGCCTCCGTCGAGATCGTGTCCGTTCAGACCAGGCCGAGGCGCGCCCCGAGGGTTTTCGTCGGATCCAGCGCGGCCGGCTTCGGGGCGCGGAGCGTGGCGGCGTAGGGCGACGCGCCGCGCGCCGCGAGCCATTCCGCGAGGGGGCCCGCGCTCCCCCGCGGCGCCACGACGTCGAGCGTGTGCGGCCCGACCGTGACGCGCACGCCGGCGCCGCCGAGCTCGGGCCGTTGGATGGGCTGCGCCTGCTGGCGCAGAACCTCGGCGTACCACCGGGCGACCGGGACCACGTCCCGCACCGCCACGGTGACGGCGCCGATGCCGGTGACGCCGTTCGCGTGGGTCGTCTGGCGCGGGACCCGCTCCTCGCGCGGCGTCTCGTCCTGGATCAGAAACGGCGCGACGCCGCGGTGGTCCCCGCGCGGGATCGAGAGCACCCACGCGAGCCGGTAGCCGTCGGGGCGGATACGCGAGAGCGGCGACGGATCGTCGATCTCGACCCCGGCGTTTCGGAACGCCGCGGTGTCGCCGCGCAGGTCGTCGGTCTGCATGCAGAAGTCCACGAGGCCCCCGCCCTTCTGGAGCGGCGTCCACCACTTGTGCGCAGGGTTCTTCTCGTAGAAGGCGATCAGCTCGACGTACGAGCCGTCGCCGAACGCGACGAGCGCGTTGTGCGTGCCGACCGGATGGCGGCCGCCTGGCACGACGGTGAAGCCGAGCGCCTCGTAACTCTTCCTCGCCACCTCGAGGTCGGGAACGGCGATGACGATATGGTCGAAGCCCTTGAGCATCAGCGTCCTCCGAATGCCGGCGCAACCTCGCCGAGGAAGCGCTTGAGCTGACCGGGCTGGTCCCAGGAGGCGAGGCGCAGCGCCATGTGACCGACGCCCGCGTCGAAGTACGCCTGGAGGTCGGCGACACACTGGCGCGGGGTCCCGGCGACGGTCCACTGCTCGACGAACCGCGGAGTGAACGTCGCGGTGTAGTAGGCGTCGAGGAAGGCCTTCGACTCCTCGAGTGCCTTCGCGCGGTCGTCATTGATGTTGATGTTGTGGTAGAGCGCGCTGCCGAGCGCCGCCGGGTCGCGCCCGTCCCCGCCCGCCATCGCGCGGACGCGCCCGAACTCTGCGCGGAACTCCGACGGAGAGAGCTTGTTCGTCATCCAGCCGTCGGCATAACGGGCGACACGGCGATAGGCGCGCTCCACCGCGGCCGGGGAGGCGCTGGCGCCGCCCTTCCAGGTGAGACCCGTGGGGTTCGACGCGATCCAGATGGGGCACGGATTCTGCACCGGCCGCGGCAGGAGCGTGACGCCGTCGAACGCGTAGAAGCGGCCGTGGTGCGACGCCGGGGTCTCGCGAAAGAGCGTGCGGAGGATGACGATGCCCTCCTCGAGGCGTCCCACGCGCTCGCTCGACCGGACGCCCATCACCGCATGCTCGGCCGCCTGCGCGGCGCTCGCGTCGCTCGGCCCCCCGAGGCAGACCACGAGCCAGGCGCGCCCGTTCGACAGCAGGTCGAGACTCGCCCACTGCTGCGCGAAGAGCACCGGGTGGCGGTGAACGAACGTCGCGAGGCATCCGACGCCGAGCCGCACCCGGCTCGTCACTCCCGCGAGCGCCGCGAGGAGGGTGACGGACTCCAGGCGCGGCTTCGCGAGGAGGCTGTCGCCCACCCACACGGCGTCGAATGCGCCGGCGCGCTCCGCCCCGACCGCGAGGTCGAGGAGCTCACGGACCTTGATCACGCCGAGGACGACGGCGCGGTTCGCCAGGATCAGCCCGAAGGAGTGCGCCACGGTCTACCTCCCGGTGTACTTCGGCGGCCGCTTCTCGAGGAACGAGGTCACGCCCTCGGCGTAGTCGTGCGTGGACCGCAGCCACGCATACGCCTTGCGCTCCAGCTCGAGCGCGGTCTCGAGCGGCGCCTCGGCCCCGCGGTTCAGGACCATCTTCAGCGTGCGGAGGGCGAGCGGCGCCCGCTCGGCCAGCTCGGCGGCGAGCGCGCCCACGGCCGCGTCGAGCTTGTCGTCGGGCACGGCCTGGGTGATGAGCCCCCACGCCTCCGCCTCGGCGGCCGAGACGCGGCGGCCCGTCATCATGAAGAGCTTCGCCCGCGTCATCCCCACGAGGCGCATCGCGCGCTGCGTGCCGCCGCTCCCCGGGATCATGCCGAGCCTCACTTCGGGAAACGCAAACTCCGAGCGAAGCGTGGCGATCCGAAAATCGCACGCGACGGCCAGCTCGAGACCGGCCCCCATCGTATACCCGTCGATGGCCGCGATCACCGGCTTGCGGCAGCGCTCCGCCGAGGTCAGCGTGTCCCCCCACAGCTCGAGATCGGCCGGCGCCAGCGTGAGGAACTCGGAGACGTCTCCGCCCGCGCTGAAGGCTCGGCCGCCCGCGCCCCGGACGATGACGACGCGCACCGCCGCATCGGCGTCGAGACTCCCGAAGATCGCGGGGAACTCGTTACGCATCGCCACCGTCATCGTGTTCATCTTCGGCTGGCGGTCGATCCAGATCGTGGCGACCGCGCCCGCCCGCTCGACTCTCAGGAACTCGCTCATGACCGAACCTCCGCATAGTGGCCGTCCCGGAGCAGCCGGCGCAGGATCTTGCCCGACGCCGTCTTCGGGATCGCCTCGACGAAGACAAAGCGCCGGGGTCGCTTGAAGGTCGCCAGGTCCGGGCTCTCCCGGCAGAAGCGATCGAGCTCCTCGGCCGTCACGTCGGCGCCCGGCACGACGAAGGCGACGACACGCTCGCCCCACTTCGCGTCGCCTTCGCCGACCACCGCGACGTCCCGCACGCGGGGGTGGCGCGCCAGAACCTCTTCGATCTCGACCGGGTGGATGTTCTCGCCGCCGCTGATAATCATGTCGTCGACGCGGCCGGCGACGTAAAGGTCGCCGTCTGCATCCACGTACCCCATGTCGCCCGTGAAGTACCAGCCGTCGCGAAGCGCCTTCGCGTCGGCGTCCGGGCGGTTCCAGTATCCCGCGAAGGCCTCGTCGGACCCGAGGCTCGCGATGATCTCACCCTTCGTCCCCTGCGGGACGACCTCCTCGGGACCGACTCGACGCTCGGCGCTCGCCGTCACGACCCTGAGCTCCGAGTGGATCCCGGGGCGGCCCGCGCACCCGGGCTTGGGTCTCACGTCGCGATTGACCGAGAACGTGTAGACCTCGGTCGAGCCGTAGTGATTGACGAAGATCTCCGGCCGAAAAGCCGCGGTACACGCCTCGGTGAGCGCCGCCAGCATGGGAGCGCCGGCGTACGCGAGCTTCCCCACCGAGGAGACGTCCGCGCGCGCGAGCTCCGGCGCGTGCACGAGATCCCAGTAGAGCGTCGGGATCAGGTAGAGCGCCGTCAGCCGCTCGGCGGCGATGAGCCGGAGCGCGCCGGCCGCCGACCACTCGGGCTGGCAGACGAAGCAGCCGTTGACGACGGCCATGCTCGTGAGCGCGTGGATCCCCATCGTGTGGTAGAGGGGCATGACGCCGAGCGTGCGCTCACCCCACGCGTATCCGCACTGCACGACGTGCGCGAGCGCTCCGGCATAGTGGTTCTTATGGGTGCGCGGGACGCCCTTCGGGCGCCCGGTCGTGCCCGACGTGTAGAGGATCAGCGAGAGATCGTCTTCGGAGACATCGGGGGGGAGGGGGGCTCGATGGCTCGGAACCCCACTCGCCCCTGAGCCCCCCTCCCCCCCGATCTCGTCGAACGCGATCACATCCGCTGAGGCCTTGCCGCCGACACACACGAGGCGAACCGAGGTGGAGCGAGCCGCCTCGAGCACTGCCGCGGCGGTGGCGTCCTCGAACAGTGCGAGCTTGGCGCCGGAGTTCTCGAGAACGTACTTCATCTCGCCCGACACCAGGCGGAAGTTGACGGGCGTGGGCACGCCGCCGAGTGTCTGGAGCGCCCAGTAGGCCACGACGTGCTCGAGCCGGTTTCGAAGCGCGATCAGCACTCGGTCGCGCTTGCCGACGCCCAGGCGCGCGAAGCCACGGGCCGCCGCTGCGCGGCGCGCGTCGAGCTCCGCGTACGAGAGCCGCCGGGTCCCGTCCACGACAGCCACGGCCTCGGGACGCCGGTGCGCGGCGCGGGTGAGGAGCTCCCCCAGGGTCACGGGACCAGCAGCACCTTGCCCTTGTTCTTCCGGTCGAGCACGTACTGCACCGCCGCCCGCGCATCTTTGAGACCGAACGCACGGTCGATCACCGGCTTGAGCCGGCCCGCGACCACGTAGTCGAGGATCGTACGGAGCTCGAGGATCGAGCCCAGGTTCGTCCCGACGATCCTGAGATTCTTCGAGTAGACATGGCGGAGATCCATCCGCCCCCAATGGGTGTCGTGAGAGCCGATCGTCACGAGCGTGCCGAGCCGGGTCAACGCGTAGACCGATTTCTCGAAGGTTTCGCCGCCGATGTGCTCGACGACGACGTCCACGCCCCGCCGCTTCGTCCACGCCTTCGTCGCCTCGACGAAGTCGTGGGTACGGTAGTTGACGACGTCCTCGGCGCCGAGCGCGCGGGCGAACTCGATTTTGTCGTCGCTGCCGACGGTGGCGATGACCCGCGCGCCCACCAGACGGGCGATCTGGATCGCCGCGCTGCCGACGCCGCTCCCCGCCGCCTGGACCAACACCGTCTGGCCGGGCGAGAGCCCGGCCCGCGCGATGAGCGCGTGCCACGAGGTGAGCATCGCCATCGGGAGCGCCGCTCCCGTCTCGAACGAGATCGCGTCGGGCAGCGACAGGATGTTCGCGGCCGGCGCTTTCACGAGCTCCGCGTAGCCGCCATCTCGGTGGGCGCCGAGGTAGCCGTAGCGGACGCACACGGTCCGCTCGCCGCGCAGGCAGTACTCGCAGCTCCCGCACGCGAACCCGGGGAAGACGACGACGCGCGCGCCCGGCGCGAGCCCCGTCACCGCGGCGCCCACGCTCTCGAGCGTGCCGGTCACCTCGCAGCCGTTGACGTGGGGCAGCCCCTCGGGGGGCGGGAAGCGGCCGTCGAGCAAGAGCATGTCCACGTGGTTGAGCCCGCACGCTCGCACGCGGACGACGACGTCGTCCGGCCCGGGGACCGGGTCGCGATAGTCCGCGTACAGGACCTTCTCGGCGCCGCCGTGCTCCTTAAAGAACGCCGCCTTCATGCGTGGGCTCCCCTCAGAACGGAACCTCGGTGCGCTCGTCTTTCACGCGCTTGGCCTTGTGGTCCCAGCGCGGGAGCGAGCCGGGCTCGGCCATCTCCACCGTCGTGCGGATGCCGAGGCCGGTGCGCAGGTCCTCCGCGAGCCTCACCCCGAGCCCATCGCGCTCGGCGAGCGACAGCGACGGTGAAGGGTCGATGCGGATCAGGATGTCGTCGAGCCCCTCGCGGCGCCTGAAGACGATCTGGAACTCGTCGACGCCCGCGTGGGGGCGCACGAGCTCCTCGACGCGGCGCGGGTAGACGACGACGCCCCGAATCTTCTTCATGTCGTCGAGGCGCGCGAGGACGCCGCCCTCCAGTGCCCGCAGGGTGCGGCCACACGGGCATCTGCGGTCGGCGAGCTGGACGAGGTCGCGCGTGCGATAGCGGATGAGGGGCATCGCCTTCCGGTAGAGGCTCGTGAGGACCAGCTCGCCGCGCCCGCCGGGGCCGACGGGCCGCCCCTGCTCGTCGAGGACCTCGGGGTAGCAGTAGTCCTCGTGCACGTGCGTCAGGCCGGCGCGGGCGTCGCACTCGAACCCCCACGCCGCGATCTCGGTGAGCCCGGGGAGGTCGAACGCTTTCGCGCCGAACGCCGCTTCGATCTTCGCCTTCGTCGCGGGGATCGACGCGCCCGGCTCGCCCGTGTGCCACGTGATGCGGACCCGCGTCTGCGTGGCGAGGTCGATGCCTTTCTTCGCCGCGGTCTCGGCGAGGAAGAGGGCGTAGGAGGGCGTGCAGCCGAGCACCGTGATCGGGTAGGTCAGGAGCGCGTCGATCCGCGCGTCGGTCGTGAGCCCGCCGACGGGGAAGACGAGGCAGCCGAGGTCCTGCGCCGCGTAGAAGCCGGACCAGTAACCGATCCACGGCCCGTACGAGAACGCCGCCATGACCATGTCGGACTTGCGGACGCCGTACGCGTAAAGCGAGCGGGCGTAGGAGTGATAGAAGCCGTACCAGTCCTCGCGCGTGTCGAGGAACGCCAGCGGGCGCCCGGTCGTCGCCGACGTCAGGTGGACGCGGAGGACGTCGGCGAACGGCACGGCGAGCACGTCGCCCCACGGAGGCGTCGCCGCCTGGTTGTCCTTCAACTCGTCCTTCGTCGTGAAGGGAAGCCGGCGGAGGTCGTCGAGGGTCCGGATCGCCGCCGGCGTGATGGACGCCGCCTTGAGCTTGCGTCGGTAAAACGGGCTCCGCGCGTACGCGTGCTGGACCTCCGCCCGGAGCCGCCGCGTCTGCAGCCGTGTCATCTCGGCGCGCGAGGACCGCTCCAGCCGTGGCTCGAGGTAGCGGGAGGCCATGCGATACGAGAGTCAGGAGGACTGCAGCAAGTCGCTCATGCGGTTGAAGAACTGGTCGGCCATCATCTTCGACACGCCGCCGAGCATCCGCTGGCCCACGCCGGCGATCAGGCCGCCCACTTGCACGTCGGCGCTGTAGGAGACGCGCGTGCCGCCGTCGATCTCGGTGAGCGTGATCAGCGTGTCGGCCTTGACGAAGCCCGGACCGCCGCTCCCCTCGGCCACGAGGCGGTACGACTCGGGCGGCTTTTTGTCCGCGAGACGCACCTTGCCCTCGAAGGTGCCCTTCACGGCCGCGACCCCGATCTTCAGCGTCGCCTTGAACTCGTCGGGTCCGAGCGCCTCGAGCTTTTCGCAGCCGGGGATCGCCTTGCGGAGTTGCTTGGGATCGAGGAACGCCTCCCAGACCTTCGCGCGTGGCGCCGCAACGTCGTACGAGCCTTCGAGCTTCATCCCCTTCTCCTTTGAAGCGCCGCGTCGGTGTTACGGCTCTTCGAGCGCCGGCCCCGCCGGCGCAACCCTGTCCTACGGGGGTGGCTCGGAGGGGGCCGTAACGTCCGCCCCCTTCGATGAGAAGAGCCCCTACTCAAACGCGCGGCTAGTCTAGCGCAACTTGCGGATCGCGGCGCCCATGCGCGCCAGCCCTTCGCCGATCAGCGCGTCGCTGGTGGCGTACGACAGGCGCACGTGGGTATCGGCGCCGAAGTCGAGCCCCGGCACGACCGCCACGCGCGCTTCCGCGAGCAGAAACGCGGCGACGTCGAGCGAGCCGCGGAGCCGCACCGGGGTCTCGGCGGACTCCCAGCTCCGCCCGAAGAGCGCCGACACGTTCGCGAACGCGTAGAACGCGCCCTTCGGCTTGACGCACGAGACGCCGGGCAGCGCGTTGAGCCCGTTGACGATGCGATGGCGACGCCGGTCGAACTCGGCCGTCATCCTCCCCACCTCGTCTTGAGATCCGGCGAGCGCCTCGACCGCCGCCCACTGGGCCACGGACGACGCGTTCGACGTCACCTGGCTCTGGACGTCGGTCATCGCGCGGATCAGCTCGCGCGGCCCCGCCGCGTAGCCGATGCGCCAGCCGGTCATCGCGTACGCCTTGGAGCAGGTGTTGATGACGAGCGTCCGTGCCCTGATCTCGGGGCCGAGTGAGGCGATCGAGACGTGACGCCCCTCGAACGTGAGCGCCTCGTAGCACTCGTCGGACACCACGAGCAGATCGCGCTCGACCGCCAGCCTCGCGACCGCCCGGAGGGCTTCGGCGGAGAAGACGGCGCCCGTCGGGTTGTTCGGGCTGTTGAGGACGATCACCTTCGTGCGCGGCGTGACCGCCGCGGAGAGCCGTTCGGGATCGAGGTCGAAGCCCGTGCGCTCCGACGTCGCGACCTCCACCGGCACGCCGCCGACGAGGCGCGCCTGCTCCGGATACGAGACCCAATACGGGCTCGGGATCAGGACTTCGTCGCCGGGGTCGAGGACGGCGACCACCATGTTGAAGAGCACGTGCTTGGCGCCGCACGCGACGAGCACGTCGGCGGGCTCGTACTCGAGCCCGTTGTCGCGTTTGAACTTGGCGCACACCGCGCGGCGCAGCTCGGGGATGCCGGCGACCTCCGTGTACTTCGTCTGGCCGCGCCGCATCGCCTCCACCGCGGCGGCCTTGATGCGCTCGGGCGTGTCGAAGTCGGGCTCGCCCGCCCCGAACGAGATGACGTCGATGCCTTGCGCGCGGAGCGCTTTGGCCTTGGCCTGCACCGCGAGCGTCGACGACGGGGCAAGCGTCTTCACGCGTTCGGCCAGCACGGTGTGGCTCCTTGGGCCGCGGCCCGCCGGGCTACTTGGGGGGAAACTTTTCCGCCAGCCGCTTCTCGACGATCGGCGGGACCATCCCGGTCAGCGACGTGCCGAAGCTGGCGACTTCCTTGATCAGGCGCGAGGAGATGTAGGTGTACTTCTCGTGCGGCATGAGGAACACCGTCTCGACGGTCGACCGGAGCTTGCGGTTCATCAGCGCCATCTGGAACTCGTACTCGAAGTCCGAGACCGCGCGGATGCCGCGCACGATGCAGTCGGCTCGCTCGCGCGCGACCAGGTCGATCAGCAGCCCGTCGAACGCGACGATCCGGAAGTTGCTGAGTCCGGCCGTCGCCTCGTCGATCATTTCGAGACGCTCCTTGACCGTGAAGAGCGGTTGCTTCGAGGGATTCGCGACGACCGCGACGATCAGCTCGTCGAAGATCTGGAGGCTGCGCTGAATGACGTCGACGTGGCCGTTGTGCACGGGATCGAACATGCCCGGATAGACCGCGCGCTTGGCCACGGCCCTCAGGCTACCCTTCGGCGCGAAAGAAAGTCAAGGTGGTCTCCCCGAATCGGCGTGTCCGAAACGCTTTCAGATCGCCCGCTTCCGGCCCTGGCGCGCGCTTGGTCGGGTGCTGCGCGATGACGATCGCGCCGGGCGCCAAGACACCGCCCGCCCCGAGCGCCTCGAGCGTGCGCGCCGCGAGGTCGCTCTCGTACGGTGGATCGAGGAAGACGATCGCGAACCGCGCGCCCTCCGCCGTCAGGCGTCCGAGGGCGCGGCCGACGTCGAGACGGAGCACGCGGGCTTGCGCCTCGACGCCGAGCGCGCCCACGTTCGCTTCGAGCGCCGCGACGGCGCGCACCTGGGACTCGACGAAGGTCGCGTGACGCGCGCCCCGCGAGAGCGCCTCGAGGCCGACGCCGCCCGCGCCGGCGAAGAGGTCGAGGACGCGCGCGCCCGGGAGCCACGGCGTCAGGGTATCCATGAGCGCGATGCGCACCTGGTCGGCAGTCGGGCGCGTCGTGGTTCCGCGGGGCGTGACGAGACGGCGCCCCTTGAGCGCGCCGGCGATCACGCGCATGCGGCCGCTCAGCCCGCGCTCGCGAGCGCGAGCTTGCCGCGCCACCGGGCCAGGAGGCTCGCGCGCAGGGCGCGGTGCGCCGGGTCGCGGAGCTCGGGGTCGGCGGCGATGATCGCCTGGGCCTCCGCGCGCGCCTCCTCGAGGATGGCGCCGTCGCGGAGAAGGTCGGCGGTGCGGAACTCGGGGAGACCGGACTGGCGAGTGCCGAAGAATTCACCAGGGCCGCGCAGCTCGAGGTCGACCTCGGCGATCTTGAACCCGTCGTTCGTCTCGACCATCGCGCCGATGCGCCGTCGGGCCTCCTCGGTGGGCCGCCCGCTCGTGAGCAGAATGCAGTACGACTTCCACGGGCCGCGCCCCACGCGGCCGCGGAGCTGGTGGAGCTGCGAGAGCCCGAAGCGCTCGGCGTGCTCGACGAGGACGACCGACGCGTTCGGGACGTCGATCCCGACCTCGATGACGGTCGTCGAGACGAGGATGTGAATCTCGCCCGCCTTGAACCGGCGCATGATCGCGTCCTTCTCCTCGAAGCCGAGCCGCCCGTGCATGAGCCCGACGGAGAGGTCGCGGAAGACGCCCTCGGCGAGATGGAGGGCCATGTCCGTCGCCGCCTTGAGGTCGAGCGTCTCCGACTCCTCGACGAGCGGGTAGACAACGTAGACCTGGCGGCCGCGGGCGATCTCGTCGCGCAGGAACGTGTAGATCTCACGGCGCTTCGACTCGGTGCGCGCGACGGTCACGACGGGGCGCCTGCCCGGCGGCAGCTCGTCGAGGACCGAGACGTCGAGGTCGCCGTAGAGCGTCAACGCGAGCGTTCTTGGAATTGGCGTCGCCGTCATCACGAGCAGGTCGGGATGCTCGCCCTTCCCGCGGAGCCGGGCCCGCTGCTCGACGCCGAACCGGTGCTGCTCGTCCACCACGGCGAGCCCGAGGCGGCGGAACTCGACGCTCTCCTGTACGAGCGCGTGCGTGCCGACGACGCACGGGATCTCCCCCGCGGCGAGCGCGGCCCGACGCGCGGCGCGCTCGCGCGGCTTGAGCGACGAGGTGAGGAGGGTCACCGCCAGGCCGAGTGGCTCGAGCAGCTGGCGAAAGGTCATGAAGTGCTGCTCGGCGAGGATCTCGGTCGGCGCCATCACCGCGGCCTGGTAGCCGGCCTCGACGGCGGTCAGGACGGCGAGCGCCGCGACGATCGTCTTGCCCGAGCCGACGTCCCCCTGGAGCAGCCGGTGCATCGGGAACGGCGCCGCCATGTCCCGCCGGATCTCGTCCCACACCCGCTCCTGCGCGCCGGTGAGCGGCCACGGCAGCGACGCGCGGAGCCGGGCGACGAGCTCGCCCCGTGGGTTCATCGCGACGCCGCGTGCGCGCGTCGTCCGCGAGCGCAGGATGGCGAGGCCGAGCTGGAGCAGCAGGAAGTCGTCGAAGGCGAGCCGGCGGCGCGCGGCGTCGAGCGCCGTCTCGGTCGAGGGAAAGTGGCAGTCGCGCAGCGCCGCCGAGAGCGCGACGAGCTTGCGCCGAGCTCGCACCGCGTCGGGAAGCGATTCCGGGACGTCCCGCGCAAAGGTGTCGACGATGCGCCACATGAGCGAGCGGAGCGCGCGCTGCGCCAGCCCCTCGGTCAACGAGTACACGGGCACGAGCCGGCCCGTGTGCAGCCGGTCGTCCTCACCGCTCTCGATGAGCTCGTAGTCCGGCTGCTGCATCACGACCGCGCCCTTGAAGCGCGTGACCTTGCCATGAAGGACGAGCCGCGCGCCGCGCTTGAACACGCGCGCGAGGTACGCGGCGTTGAACCAGCTCGCCTGCGCATAGCCGCTCGCGTCGCGGAGCATGACCACGAACGGCGCCCGTGACCGTCCCGGCGGTGGCGGCGAGAGGCCGACGATCGTCCCCTCGCACGTGGCGACCTGGCCTGGCTGGAGCGCGCGGAAGGGCACGAGGCGCGTGCGGTCCTCGTGGCGGAGCGGCAGGAAGAAGAGCGCGTCCTCGACGGTCGAGAGCCCCTTCCGCTCGAGCTGCGCCGCGCGCCGGGGCCCGACGCCCGGGAGGAACTGGAGCGGCGTCCTGAGATCCGGGGTCGCCGTTTGCTTCGGGCGCGTGCCTGTGCTATACAGTGCCGTCGTCTCCCGAGCCCGCAATCCATTCCGAGGAGCGTGCATGGCGCAGCGGTGTGACATCTGCGGGAAGAGCCCCTCGGTGGGTCATACGATCAGCCACGCGCACAACCTCACGAGGCGACGGTGGCTTCCGAACCTCGTCTCGATGCGGGCACAGATCGCCGGGAAGACCCGGCGCGTGCGCGTCTGCACCCGGTGCCTGAAGGCGGGCAAGGTCACCAAGGTCATTTAAGCATAGGCACAAACGGGAGGGGGCGGTGCCCCCTCCCGAATGGTAGCTGGTGGGAGGCCACCACCCCCCACCGTGGACCGGCCGCACTACTTCTTCTTCTTTTTCTTGGTCGCCTTCTTTTTCATCGATGCTGTCACCTCCTCCCTTTCGGGGATTCACCGCGGCACGCTCGCGCGCGCGGTTTTCAGTAGCCCATCGCCTCGCGTCGGAGATGCTCGGCCTGCTCGCGCCCCCGCCGCTCGTGGTGGAGCAAGTCGGCGTAGAGCTGCGGCAGGCACACCACCTTGAGCCCGCCCTTTTCCAGCGCACCGTAGAACACGCCGGGGTCGTAGGGCGCGAGCACGTGCACGGCGCCGTCCGCCTCGGCCGTCGCGCGGAGACCGAGCGCGGCCGCAATCGGAGTCGGGTCGCCTTCGAGATAGCAGTGCACGACCGGCACGCGAAGGCTCGGGGCGACGAGCGACACGCCAGCATTGAGGGTGAACGCGTAGCGGCGCCCCTCGGCCGTCGCGACGCGCGCGATCTCGCTCATGAACGCGCGGGTCACGCGCTCGGGGGCGACGTACGAGCTGATCTCGTTGGTCCGGTACGTGTACGACTCGCACCAGCTCTCGAGGAGGTCGGCCGGCTTGCCGAGTCTGATCTTCGCGTCGGCGTCGCGCTCGACCCAGGCGAGCTCCTCGAGGCGCTTCACGACGTTGTGGGCGTGGCCCAGGCTCACCTCCGCCGCGCGCGCCAGCTCCTCGAGCCGCCACGCCCGCGCCGGTTCGACGAGCAGCACGCGGACGACGCGGGTCGCGCGCGGGGCGAAGAGCGAGCGAAGGGGGCGCGTCGAGGCGCGGAGGTTGCGCTTGCCCTCCTTCTCGACGAGGACGTTCTCCAGGGCGAGGTAGCAGTTGCCCGAGAGGTCGACGTAGCCGAGGTTGTGGCCCTTGAGGATCCGGGCGCTCTGGGGCCCGATGTAGACGGCGGCGGCAACCGGGTACGCCCCGGCGAGGTCGCGGCGGATCTCCGCGAGCCGGGTCACCGCCGCCCTGATCTGCCGCGGTTGTCCCAGCGAGCTGATCTCAACGACCATCGTGTGCTCCTGCCCGGCGAGACGGAACTTCATCACTAAGTCCGCAGATTGGCCGGCTATTTTCGCGTCGGCGCTCTCCTCCCACGCCTTCGCCTTCGGGAGAAGCTCCCGAAGCCGCTGAGCCACTTGTCGTCGGATCTCTGCGGATTTCAGCATGTTTCGTTTGCTCCACGTGTTTCAGCATCTGCTGAAACCATAGAGACTGATGAAACTCGCTGTCAAGCGAAAACTTACGCAGACGGAGCTTGAGCGCGTTCACGGTGGGCCTCCCCCGGCGGGAGCTACGACCTGATCAGCGCCTCGAGACTCCGCCGAAGCGGCCGATGTGAGTCGAGGAGGCTCACGTACGCCCGCTCGCTCCCGCTCCCCTTCGCGCGGAAGACGCGGACGAGCTGGCGGCGCTCCGCGGCGCTCCACGTCTCGAGGCCCACGATGAGGGCCGCGACGAGCGACAGCTGAGCGAACGCGCGTCGCTCGGCCGTCGGCCACGCGGACGAGCCCGTGACGCCGAGCGCCGCCTGGACCCGGGCCGTCGACTCCCGCACGGCGGCCAGCCGGTCGCCGCCGAACTCGCGCGCGACGAAGCGCGCGACGAGCCCGGAGACGTCCGCTGCGCGGAGGCGTGTCTCGGGCTCCCGATGGCCGCCCGGGAGCGTCAGATAAACCTCGGCCCCGGCGAGTCGTTTGAGGACGGGGATGGGCGAGCGATACGAACGGTCCGCCGCGGCCTTCGCCTGCTCGGCCTCGAGCACGCGCAGCACGGCCTGGTCGCGAGGCCGGAAGCCGAGGCGGTGGTAGAAGTAGAACGATCCCGACCGGAGCGCCTCCGTGCTCTCGTGGCCGAGCTGGTAGCGGTCCACGACGATCGTCCGCATCCCGAAGATCCGTCGGTACGCCCGGAGTAGCTCGGTCGCGAGGAACGCCGACTCGCCCTGGCGGAACGACGCGAACACGTTGACGGCGAAGTCGAGCGTGCCGAACAGCTCCCAGCCGCCCCCGTACGCCACCGGGACCCCGTTCTTGAGGGCGAGGAAGGCGTAGTAGCCCTCGAGCGGGAGGCGGAAGCCCGGCAGGAGCCCGACGAAGGCGAGCCGGACGCCGCGGTCTCCGTCCACGAGCAGGACGTCATCGGGATTCGGATGGGAGAAGGCGTGGAGCTCGCGCTGGCGCGTGGCCATCGCCACGCGGGCCGCGTCGATCAGCGACTCGGCCAGAGCGCGCGGCGCCGGCCGGAGCGACGGCAACGGGCGCGCGAGCGACTCGACGAGCGGCGCCACGCGTCGCTCGAGCCCGCCCGCGTGGAAGAACACGCGAGACGTCGGGAGCCGTGCGAGCGTGCGCGAGGCGCCGACAGACCTTGGGGCCCACTGGATGGGCAGCGCCAGGTTCTCGTAGAGCCAGTCGCGCGTCTCCGGCGGGAGCCCGGTGCGCTCGAACAGCTCGACGAGGAGCTGGAGATCCGTCATCCGCCGGCCGCCTTTGGCGATGCGGATCCACGCGCGCCAGCCGAGCCCGCCCTCGCTGAACGCGTCCCCTTCCGCCGCGGTGGCGAGGA
This sequence comes from Candidatus Rokubacteria bacterium 13_2_20CM_69_15_1, assembly GCA_001914535.1. Classification (GTDB taxonomy): domain Bacteria; phylum Methylomirabilota; class Methylomirabilia; order Rokubacteriales; family CSP1-6; genus 20CM-2-70-11. The sequence continues at coordinate 19,784 of MNCR01000140.1, forward strand.
GCGACAGCGTCTCGTCCAGGCGCTCCGTGTCCTCGAAACGCGCCCAGGCGACCTCGCAGTCGCGCGGAAAGCGCGTCGCGAGCCAGCGCGCCATCGGCAGGCCGAACGGGTAGTCGAGCGTGGCGTTCGCGATGCCCGAGTCGTGCAGGCGCTTGCGGGCGGCGGGCCCGAGCCGCGTGACGCGCTCGGGAAATTCCGCCAGCGCGCGGTCGACGCGCTCGAGGACCTCGGGAGCGTCCGGATACGCCTGGAGGAAGCAGAGCGTCTCATGGAGACGGACGAGCGCCGCCGGGGCCCGCAGGCGCCGGCCCTCCAGTGCGTCGAGAAGGCGGAGCTTCTCCCCCCGCCCCATGGGATCGTAGCGAGAAGCGACGGCGGCCAGGGCGTCCACGAGCCGCCGCGCGCTCAGCGTCCGGGGGAGCGGCGCCGCTTCCCCCGACATCCCCCATCGGTCACCCGAGGCGGCCGCGCCCGCCGTCCGATTGCGCCGGCGGGGCCGGCGCTCGAACGCAGTCACTCCGACAGGCTCCTCGAACTAGGCGTCCGAGTCCTCGATGCGCTCCATCGTCTCGTCGTCCAGACCGAAGTAATGGCCGATCTCGTGGATGACGGTCTCGCGCACGAGCGCCGCCATCTCCTCCTCGTCGAGGCAGTCTTCCTCGATCGGGCCCTGGTAGATCGTGACCGTGTCGGGAAGCACGTTGCCGTAGCCCGAGTCGCGGTGCGTGAGGTCGACGCCCCGGTAGAGCCCGTAGAGGGTGTCGGGCGGCTCGATGCCGAGCTCGGCGAGCGTCTCGTCGGTCGGCCAGTCCTCCACGACGACCGCGATGTTCGCGAGTTTGTCCTTGAACGCCCGGGGCAGACGCCGGAGCGCCCGCTCCACCAGCGCCTCGAACTGCCGCTTCGTCATAATGCCCGAGCGGGCCGAGGGCTCTTCGTGGCGAGGCGTGGCGGGGTCGCGCCCGTGCGCGCCAGGGATCGAAGGGACCCGTTCCCGCCAACCGACAGCGGCCCCCGGCCCGGGGTCCCCGTGTGTCGGCCCTCGCGATGCTCGCAGCGCGTTGGAGGAACGGCCGTTCGAGCGCGGGCTCCGCCCGCGCAACCCGTCCTGGGGGTGGCTCGGAGGGGGCCGCCGAGGCCCCCTTCGATGAAGTTAGAGCCCGCGAACGCGCTCGACGTTGATGACGTCCCTGATCTCGCGGATCGCGCCGATGATGTCCTGGAGCTGATGGAGGTCGGCCACCTCGATCACGAAGTGGTTGATGCCTCGGCGGTCCTCGGTCACCGTGACCTCGGCCTTGGTGATGTTGCCGTTGCGCGACGAGATCGCTCCGGTGATCTCGGCCAGGAGCCCCGGACGGTCCCGGCCGATGTAGACGGCGACCTTGACGGGCCGCTTGCCGGGCTCCGCCGCATCCCACTCGACGTTGATGAGCCGCTCGCGGTCGAGGACGCTCTTGGCGACGGTCAGGCAGTCGCGCCCGTGAACCGTGAGCCCGCGCCCCCGCGTGATGAAGCCCACGATCGCGTCGCCGGGGAGCGGGTTGCAGCACCGGGCGAAGCGGACGAGCAGGTCGTCCACGCCGCGGATGCGGACGCCCTGGTCGGTCTTCGGGCGCGGCGCGGTCGTCACCGTCCGGGGGCGCTCCGGCGGCTCGATGAGTCCGCCCGGCGCGAGCTTGTTCAGAAGCTGATGCACCGAGCTCTTCCCGTACCCGAGCGCCGCCAGCACGTCGTCGCTGGTCGCGTAGCCGAGGTCGGCCGCCGCCTTCTTGATCTCCTCGCTGCCGAGCAGCGCCGTCGGATTGAGCCGGTACTTCTTGGCCTCACGCTCGAAGAGCTCACGGCCCAGCTCGATCGAGCGCGCGCGCTCCTCGACCTTGAGCCACTGGTTGATCTTCGAGCGGGCGCGAGTCGACTTGACGATCTTGAGCCAGTCGCGGCTCGGATGCTGGTTCGGCGAGGCGATGATCTCGACGATGTCGCCCTGGCGGAGCGTGTAGCGCAGCGGCACGAGCTTGCCGTTCACCTTCGCGCCGACGCAGTGCTCGCCGACCTTCGTGTGGACCGCGTAGGCGAAGTCGATCGGCGTGGCGCCCTCGGGGAGCGCCTTCACGTCCCCTTTGGGCGTGAAGACGTACACCTCGTCCGGGAACAGGTCGACCCGCACGGTGTCCATGAACTCGCGCGGGTCCTTCATGTCCTGCTGCGTCTCGATGAGCTGGCGCAGCCACAGGAGCGACTC
>MNCR01000008.1 GCA_001914535.1 Candidatus Rokubacteria bacterium 13_2_20CM_69_15_1
CTTCCTGGCGCGACAGTCCGCCCTCCGGCCCGATCAGAAGGTAGATGCTCGCGTGTGGGGACAGGGTGGGGGGCAGGCTCTGAGTGAGTGTCGTTCCGAACGGAAGAGCCTGCCCCCCGCCCTGCCCCGACGCCGCGGCTTCCCACAGGCAGAGCCGGAGATCGGCGGGCTCATCGAGCGCGACGAACTCGGCCAGCGGTCGCGCCACGTCCACGGCGGGAATGACGGCGCGGCCGCATTGCTTCGCCGCTTCCTTGGCGACCCGCTGCCAGCGCCGCGCGCGCTCGCGCCAACGACTCGGTTCGAGCGTGACGATCGTCCGCTCGGTGGTCACCGGCACGACGCGCACCACGCCGAGCTCGGTGGCCGCGCGGACGATCGCCTCCATCTTGTCGCCCTTCGGAACCGACTGGACGAGCGTGATCCGGAGCGGCGACTCGGCGTCGCGCGTCGCGACGCCCAGGACGGTGCCGGTCACAGTCTCGGCGACGTCCTCGAGGCGCACCGTGAAATCGTGGCCGGCGCCGTCGGCGGCCACGACCGTGTCGCCGGGCTTGAGGCGCAGCACGCGCGCGAGGTGACGCGACTCGTCGCGGTCGAAGGCGACGCGCCCGTCGCGGATCCGATCAGGCGTGATCGAGAAGCGGCGCACGGGCGAGCTCGAGGGTGGTCCAGCCCTCCACCGCGATCGACGCGCGCGGAACGAAGCCGTGGCCCCCGAGCACGGCCGCGACGGTGGCCGACTCCGCGTCCAGGATACCGCCGAGCAGGAGCGCGCCCCCGGGGGCGACATAGCGGGCGTAGCGCGGCGCCAGCCTGAGATGCGCCGCGGTCAGGAGGTTGGCGACGACGAGCGGCGCCCCCGACTCGTCGAGCGCGCCGGCGTCGCCGAGGATGCAGCGCACGCGGTCACACACGCGATTGCGGGCGGCGTTCGCGATCGCGGAGGCGACCGCGTCGGGATCGTCGTCGACGGCGAGGATCTGGCCGACGCCGAGCCGCGCGGCGGCGATCGCGAGCACGCCCGAGCCGGTGCCGAGGTCGATCAACCGGAGTGGGGTCGCGCGGGCGATCAACGACTCGAGCCGTTCGAGGCACCCGAGGGTGCTCGCGTGCTGGCCCGTGCCGAACGCGCGGCCGGGCTCGATCGTGATCACGACGCGCCCGTTCGCGTGCGGCCGATCCCAGGGCGGCGCGATCAGCAGGCGTTTGCCGACCGGCAGCGGTCGGAAATGTACGCGCCAGGCCTCGGCCCAGTCCTCGCTCGCGAGCGCGACGACGCTCGGCTCACCCGCGCCGGGGAAGCCGAGCGCACGCAACCCGCCGAGGTACTCGCGGACACTCTCCTCGAGGGTGCGGGCGACGATGGTCTTCGGGAAGAAGGCGCGGAGCCTGGGTCGCCCGCCCGGCACCTCCTCCTCGACGACGCCGAGCGCACCCAGCTCCCACACGAAGTTCGTCAACCCCTCGGACGTCTCCTCGGGGACCTCGACGGTGAGCTCCCAGTAACGGGAGGACGACATCGGCTCAGCCGAACAGCTTCTTCATGCGCTCGAGGAACGCGAGCGCCAGCGGTCCGCGCTCCTGCTTCGACGCGGCCTCGAAGGCGAGCAGCGCCTCGCGCTGCTTCGCGTTGAGCTTCTGCGGGACCTCGAGGATGAGCCGATAGCCCGCGTCGCCGTGACCGCGCTGGCGGAGGTGGGGCATGCCCTTGCCCTTGAGTTTGAGGACCTGGCCGGGCTGGCTGCCGGGCGGGATCCGGAGTTTCACCGTGCCGTCGAGCACGGGGACCTCGACCTCGGCCCCGAGCGCCAGCTGCGGGAATGCAACGGGCAGGTCGCAGTAGAGGTCGACGCCATCGCGCGCGAAGATCTCGTGCTCGCGGATGCGCACGAGGACGTAGAGGTCACCCGCCGGCCCGCCGTTGATGCCCCCGGACCCCTCGCCGGAGAGGCGGAGCTGCATCCCGTCCTCGATGCCCGCCGGGATCTTCACGGACAGCAACCGCTCGGAGCGCTGACGCCCCTCGCCGCGGCACGACGGGCACGGGCGGCGGTTCAGCTGACCCGCGCCCTGGCACTTGGGGCAGGGCTGCGCGACCGTGAGGAAGCCGTGCGTGCGCCGGACCTCACCGCGCCCGCGGCAGAAATCGCACGTCTCGAGCTGGCTGCCCGACTCGACGCCGGTTCCACGGCACACGCCGCACGGCTCGAGCCGCGGGATTTGAATCTTCGTCTCGACGCCCGACGCCGCCTCCTCGAGGGTGATCTTGAGCTCGTACTGGAGGTCCTCGCCGTGCGAGGCGCGGGAGCGACGGCTCGAGCGCGAGCCACCCGAGAAGAAGTTCTCGAAGATGTCTTCGAACAGCGTCCCGAAGCCCGTGTCCGTGAACCCCCCGCCCGCCGTGGAACCCACCGTGCCGAACCGGTCGAAGTGCGCGCGCTTTTCGGGGTCGGACAGGACGCCGTACGCCTCGCTGACCTCCTTGAAGCGATCCTCGGCGTCCTTGTCTCCCCGGTTGCGGTCGGGGTGGAACTGCATCGCGAGCTGTCGGTACGCCTTCTTCAGCTCGGGGTCGGTCGCGCTTCGGGGAACGCCGAGGATCTCGTAGTAGTCGCGCGGCACGGGCTCAGGCGTCCTCGTCGGGCGCCACGGCGACCGCGACGAGCGCGGCGCGGAGCACGCGGTCGTGCAGCTGGTACCCCGGCAGTTGCTCGCTCACGACCGTGTCGGGCGGGGCCTGCGTGCTCACCACGCGTGCGATCGCCTCGTGCCGCGTCGGATCGAAGGGCTGGCCGACCGCCGAGTAGCGCTTCACGCCCGCCCGCTCGAGCACCTTCAGCAACTCGCGCTGGATGAGCTCGACGCCCTCGACGAGGCTCGCCGGAGTGGACGCGGCCCGCGCGGCGTCGAGCGCCCGGTCGAGGTTGTCGAGCACCGGGATGAGATCACGGAGCAGCGACTCGTTGGCATACTTGACGAATTCCTCGCGCTCGCGCTGGGCCCGCCGCCGCGCGTTCTCGGCGTCCGCGAGCGCGCGGAGCAGGCGGTCGTGCGTCTCGTCGCGCTGGCGCCGAAGCTCCTCGACCTCCGGCCCGCGCGCCTGGGCCGCCTCGGCCGACGGCGTGCCGTCTGGAGCCATGGCTTCCTGCGTCGGAGAATCGTCCACCATACTTGAATTATATCAGTGTGGCGCGGCTCGGCCGGGGTCGGGGGGAGGCTCCGAGCGAGTGTCGTTCCGAGCGGAGGAGCCTGCCCCCGACCCCGGGCGGGCCAGCGCTACGAGGGGAGGTAAAGATCTTGGCGGACGCGCGAGAGCGCCTCGGTCACGTGGCGCGCGGTGTCGTTGACGACGGAGATGACGTCGGGGTAGGGCAGGCGCCGCGGCCCGACGACGCCGAGGATGCCGACCACCTGATCGTGGTAGAGGTACGTCGAGGTGATCAGCGTGCACTCGCGCATCTCGGCGTACGGGTTCTCTTCGCCGATCATGACGCGTAGGCCCTCGGCCTTGGCGAGCGTGGTCATGAGGTCGGCGAGGCGCTCCTTCTGCTCGAAGGTGCGCAGCAGATCGCGCGTCGTCTCGATGTCCCAGAACTCGGGGTGGTCGAGCATATTGATGGCGCCGCTGACATAGAGCGTGCGTCCGTTGAGCAGTGCGACGATCTGGTCGGTGACGGCGCGCGCGCGGGTGTGCAGGGCGTCGAGCGGGTCGCTCGGCGCCGACTCCATGTCCACGATCTGCTCGACGGTCCGCCCGCCGAACCGCCGTGAGAGCTCGCGCCCGATCGCGCGCGCCTCGTCGGCGGGGAGCGGCGGCTCGAGCGTGACCGCTCGGGCCGTGACCCACCCGGCGTCCGTGACGAGGACGGCGAGCGCCCGGTCCTCCTCGAGAGGGATCAGCTCCACCCGGACGAGCGTCGTGTGCTTGAGCGGTGGCGCGAGCAGGAGGCCCGTCAGCCGGGTCACGACCGACAGGTGCGACGACGTCCCTTCCATGAAGCCGTCGATCCCCGAGTGTCGCGTGGGCATCGAGCCGGCCGCGGGCGGCGCTTCCGACGCTTGCGATGGCGGGAAGGAGTTCACGTAGAATCGGTACGCCGCGTCCGTCGGCACCCGCCCGGCGCTCGTGTGCGGCTGGGCGAGATAGCCCATCTCCTCGAGATCGGCCATCACGTTGCGGATCGTCGCGGGAGAGAGACTCGGGAAGTGGCGCTTGGCCAGGACGCGCGATCCGACCGGCTCGGCCGAGTCGACGTATTCGCGAATGATTGCGATCAGGACGTCGCGATGACGGGCATCCATCAGCCCGGATTATAGCAATTCGATGAACAGCGCGTCCGAGAGGAGGAAGCCCGCCTCGGTGAGCCGCACGCGGTCGTCGCCTTCCGCGAGCAGTCGCGCGTCACGCCAGGCGGCGAGCGTGCGCCGGAGCGACGCGTCGCCCTGGCGCCGCGCCTCGAGCCACGGGGCCGGCACGCCGTCGGCGGTCCGGAGCCCGAGGAAGAGCCGCTCGGCGCTCCGCTGACCCGGCGTCAGCTCTTCGAACGTGTCGAGCGGCAGCCGGCCCTCCTCGAGCGTCTCGCAGTAACGGGGCGTGGCCCGCACGTTCGCGTACCGGACGCCACCCACGAAGCCGCACGCGCCCGGCCCCGCCGCGAGGTATTCGGCGGCGCGCCAGTAGATCTGGTTGTGGCGCGAACGGAAGCCGGGCCGCGCGTAGTTCGACACCTCGTAGTGCTCGAAGCCGCGCTCGGCCGCGACGCGCGTGAGCTGCCAGTACTGCTCGACCACCGTCTCCTCGGGCGGAAGGCCGCCGACGCCGGCGGCGCCCCAGAGGCTCCCCGCGTCCAGCGTGAGGCCGTAGGCGGAGAGGTGGTCGGGCTGCCAGTCGAGCACCGCGTCGACCGTGCGGCTCCAGCCCTCGAGGTCGAGCCCGGGCAGGCCATACATCAGATCCACGCTGACGTTGGAGAAGCCGGCGTCGCGCGATGCCTCGAAGGCCAGACGCGCACCCCGGCGGTCGTGGAGACGTCCGAGCCGCGGGAGGATCCCGTCGTCGAGCGACTGGACGCCGAGGCTCAAACGGTTCACCCCGGCCGCGCGGTACGCCTCGAGCTTTGTGCGCGTCACGCTCTCGGGGTTGCACTCGACCGTGGTCTCCGCGTCGGCGGCGACGCCGAAGCGACGCCGGAGCCGTACCAGGATCGCCGCGAGAGCCTCGGGGTCGAGGAGCGACGGCGTCCCGCCACCGAAGAAGACGGTCTCGACCCGCACGCGCGGCGCCCACTCGAGGTCGCCGAGCAAGTCGAGCTCGCGCTCGAGGGCCGCGAGGTAGCGCACCATCGCGCTCTCGTCGAGGGGCGCCGTGTTGAAGCTGCAGTAGTGGCAGCGCTTCGCGCAGAACGGGACGTGGATGTAGAGCCCGAGCGAGTCCGACGCCGGCGGATGATCCGCCAGGACCGAAGCGAGCGGAACGTCCGCACGTGCGGAGCCGGGGCGTGCCTGTCTTACGGTATGTAGCGCCCGAGTCGCCACCAGCGGAGCCAGTAATGGTCGCCGTCCCACGACCAGTAGATGAGGAACGCCTTGCCCTTGATCTTGTCGCGCTTGACGAACCCCCAGTAGCGGCTGTCCTGGGAGTTGTCGCGGTTGTCGCCCATGACGAAGTAGGAATCGCCCGGGACGACCGTGGGCTCGCAGCCGTAGGCGTAGCCGCAGTACGTGTCCTGGACCGAGCGTGCGCCGTCGGCGAACTTGGTGTAGGGCTCGACGAGCTGCCGGCCGTTCACGAACACCTGGCGGCCACGGATCTGGATCCGGTCACCGGGCGTCCCGATGATCCGCTTGATGAAATCTCGCCTCTCGTCCTGTGGGTACTTGAAGACGACGATGTCGCCCTGGTGCGGGTTGCGAAGGCCCGGCATATGGAGGTCGGTGAACGGCAGCTCGGCGCCGTAGAGGAACTTGTTCACGAGGATGTAATCGCCGACGAGCAGCGTGTCCATCATCGACCCGGACGGGATCGTGAAGGCCTGGACCACGAGCGTCCGGATGACGAGGGCCAGGAGGATCGCGATCCCGATCGCCTCCGCGTATTCGCGGAGCGCCGACTTGCGGCTGGGCTTCGCCTGCGCGGCCTCGGCGGCCCTCTCCGGGGAGGGGGGCGCCGGAACGCTCACGCTGATCTTCGTGGGCTCGATCTCGATCTTGCGCTCGTCCATGCTCAGCTCTTCAGGACGGAGAGGAATGCCTCCTGGGGCACTTCGACGCGGCCGACCTGTTTCATGCGCTTCTTTCCTTCCTTCTGGCGCTCGAGGAGCTTGCGCTTGCGCGTGATGTCGCCACCGTAGCACTTGGCGGTGACGTTCTTGCCAATCGCCTTTACGGTCTCACGCGCGATGACGCGGCTGCCAATCGCGGCCTGGATGGCCACCTCGAAGAGCTGGCGCGGGATGACGGCGCGCAGCTTCTCGACGAGCGTCTTGCCCTTCTCGTACGCCTTCTCGCGGTGGACGATGATCGAGAGCGCGTCGACGGGGTCGCCGTTGAGCAGGATGTCGAGCTTGACGAGGTTCGAGGGGCGGAAGTCCGCGAACTCGTAGTCGAACGACGCGTACCCCTTCGAGATCGACTTCAGCTTATCGTAGAAGTCCACGACGATCTCGGCCAGCGGAAAGTCGAACCGGATGTGGACGCGCTTGCCGTGGTATTCGAGCGACTTGTGCTCGCCGCGCTTCTCCTGGGCGAGCTTGTAGATCGCCGTCATGAACTCCGTCGGCACGAAGACCGACGAAGTGACGTACGGCTCCTCCATCTGGGCGATCCTGTCGGGCGTCGGCATCTTCGACGGGTTCTCGAGGTCGAGCACGTCGCCCGCCGTGGTGACGATCCGGTACCGGACGCTCGGCGCCGTGACGATCAGCGAGAGATCGAACTCGCGCTCGAGCCGCTCCTGGACGATCTCCATGTGCAACAGGCCGAGGAAGCCGCAGCGGAAACCGTAGCCGAGCGCGAGCGATGTTTCGGGCTCGTAGGTAAAGGCCGGATCGTTGAGGCGAAGCTTTTCGAGGGCGTCGCGCAAGGCTTCATACTCGGTGTCCTCGATCGGGTAGAGACCCGCGAACACCATCGGTTTGGCGTCCCGGTAGCCGGGGAAGGGCTCGACCGTCGGCCGCGCGGCTTCCGTGAGCGTCTCGCCCACCTTCGCGTCCGCCACCCGTTTGATTCCCGCGATGACGTAGCCGACCTGGCCCGCGGACAGCTCCTCGACGGGCCGCATGTCGGGCGAGAAGACGCCGACCTGCTGGACGTCGTACGCGCGGCCGTTGGACATCAAGAGGACGCGCATGCCGGGCCGGACGTGGCCGTCCGTGAGTCGCACGTAGACGACGACGCCCTGGTACGAGTCGTAGAACGAGTCGAAGACCAGCGCCTTGAGCGGTCCGTCCGGGTCGCCGGTCGGCGGCGGGATCCGCATCACGATCGCCTCGAGCACCTCGGGCACGCCCGTGCCGTGCTTGGCCGAGATGGCCAGCGCCTCGCTCCCGTCGAGGTCCAGCGTCTCGGTGATCGCCTCGCGCGTGCCCTCGACGTTGGCCGCCGGAAGGTCGATCTTGTTGATCACGGGGATGATCGTCAGGTTGGCGTCGCTCGCGAGGTAGAAGTTCGCCAGGGTCTGGGCCTCGATCCCCTGCGCGGCGTCGATGATGAGGACCGCGCCCTCGCACGCGGCGAGCGCCCGCGAGACCTCGTAGGAGAAGTCCACGTGGCCCGGCGTGTCGATCAGGTTGAGGGTGTATTCGTGCCCGTCGCGCGCGCGATAGAGGAGGCGGACCGTGTGCGCCTTGATCGTGATGCCCCGCTCGCGCTCGAGGTCCATCGAGTCTAGCACCTGGTCGACGGCCTTCTTGGCGTCCATCGTGCCCGTGAGCGACAGGAGACGATCGGCCAGCGTGGACTTGCCATGATCGATGTGGGCGACGATCGAAAAGTTGCGGATGCGGGGCAGTGTCATCGACTCAGTTTAACACGCGGCTTCCTCGCCCACGCGCGCCGGAGGGGAGGCGTCAACGCGTGAGCGTCGTGCGCTCGGGAATCACCGCGCCCGACTCGAGCACGACGCCCGAGCCCACGCGCGCGTGGGCGCCGATCTTGACGTCGGCGCCGATCACGCACTCGTGCAGCACGGCGCCGGAGCCGACCTCGACCCGCTCCCAGAGGACGGCGCCCTCCACCCGCGCGTCCGGACCGATCGTCGAGCCGTCGCCGATGACGGCGGCGGGCCCCACCTGGCAGCGCGGGTGCAGGGCGACCCGCTGGCCGACGACCGCGGGCGGGACGACGCGGGCGTCGCGCGCGGCCGTGCCGCCGGCCCCGACCCAGCTCCCCTGGTCCCCCTGGCCCGGCGGTGGGAGGAGCATGCGGGCGCGCCCCGCGAGCAGGTCCATCTGCGCCTCGCGGTAGGCGCCGGGGTTCCCGATGTCCCGCCAGTACGCCGGCGCGCACCAGCCGTAGCTCGGGACGCCGTCGGCGATCAGCGCCGGAAAGAACTCGCGCTCGATCGAGCTCGGGCGGTCTGCGGGGATCCGCCCGAGCAGCGCCGTCTCGATCAGATAAATGCCGGCGTTGACGGTATCGGTGGTGATCTCCGCGTCCGCCGTCGGCTTCTCGCGGAAGCGGCCGAGCCGCCCCGTCGCGTCCGTTTCGACCAGGCCGTACTGCCGCGGGTCGTCGACTGGCTGCAGGAAGATGGTGGTGCGCGAGCCGCGCTCCGTGTGGTAGCGCCGCATCGCGGTCAGATCGGCGTCGGTGAGGATGTCGCCGTTCAGGACGAAGAGGGTGCCCGAGACGAGGTCGGCGGCGTTCTTGACGCCGCCGCCCGTGCCCAGCGGCTCCTTCTCGACAGCGTACCGGAGCTTCATGCCGAGATGGCCGGCGTCGCCCAGCGCCGCGCGGATATCGTCCACGCGGTAGGAGCACGCGAGGACGACATCGGTGACACCGTGCTCGCGCAGGAGCGCGAGCTGGTAGGCGAGGAGCGGGCGGTTGAGGAGCGGGACGACGGGCTTCGCCCGCGCGAGCGTGAGCGGACGCAAGCGGGTCCCCTGGCCGCCGGCGAGGATCACCGCCTGAGCGGGTCGGTCGCCCGCCACTACCTACCCGGCGACCAGGCCTCGGCCTCGTTGATCAGCATCACCGGGATCCCGTCGCGGATCGGGTAGGCCTTGCGACAGGCGGGGCAGATGATGCGGGTCTCCTCGAAGAGGAGGTCCCCCTTGCACGCCGGGCAAACCAGGATCGCCTTCAGCTCCTCGTCGATCATGTGCGGGTCTCCTTTGTCGCGGGGTTCCGCTCTCGGAAGTACGCGACGGTCTTCGCGAGACCGGCGTCGAGCGATGTCGTGGCCGTCCAGCCGAGCAGCGCCTTCGCGCGCGCCGCGTCGAGCAGGCTCTTTCGCTGCTCGCCGGGCCGGGCCGGCGCGTGGCGCGCCGGGCGCGTCACGCCGACCTGGCGCGCGAGCCTCCGGTAGAGGTCGTTCACCGACGTCGCCACGCCGGTGCCGATGTTCACGACACCCGTGGCGTCGGGATTCGCCAGCGCGCGCGCCGCCGCATCCGCGACGTCTTCGACGTAGACGTAATCCCGCGTCTGCTCGCCGTCGCCGTTGACGACGCACTCGGCGCCGTCGAGAAGCCGCGCGGTGAAGATCGCGACCACGCCGGCCTCGCCCTGGGGATCCTGGCGGGGGCCGTAGATGTTCGCGAGGCGGAGCGTCAGCGTGGGCGTCCCCGTGAGTCCCGCCCAGCACTCGAGGTAGCGCTCGCCGGCGAGCTTCGACACGCCGTACGGCGAGGCCGGCCGCGTCGGATGATCCTCCGGGGTCGGCAGCACGTCGGTGTCGCCGTACACGGCGCCGCCCGTCGAGATGTAGACGACGCGCCGCACCGCCACGCGGCGGGCCGCGTCGAGCACGGCGAGCGTGCCGAGCACGTTCACGCTCGCGTCGAAGCGCGGATCGGCGACCGAGCGTGGGACGGCCGCCTGGGCGGCCAGGTGGACGATCGCCTCCGGCCGCGCGGCCGCGAACGCGCCGTCGAGCCGCGCGCTCCGCAGATCGCAGACGAAGAGGTGCGCCGCCGCGTTCACGCGCTCGCGCCGGCCGGTCGACAGGTTGTCCACGACGTCGACCGTGTGGCCGTCGGCGAGCAGCCGGTCCGCCACGTGGGAGCCGATGAAGCCCGCGCCGCCCGTGACGAGGATTCTCACCGGCGGAGGCGCTTCCTGAACCAGTCGATGGTCAGGCGCAGTCCTTCGTCGACGTCGACCTTTGGCTCCCAGCCGAGGAGGGCGCGGGCCCGGCCGATGTCCGGCTGGCGAATCTTCGGGTCGTCCTCCGGGAGCGGGCGGAAGACGATCTCGCTCTTGGCCCCGGCGAGGCGGAGGATACGCTTGGCAAGCTCGAGCAGCGTCATCTCGTGCGGGTTGCCGAGGTTGACCGGGTCGTTCACGGGCGCCTGCATGAGGCGCCAGAGCCCGTTGATCAGGTCGGAGATGTACTGGAACGAGCGCGTCTGCGAGCCGTCGCCGAAGACGGTCAGCGGCCGGCCGGCGAGCACCTGCGAGACGAACGCGGGGATCGCGCGCCCGTCGTCGACCCGCATGGACGGGCCGAAGGTGTTGAAGATGCGGGCGATCCGCGTGTCCACGCGGTGGAAGCGGTGGTAGGCCATCGTGATCGCCTCGCCGAAGCGCTTGGCTTCGTCGTACACACCGCGCGGGCCGACGGGGTTCACGTTGCCCCAGTAGTCTTCGCGCTGCGGATGGATGAGCGGGTCGCCGTACACCTCGGACGTCGACGCGAGCAGGAAGCGGGCTCCCTTGGCTTTGGTGAGGCCGAGCGCGTTGTGTGTGCCGAGCGCGCCGACCTTGAGTGTCTGGATCGGGAGCTCGAGGTAGTCTCTCGGGGAGGCGGGGCTGGCGAGGTGCAGGACCCAGTCGAGGGGCCCGTCCACCCGGATGTACTCGGTGACGTTGTGGCGCACCAGGCTGAACCCCGGCCGCGCCTCGAACGGCGCGACGTTGGCTGGAGAGCCGGTAATGAAGTTGTCCATGCAGACGACCTCGCAGCCCTGTGCCAGAAGGAAGTCGCAGAGATGGGAGCCGATGAAGCCCGCGCCGCCGGTGACCAGCGCCCGCATCGCGGTCGTCAGGCGGACAGGACGGGCTTGCGGCCGATCGAGTGGTACTCGAAGCCCAGGCGCCGCATTCGCTCGGGCTCCCAGAGGTTGCGGCCGTCGAAGAGTACCGGCCGGCGCATGACCGCGCGGAGCCGCTCCAGGTTGAGCAGCTTGAACTCGTTCCACTCGGTCACGAGGGCGACCGCGTCGGCGTCCGCCGCGGCGGCGTACGGCGAGTCGGAGTAGACGACGCTCGCGGGCAGCATGCGCTTGGCGTTCTCCATGGCGACGGGGTCGAAGGCGTGGACCTGGGCGCCCAGCTGGACGAGCCGCTCGACGACCTCGGTCGATTTCGCCTCGCGCATGTCGTCCGTGTTCGGCTTGAAGGCCAGGCCCAAGACGGCGACGCGCTTGTCGTCCAGCGGCGCCAGCGCCTTCTCGATCATACGCACAAAGTGGCCGGCCCGTTCCTCGTTGGTCTCGACCGCGGCCCGAAGGAGAGCGAAGTCCACGCCGAGCGCCGCGGCCGTGTGCACGAGCGAGTCGGTGTCCTTCGGGAAGCAGCTCCCACCGTAGCCGAGCCCGGCCTGCAGGAACGCGGGCCCGATGCGGCGGTCGAGCCCCATCCCCTTCACGACCTGCGTGATGTCGGCGCCCGCGAGCTCGCAGATGTTGGCGATCACGTTGACGAACGAGATCTTGGTCGCGAGGAAGGCGTTGGAGGCGTACTTGATCATCTCGGCCGAAGGGACGTCGGTGATGATCATCGGGCGTTCGAGCGGGGCGTAGAGCTCGAGCAGGGTCATCGCGACCTGCTGGGTGGGCGCGCCGATGACGATCCGGTCCGGCCGGAGCGTGTCCTCGATCGCGCAGCCCTCGCGCAGGAACTCGGGATTCGAGACGACGTCGAACGGGACGCGCGTCCGCTGGTGGCGCTCGATGACCTGGTGCACGAAGTCGCCGGTGCCGACGGGCACCGTGGACTTGTTCACGACGACCGTGTACCGCTCCATCGCCAGACCAATCGCGCGCGCCACAGACTCGACCGCGGAGAGGTCGGTCTGTCCATTGTCCTTGGCGGGCGTGCCGACCGTGATGAAGACCACGACCGAGCGGCGGACGGCGTCGGCGAGATCGGTCGTGAACGCGAGCCGGCCGTCGGCGACGTTGCGTGCGACCATCTCCTCGAGGCCGGGCTCGTAGATCGGCATCCGGCCCGCCCGGAGGGCGGCGATCTTCTCTTCCACGTTGTCGACGCAGACGATGTCGTTGCCGAGGTCGGCGAAGGCGGCGCCCGTGACGAGCCCGACGTACCCGGTGCCGACGACGCAGACGTTCATGGGATTTCGATCATAGCAGACGTTTCCCGACGGGCAAGGGGTCCTCGTCCGTCTCCGCGGCGACCCACCGGAAGAAGACGACGGTGAACGCCACGAGCGGGATCAGGCCGGCCGGCACCCACATGATGACGCCGCCCAGACGCTGGTCGGTGAGGGGCGTCAGGTCCCAGAGCCGGGGCGCCGCGGCGTAGAAGGGATAGAGGACGTGCTCCGCGCCCGTGATCATGGACGCGACGGCCGTCATCGGGATCCCGAAGGCGAAGAGGTAGAGGATCTGCGCACCGTAGGGGAGCCGCGGCGCGAGCGTCGCGGCGGACGCGACCGGCCACCAGGCGAGGACGGCGGTCGCGAGCAGGACCAGGTGCTCGACCACGTGCCAGGCGTGCGTCTCGAGGGCGGCGTTGTACGGGCCCGGCAGGTGCCAGGCGACCAGCGCCACGGCGTAGAGCGCGAGCGCGGGGACGGGTCGCGTCAGACGGATGGCGCTCCGTCCGAGCTGCCACCGGAGCAGGGGGGCCAGCAGCCGGTCGAGCATCCACCCGGGCGTGCCGGCGAGGAGCAGGGGCGGGACGACGAGGGTCAGCACGAGGTGCTGCAGCATGTGGGCGCTGAAGAGGTAGTAGTCGCTGAGGTCGTGGAGCGGGCCGTTGAGCGCCGCGAGCAGCGCGCCGAGCCCCGCGAGGAACACGAGGGGCTGCCTCCGGCTCCCGCGCGGACCGCGCGCCCACACGACCGCGTACGCCATCGCGAGGAGGCCGGCGCCGACGAGGACGTCGGGGTGGATCTCGCCCGCCGTCCAGGCGAAGGGCGGCGGGTTCTGCGGTCCGGCAGACAGCGGCATGGGGCTAGTTGCCGAACACCAGGAAGGCGCCGGTCAGCGTCATGAGCGCGATCCCGATGCCCGACGCGAGGAGGAGCGGGCCGCAGAAGAGGAGCGTGAGGACGCGCGAGTCGTAGCGGAGGTGCATGAAAAAGAGGAGGACCAGCGCGAACTTTGCGGCCGACATCGCGATCAGGAGGGGCACGATGATCGGTGTCAGCTGCCGGATGTAGGTGGAGCCGACTTCCAGGATCGTGACCCCGGTGAGCACGAGCGCCACCTTGATATAGGTCCAGACGGTGGCGTGGGTGGTGTTCTGCCGGTGCTCACTCATGTCTGCCGGGTCTCAAGGGATCAGGTAGACGAGGGTGAAGATCGCGATCCACACGATGTCGACGAAGTGCCAGTAGAGCCCCGCCACCTCCACTTTGATCGCGTCAGTGACTCGGAGGTTGCCGCGCAGGTCGAGGAGCCACAGGCAGAGGAGCCAGACGACGCCGATCGTCACGTGGGCGCCGTGGAGGCCAGTGAGCACGAAGAAGGTGGAGCCGAACAGGTTCCGCTGGAGGGTCAGCCCTTCCCGCACGAAGTGCGTGAACTCGTACGCCTGGAAGCCGAGGAAGATCAGGCCGAAGAACGCCGTCCCGAAGAGCCAGAGACGCGCCTGGCGCCGGTCGTCCCGCTGTACGGCCGCCAGCGCCAGCACCATCAGCAGGCTCGACATCAGGAGGTCGAAGGTCGAGATCGTCGTCAGCGGGATGTCGAGGATCTGGTGCGGCTCGGGGCCGACCACGCTCTTTCCCTTGTAGGCGAGGTACGTCGCGATCAGGGTCCCGAAGAAAAAGCACTCGGAGCCGAGGAACACCCAGATCGCGACCTTGCGGTGGTCCAGGTCGAGACTGCCGACCTGGTGCTCGTGCGCGGGGGTCCGGTGATGCTCGAGTGCCAGACGGAAGGCGCCGACGACGGTGACCAGCGTGCCGGCGATCACGATCGCGAGATGGGTGAGCGCGCCCACCGCCATGACGGCCAGGCCGAGCCCGACCAGGACGGGCCAGTGGGAGGGTGCGGGGAGGTGAATATGGTCGCCCGAGGAGGGGCCGGGGGAGGGCTCCCTCGGGCGACCATATTTCTCCCGCCAGAAGGTGTCGCGGGAGAAGACGGGAGGGATCGTGTCGAAGTCGTGTGGCGGCGGCGGCGACGCCGTCCGCCACTCCAGCGTGCGCCCGTCCCACGGGTCGGCGGGCGCGCGCGGGCCCGCGCGCAGGCTCCGCCAGGCGTTCCCCATGAAAAGGAGGATGCCGAGCGCGATCCCGAAGGCGCCGACGGTAGAGACCAGGTTCCAGAAGGCGAAGCCGGCGTCCGCCGCGTAGGTGTAGATGCGGCGAGGCATCCCGATCGCGCCGAGGTAGTGCTGGGGGAAGAAGGCGGTGTTGAATCCCGCGAAGAGGACCCAGAACTGGACCTTGCCGAGCCGCTCGTCGAGGAGCCGTCCGGTGATCTTCGGCCACCAGTAGTACGCGCCGGCGAAGAGGCCGAAGAGGCTGCCGCCGATCAGCACGTAGTGCAGGTGCGCGACGACGAAGTAGCTGTCGGTCTGCTGCAGGTCCACGGGCGGCGAGGCGTGCATGATGCCCGAGAGGCCGCCGATCGTGAAGAGCCCGACGAGGCCCACCGCGAAGTGCAGCGCCGTCGTCGTGCGGATCGTCCCGCCCCAGAGCGTCGCCAGCCAGTTGAAGATCTTCACGCCCGTCGGGATCGCGATGAGCATCGTGGCGATCGAGAACGCGGCGTCCGCGACCGGCCCCATGCCCGCGGCGAACATGTGATGGCTCCACACGCCGAAGCCGAAGAAGCCGATCAGCACGCCCGAGTAGATCACGACCGGCGCGCCGAACAACGGCTTGCGCGCGAAGGTCGGCAGCACCTCCGAGACGATCCCGAACGCCGGGAGAATCAGGATGTAGACTTCGGGGTGACCGAAGATCCAGAAGAGGTGCTGCCAGAGGTGGAGGTCGCCGCCCGCGGCGACGTCGAAGAAGTGGGCGCCGAAGTACCGGTCGAACAGGAGAAAGATCAGCCCGACCGTGATCGGCGGGAACGCGAGCACGATCAAGAACTGCACCACCAGCGTCATCCAGACGAACACCGGCATCCGCATGAGCGTCATGCCCGGCGCGCGCATGTTGAGGATCGTGACGATGAAGTTGATCGCGGAGATCATCGAGGACACGCCGAGGACTTGCAGGCTCAGCAGCCAGAAGTCGACGCTGTGGCTCGGCGAGAACTGC
Organism: Candidatus Rokubacteria bacterium 13_2_20CM_69_15_1; assembly: GCA_001914535.1. Lineage (GTDB taxonomy): Bacteria > Methylomirabilota > Methylomirabilia > Rokubacteriales > CSP1-6 > 20CM-2-70-11. The sequence goes on from MNCR01000008.1 coordinate 15,632, forward strand.
TTGGAGGTCAGGTTGGCGTAGCCGAACCAGCCGACGTCGGGCGGCGTCCCCGCGAGGAAGCTCGCGTTCAGGAAGATGCCGCCGAAGACGAAGATCCAGTACGAGAGCGCGTTGAGGCGCGGGAAGGCGACGTCGCGGGCGCCGATCAGCAGCGGAACCATGTAATTGAAGAACGCGGCGTTGAACGGCATGATCGCGAGGAAGACCATCGTCGTGCCGTGCATCGTGAAGAGCGCGTTGTACGCCTCGGCGCTGACGACGTGCGCGCCCGGCGACGCGAGCTGGAGCCGGATCAGGAGCGCCTCGAGGCCGCCCAGCAGGAAGAAGGCGAACGCGGTGACGCCGTAGAGGATCCCGACCCGCTTGTGGTCGACGGTCGTGATCCAGGAGCTCACTTGAGGCTCGTCAGGTAACGGGCGACGGCGCGCGCCTCGCCGTCGGTGAGCCCGAGCGCCGGCATCTTGACGCCGGGCTTGAGCGCGCCCGGATCCGTGATCCACGCGGCGACGTTCTCCGGGGTGTTCGGGAACAGACCCGCGCCGAGCGTCGTCCGGCTGCCGAACGTGGTGAGGTCGGGCCCGAGCACGCCCGCCGAGACGCCGCGGATCGTGTGGCACCCCACGCACGCCCGGCTCGCGAAGATCGCCTTGCCCGCGGCGGCGGGCCCGCTCGGCTCGGGCGGCGTCACCTGCTGGGCCGCCACCCAGCGCGCGAACGCGTCGGGCGTGTCGACGATGACGCGCATCCGCATGTTCGCGTGCGACGCCCCGCAGAATTCGGCGCACTGTCCCCAGTACGCGCCGGCGACCTGGGGCGTGAGCACGAGCCGGTTCGAGCGACCCGGCACGACGTCGCGCTTGCCGCCGAGCTGGGGCACCCAGAAGCTGTGGATCACGTCGGGGCCTTCGAGCCTGAGGGTGACGGGCCGGCCGACCGGCAGGTGCAGCTCGTTGGCGGTCGCGACGCCGAGCGTCGGGTAGCGGAACTCCCACCACCACTGGCGGCCCAGCACCGTGACCTCCAGCGCCTGCGCCGGCGGTGCGCCCTGGGTCCGAAAGATCACGTGGAGGGTGGGGATCGTGATCACGAGCAGCACGAGCGCCGGCGCGATCGTCCACGCGAGCTCGAGCAGCGTGTGGCCGCGCGTCTGGACGGGCAGCGCCGCGCCCGGCTTCTCCCGGAAGCGCGCCAGCACCCAGGCGAGCGCGACCCCGACGACGAGGGCGATGCCGGCCGCGACCCAGGTGACGATCGCGTAGACGTGGAGGATCTCGCGCGCGAAATCGGAGCGCGGGATCACGGTGGTCATCGGCCCGTCCCACGCGCACCCGCCGAGCGTCGCGACGAGCGTGGCGAGCGCCGAGCGGACGGAGAGCCGGCTGCTTGTCCGTCGATTCACAAAGCATGAAGCTACCGGAGCGCCGTGCGCTCCGCAAGGGGTGGGCTACGCCGCGAGCGCCAGCAGGGTGTGGAGCAGGACGTTGGCGCCGCGCTCGATGGCGTCGCCGTCGCTCGTCTCGTCCACGCGGTGGCTCCGTCCACCCTTGGACGGGATGAAGATCATCCCGGTGTCGGTGATCGTCGCCAGGTTCTGCGCGTCGTGGCCCGCGGCGGAATAGAGGTGCGTCGAGCGGAGGCCGAGCGTGGCGCACGCCGCCTCGATCGCGGCCTGGACCCGCGCCGAACAGATCGCGGGCGTGGTCGCCGACATCGCCTCCACCTGGACCTCGACCCCGCGGCGGCGGGCGACGCGACGGGCGAGGGCGGCCGAGCGGCGGTCGAGCCGCGCCAGCGTCTCCCGGTCGGGGCCGCGCACCTCGTGGACCAGCTCACCGCGCGCGGGCACGATGTTCGTCACCCCGGGGTGGACGCGGACCACGCCGACGTTCGTGACGCTCTTGCCGCCGCCGTGCTTGAGGACGAGGTCGCGCGCCTTCAGCGCGTACTCGGCGGCGGCCAGGAAGCCGTCGCGCCGCCGCTCCATCGGCGTGGTCCCGGCGTGGTCCGCCTGTCCCACGAAGACGACGCGCGTGCGGTGCACGCCGACGATCGAGTCCACCACGCCGATCGGAATGGCCGCCTCCTCGAGCCGCGGCCCCTGCTCGATGTGGAGCTCCACGTATGCGGCGACCGCGCCGCCGGGCGCCATCGCTTCGCCGGCACGGCGCGCGTCGAAGCCCGCACGCGCCATTGCGTCGACCAGCCGTTCGCCGTCGGAGGCCGCCATCGCCTCGACCCGCGCCGGGTCGAACCGCCCGCAGAACGCGCGCGAGCCGAAGAGGCTCCCGTAGCGGCCTTCTTCGTCGCTCCACGCCGCGACGGCGAGCGGACGGCGGTGCGGGGCCTTCGCCTCGCGGATCGTCTGGAACGCCTCGAGCCCCGCCAGGACGCCGAGCGCGCCGTCGAGGACGCCGCCCTCGGGTACCGTGTCGATGTGAGAGCCCGTGAGGACGGCCCCGCCGTCCGCGGAGAACGCGTGGATCCCGAGGGCGCCGAAGACGTTGCCCGCGCCGTCCACCCACGTCTCGAGGCCGGCGGCACGCATCTCGCCCGTGAGCCAGGCGCGCGCCTCCTCGTGCTGGGGCGACCAGCACGGGCGCGTGACGCCGCCGCCCGGCAGACCGCCGAAGCGGGCGAGGGCGTCGATCCGAGACGCCAGACGCGACGCCGAGATCGTGATCACGGACGGAGAGTATAGCCTTGACATCTCACGAGGGCGGTTCCTAGAATGAACAACCGTTCAGTGCGGCGGAGCGCCCCACCCAGGAGGGGAAATGGACTTCTCGCTGACCCCCGAACAGCAGGCGTTCCGCCAGACCGTCCGCACGTGGCTCAAGAAGAGCATCCCGAGCGAGTGGAAGCACGTCGGCAGCTCGGAGATCCCGCGCTTCGAGGCCTACGAGCTCCTCCGGAAATGGCAGCGCACGCTCTACGACGCCGGCTTCATCGGCCTCACCTGGCCCGCGCAGTACGGCGGGCGTGGTCTCACGTTCCTGGAAGAGATGATCCTCCAGGAGGAGATGGCCCTCGCGAAGGCGCCCCCGATCTTGAACGTGCTCGGCGTGGGCATGGCCGGCCCCACGATCATCGCCTACGGCACCGAGGCGCAGAAGAAGCGCTACCCGTCGAAGATCCTCTCGTGTGAGGAGATCTGGTGCCAGGGGTACTCGGAACCGAACGCGGGCTCGGATCTCGCCTCGCTTCAGACGCGCGCGGTGAAGGACGGCGAGTTCTGGGTGATCAATGGCCAGAAGGTGTGGACCTCGTTCGCCCAGGTCGCGGACTGGATGATGCTCCTGGCGCGCACCGACCCGAGCGCCCCCCGGCACAAGGGGATCACCTACTTCCTGCTCGACATGAAGCTGCCCGGCGTCGTGGTGAAGCCGCTCCGGCAGATCACGGGCGAAGCGGAGTTCAACGAGGTCTTCTTCGACAACGTGCGCGTGCACGAGTCGCAGGTGCTCGGCGGCGTCAACAACGGCTGGGCGGTCGGCATCACGACGCTGATGTACGAGCGGCTCACGCTGGGGTTCGGCCTGCAGATGCGTCTCCGGATCGCGCTCGACAGCGTGATCGAGCTGGCGCGTCGGATGGAGAAGCACGGCCGCGTGATCACGAAGGATCCCGTGTGGCGCCAGAAGCTCGCGCGGCTCTGGATCGACACCGAGTGCCTCCGCGTCACCGGCGCCCGCGCGATCACGAAGCTCCTGCGCGGCGAGATGCCGGGCGCCGAGGCGTCCACGGGCAAGATGGTCTGGGTCGAGACTCACCAGAGACTTCAGGAACTGGCCATGGAGATCGAGGGGCCGTACTCGCAGATCTGGAAGGGCTCGGACTGGGCGGTGGACGGCGGCGTGTGGCAGCACTCCTTCCTCCGGTCGCGCGCCAACTCCATCGAGGGCGGCACGACGGAGATTCAGAAGAACATCATCGCCGAGCGGCTCCTGGGCCTGCCGAAGGACTAGGCGAGGTCATGGATTTCGGGTTCAGTCAGGAACAGGAGATGCTCCGCGCGACGGCGCGGAAGTTTCTCGAGAACGAGTGCGCCTCGACGTTCGTGCGCGCGCGGATGGAGGAGCCGGCGGGCGTCACCCCCGAGTTCTGGGCGAAGCTCGCCGAGCAGGGGTGGCTCGGCCTGGTCTACCCCGAGGAGTACGGTGGGAGCGGCCTCGGCTTCGTCGACCTCACCGTGCTGATGGAGGAAATGGGGCGCAGCGTGATGCCCGGGCCGTTCGTCTCCACGGCGCTCCTCGGCGGCCGCACGATCCTCGAGGCGGGCTCGCCCGCACAGAAGAAGGAGTGGCTCCCACGGATCGCGGCCGGGGAGGCGAAGGCCGCGCTCGCGTGGACCGAGCCGAACGCGCGGTGGGACGCCGCCGGCGTCACGGCGACCGCGCGCGCCAGCAAGGACGGGTTCGTCCTCACCGGGACGAAGCTCTTCGTGCTCGACGCTCACCTCGCGGACGTCATCGTGGTGGTCGCGCGCGGCGCCGAGGGGCGGTCGCCCGAGGACGGCGTCGGCCTCTTCCTGGTCGAGAAGGGCGCCAAGGGGATGACGGTCAAGCTCCTGCCCACCATGGACCAGACGCGGAAGCTCTGCGAGGTCGGCCTCAAGGACGTCGCGGTCGGCGCCGCCGCCGTGCTCGGCGCCAAGGACAGCGGCTGGCGGCCGCTCGCGCGCGTGATCGAGCGCGCGACGGTGGCGCTCTGCGCTGAGATGTGTGGTGGCGCCCAGAAGGTCCTCGAGATGACCACCGAGTACGCGAAGATCCGGGTCGCCTTCGGCAAGCCGATCGGGACGTATCAAGGCGTCAAGCATAAGGCGGCGGACATGCTCGTGGACGTCGAGAACGCGAAGTCGCTGACCTACTACGCGGCGTGGGCGGTGGACGAGAACGCCCCGGAGGCGCCGCTCGCCGTGTCCATGGCGAAAGCGTACGCTTCCGACGCGTACCGCAAGGTGGCGGCGGCCGGCATCCAGCTCCACGGCGGCATCGGCTTCACGTGGGAGCACGACCTGCACCTGTACTTCAAGCGCGCCGTGTCGTCGGAGTTCACCTTCGGCGACGCGACGTACCATCGCGAGCGGGTCGCGCAGCTCATCAATCTGTAAATCAATAATATTGAGGGGGGACCCGCGACGGTCCCCCCGCAAGCTCCCCTGATCGCGCCTCGAGCGAGGCGGGGGGCTCGCTCGCTTCCGCGGTCCACCCGCCCCCAGAACCCGCGTTTCGTTGCGCCGGCGAAGCCGGCACTCGAGCGCGCCACTTCCCCCGCATGGCGGACAACCACTGATGATGCCGACCACGATTATGATGAGGCCATGAGCTCGCCCCTGGCCCCGGTGGAGCCGAAGCCCGCGGCGTCCGTCGTGCTCGTGCGCACCGCATCGGCGGGGTCGCCGGAGCCGATCGAGGTCTACATGATCCGCCGGCGGCGGTCCATGAAGTTCCTCGGCGGTTACTACGCGTTCCCCGGCGGCAAGGTCGATCCAGAGGACGGCTCGCCGGCGGCGGTCGCCCGCTGCCGCGGTCTCGCGAGCGTCGACCCCGAGACGATCTTCCCCGGTCACGACACCGCGCCCGCGCTCGCCTTCTGGGTGGCCGCCGTCCGGGAGCTCCTCGAGGAGAGCGGGATCCTCCTCGCGTGCGACGCTCACGGTCACCCGATCGACGCGCGTAATCCAGCGGTCGCCGCCCGGATCGAGCGGTGCCGCCGGGCGCTCATGGTCGCCGAGGCGCCCTTCGCCGAGCTCGTCGCGCGCGAAGGGTGGTACTGCGACCTTTCGGGCCTCCGGTACCTGTCGCATTTCATCACGCCCCGCTCGAGCCCGATTCGCTTCAGCGCGCGCTTCTTCCTCTGCCGCGCGCCCGGCGATCAGGCGCCGCGGCTCTTCACCGAGGAAACGTCGGAAGGCTTCTGGATCCACCCGGGCCACGGCTACCACCGCTTCCTCGCGGACGAGATGAAGATGGCCGAGCCGGCGGAGTACGGTCTGGCGTGGCTCGCCCAGTTCGGGTCGCTCGAGGACCTCTGGACCGCCCACGCCGATGGCCGCCACAAGTTCCACGGAATCATCGACCGCATCGACGCCTTCTGGGAGCACTTCGACTGGAAGGCCAACCGCTTTCCCTCGTGAGCGCTCCGCCAGTATGAGGGCCGGCTAGAGTCGTCCCTCAGGCCAACGTGACAGGGTGTTCCCTCTCTGACAGTTTGTTCCCTCCGCTATGCCAAATCGCGTCCCTGGCGGGAACCGTCCTGGTCTGATGTGGCTCGTCCGGTTGCAAAGTGGTGCGTCCGTGTCCGCGTCGCCCCCGAGCCTGTGTGGCGCCATTTTTGCTATGCAACGGCCCGAAATGGTTCTGAAAAGAGGTGTTCTCCGGCCCTGACGGGCGGGATCGGGGAACGCCGTCGCCGCGCTGCCCAGAGTAAGGAGACGTAGGCAATGACTAAACGAACCGGCTTCAATGACCACCCGACGATGGTCGGGGCGAAGGTCGGCGTCAGGCCGCATAGCGTGCTCGACGCCGATATCATCGCCAACGCGCCCGACCCGGTGTTCGTCGCCGACCTCGAGGGCAAAATATTACAGGCCAACGACGCCGTCTCCCAGCTCCTCGGCTTCCGCCCGGACGAGGTGCTCGAGCAGTCGCTCTCACGTTTCATCAGCCCCAAGGAAACCCGAGAGTTCATGGCCGCCCTGCGCGAGGTCGTCGAGCGCGGCGTCACGCGCAACGCCCGGCTCAACCCCCGCAGCGCCAGCGGCGAAGTGATTCCCACCACGCTCAACG
>MNCR01000072.1:0-13437 GCA_001914535.1 Candidatus Rokubacteria bacterium 13_2_20CM_69_15_1
CAGGCGCCGACGGAGACCTTGTGGACCAACGCGTTGTGCCAGATGAACCTCTTCGAAGGGATGCGGCAGCTCGGCTCGAAGGCGCGCTTCATCGTCATCGGCTCGAGCGAGGAGTACGGCCTCGTCTACCCCGACGAGCTGCCCATCCGCGAGACGAACCCCCTGCGCCCGCTCTCGCCCTACGCGGTGAGCAAGGTCACGCAGGACCTGATGGGCTGGCAGTATTTCAAGAGCTACGGCATGCACATCGTCCGCGCGCGCGCCTTTAACCACGACGGCCCCCGTAGAGGTGAGACCTTCGCGACGTCGAACTTCGCGAAGCAGATCGCCGCGATCGAGGCGGGTCTCCACGAGCCCGTCGTGCTCGTCGGCGATCTGAAGCCGACGCGCGACTTCTCGGACGTCCGCGACATCGTGCGCGGCTACTGGACGCTCCTCGAGCGGGGCACGCCGGGCGAGGTCTACAACCTGTGCTCGGGGGTCGACTGGTCGATCGAGCGCGTGCTGAACTTCTTCGTCGCGAAGTCCACGGCTCCACGGATCGAGATTCGCCAGGACCCGACGCGGCTCCGGCCCTCCGACGTGCCGATCCTGCGCGGCTCGCGGGAGAAGATCGAGACGACCCTCGGCTGGAGGACCACGATTCCGCTCGAGACGACGCTGACCGACCTTCTAGAATATTGGCGACGCCGTATCCGATCTCGGGCCAGCTGACCGCGCGCCGTCCGGCCACCGGACAGTCCTCCCCGCGGGTGGCCCTCGTCCACGACTGGCTAACGGGCATGCGCGGGGGCGAGCGGTGTCTCGAGGTCTTCGCTGAGCTCTTCCCGGACGCGCCGCTCTTCACGCTGCTCCACGTCCCCGGGAGCGTCTCGCCCGTGATCGAGCGCCGTCGCGTCGTGACCTCGTTCGTCGAGCGGCTGCCCGGCGCCGCCTCGCAGTATCGCCGTTATCTTCCGCTGTTCCCCGCGGCGGTGCGCCGCTTCGACCTGTCCGGCTACGACCTCGTCCTCTCCCTCAGCCACTGCGTCGCCAAAGGGGTCCGGACGCCGCCGGGCGCGCTCCACCTCTGCTACTGCTTCACGCCCATGCGCTACGTGTGGGACCTCGCCGCCGACTACACCGCGCGCGCCGGGCTCGCCACCCGGCTCCTGGCACCGCCCGTCGCCGCCGCGCTCCGCCGGTGGGACCGGCGCACCGAGTCCGTCCACGGCTTCGTCGCGATCTCCCGCCACATCGCCGAGCGCATCCGGCGCGTCTGGGGCCGCGAGGCCGACGTCATCCACCCGCCGGTGGACGTCCGGCGGTTCCGGATCGCCGACGGCGCCGGCGATTTCTATCTCGTCGTGTCGGCGCTCGTCCCCTACAAGCGCATCGACCTGGCGATCGGCGCCGCCCGGCGGCTCGACCGGCGCCTCGTCATCGTCGGCACCGGTCCGGAAGAGCAGCGGCTCAAGGCGCTCGCCGGGCCGCGCGTCGAGTTCCTCGGCTGGCGCGACGACCGCGAGGTCGCCGACCTCTACGCCCGCTGCCGCGCCGTGCTCTTCCCGGCGGTCGAGGATTTTGGAATCGTGCCGCTCGAGGCGGCCGCCGCCGGGCGGCCGACGATCGCGCTCGGGCGCGGCGGCGTGCTCGAGACCATGGTGGGGCTCGGCGCCGGCGACGCGGCCCCGACGGCGGTCTTCTTCGGCGAGCAGACCGCCGAGGCGCTCGCCGCCGCGATGGGCACCTTCGAGGCCGCCGAGGACCGGTTCGACCCCAAGGCGCTGCGGGCGCGCGCCGCGCTCTTCGACCGGCCGCTCTTCAAGCGCCGGCTCTTCGAGTACGTCGACGCGCGCTGGCGGGAGTGGAGGGCCCGGCAGGCATGCTGAGGGCTCACTCGCGCCTCTTCGAGCACCTCACGCTCGCCGGCGACCTCGGCTTGATCGCGCTCTGCTGGATGTCCGCCTACGCGATCCGGTTCCGCCTGATGCCGGTGACCGACGTCCCGCCCTTCCAGGATTACGCGCTCCAGCTCCTGCCCATCCTGCTCGTCTGGGGCTTCGCGTTCCGCGCGTTCGACCTCTACCGGCCGAACCGTCTGGCGTCGCACCTCTCCGAGTGGGTCGACGTGGCCAAGGCGTCCACGCTCGGCGCGCTCGTCCTCGTCGCGATCATGACCTTCGCGTTTCGCGGCTACGACTACTCGCGGCTCGTGATCGCGTTCTTCTGGGTGCAGTCGATCGTCGCCGTGAGCTTCTCGCGCGCCGTGTTCCGCGAGGCGCTCCGCTTCGCGCGCCGCCGCGGCTACAACCAGCGGTACGCGATCGTCGTGGGCGGAGGCGAGCCCGCGGCGGAGGTCCTGCGCGTGCTGAGTCGCCGGCGGGACGTCGGCATCCAGGTCCTGGGGCTCCTCTCGGACAAGGCGGACACGCCCGGGATCGACGCGCCGCGGCTCGGGGGCGTCGAGGAGATCCGCGCCGTTCTCGATCGGCAGCAGGTCGACATCGTGTTCATCGCGTTGCCGCACAGCGAATACCCGCGCCTCACCTCCGTCCTCAACGAGATCGGCGACGACCCCGTCGCGATCCACTTCGTCCCCGACGTGTTCGGCCTCGCCTCGCTCCGTGGGGGCGTCGAGGAGTTCGAATCGATCCCCTTCATCCATCTGCGCGAGTCCCCCCTCTACGGCTGGAACCGCGTGATCAAGCGGTTCCTCGACCTCGTCGTGGGCGGGCTGGCGCTCCTTCTCGCCGCCCCCGTGATGCTCGCGATCGCCGTCCTCCTCAAGCTCGCCTCCCCGGGGCCCGTCCTCTTCCGCCAGGAGCGGATGGGTCTGGACGGCCAGCGCTTCCGCATGCTCAAATTCCGCACGATGCGCGTGGACGCCGAGCGCGAGACCGGGCCCGTCTGGGCGCGGCCGGACGATCCGCGGCGCACGCGCCTCGGGACCTTCCTCAGGCGCTGGAGCCTCGACGAGCTGCCCCAGCTCTGGAACGTCCTGCGCGGTGAAATGAGCCTCGTCGGCCCGCGCCCCGAGCGCCCGAGCTTCGTCGAGGAGTTCCGGCGGCGGGTGCCCGGGTACATGCTCCGTCACAAGGTGAAGGCGGGCATCACCGGCTGGGCGCAGATCAACGGCTGGCGGGGGAGCACCTCGATCGAGAAGCGGATCGAGTACGACCTCTACTACATCGAGCGCTGGAGCGTCGGGCTCGACCTGAAGATCCTTTTGCAGACCTTCTGGCACGGCTTCCGCAACCGCAACGCCTATTGAGCGGCGCGACGGAGGCTCCCTCGGCGCCGGGAACCCCGGGCCGGCCCTGGATCGCGGCGGTTCGCCGATGGCTCCTCCTGGCGCTCACGCTCGGCCTCGCGGCGTCGATCTCGCTCTCGGAGCTCACGCTCGTCGTCCTCGCCGCGTGGCTCGTGTTCGGGCCGCGCGAGGCCGGGGCAGCCCGCGCGGGCTGGCCGCTCGCGGGACCGTTCGTCGTCTTCGCCGCGTGGACGCTCGTGGCGGCCCTCGCCGCGCCGCGGCTCGTCGAGAGCCTGGCGGCCACGAAAGGGTTGCTCACCCTGGGCGCTTTCTACGTCGTGGTCCACGCGTGTCCCTCGCGGCGGGCGGCCGAGCGGTTTTTGACCGGCCTCTTCATCGCCGTCTCGGTGGTCGCGCTCTTCTCCATCGCGCAGGTCGGCCTCTGTCCGGCAGGCGGCGCCGTCGAGGCCGGCCCGTGGCGACTGCTCTTCCGCAAATGTGAGCGCGCGCGGGGCTTCTTCTCGATCTACATGACGCTCGCGGGCGTCCTCACGCAGGTGCTCGTGGCCACGCTGCCCCGCCTGGCGCGCGCGGGATGGTCCCGCGCGTGGGTGCTGCCCCTCTGGCTCATCGGAGCGCTGGCGCTCGGGCTCACTTATGTGCGCGGCGCCTGGCTCGGCTTCGCCCTCGGAGCCGCGGGATGTGCGCTCGCCCTCCGGCGGCGGCGGCTCGTGCTGGGGGTGCTCGCGGGAGTCGTGATCGCGGCGCTCGTCGCGGAGCCGGGCGTGCTCTACCGGCTCCGCACCATCGGGGATCTGACCGACGACACCGCGCGTGATCGGCTCGCGATGCTGGACGCGGGGCTGCGCCTCGCCCGGGAGCACCCGATCACGGGCGTCGGGCCCGGGCAGGTCAAACATCTCTACCCCGTCTGGGCGTCGCCGGAAGCGCTCCGGCGGTCGACCAGCCACCTGCACGATACGCCGCTCCAGATCGTGGTCGAGCGTGGCGTCCCCGGCCTGGCAGCCTGGATCGCGATCTGGGTGGCGTTCTTCGGGGCGTCGCTACGCACGCTCTCCCGGATTCCCGCGGGGGACGAGGACGCGCGTGGGCTCGTCCTGGGCTCGATGGCGGCGATCGCGGCGTTCCTCGTCGCCGGCCTCTTCGAGTACAACTTCGGCGACACGGAGGTGCTCCTCGTCGCCGTCGCCCTCATGGCGCTGCCGTTCGTCGTCGAGCGCGACCTCGACGAGGTTACCGGCCACGATAAGCCGCGGTGGCGGAGCGAAGCAGAGTCGCCGGGGACTTCAGCGTGAAGCCGGACGTTCTCACCTGATCGCCGTCATTCGATGCGAAACAACCGTGCCGTGGATGACCTCGCGGAGGGACTCGTCACCAACCTCTCGCACTACCCGTCCGGACAGCAGATGCGCTCGCCTCGACGTCCTCGATCGCCTGGGGTGCCCAGACGACCTGGGTCACCGGAGAAGCCGGCGCTTCGCCTCGGTGTGATCTATGCCCTTGCCGGCGTCCAGTTCCGCCAGCCCACGCTCTATCTTCGCCAAGAGGACGAGCCGCTCTATAGCGTCCTCAAGCGTCGCATCCGCTGGCAGCTTCTCGATTGCCTCCAGAGCCTTCTGTTTGGCAGCACTCCCTGACATGGATGCCTCGCGCCCTCCCTCAAGCGGCAAGATTAGGATACCCGAACCGCACGGCGTCCGCCGTACGGTTAACCGTTGCATCTTCAGTACGCGCGCACCGGCTCCGTCGCCGTCCGAACGCGGACGAAGTAGTCTTTGAAGCGCTCGAGGTCCGCCTCGGACACCATGTCCGAGACGATGAAGCACGCGAGGTCACCCTGCCTCCAGACCCACGCCGAGAAGCCGTCCTCGTGTAGAAGAGCGGGCCTCCACCGGTCGATCTGGACGCGCTGGCGGTCGGGGATCGGCAGACCCGGTGCCGGGAGCACGGTGTACGTCACGAGGTGGCCGTCGCCGTCGCGGTAGTAGAGCACCAGGCCGCGGCGCCCCTCGAGGTACACCGGCTCCGCGCCGACGGGAACCAACCGGTCGTCGCCGACGAAGACCTGGGTGAGGCCGATGCCCGACTCGCGGGCGAGCCAGGGGAGCGCCGCCGGGATGGTCTCGGCGTGCCGCGCCCCCCAGATGAGCGCGCGCTCGTGCTCGGCGACGACCGAGCGCACGAGCCGCTGCGCCGGGTCGGCGGGTGGGATCCGCGGGAGCAGCGGCAGGAACGCCAGCACGAGCACGAGCGTCGTCGCGGCCGCGGCGAACGCGGCCGCGAGCCACACGGACCGGTGCCGGGGCGGCGGGGTCGCCGCCGCGACGATGGCCTCGCGCAGGTGCGCGGACGCGGCATGGCGTGGCAGCTCGGCGGCGAGCCGCTGGCCCAGGGCCTCGTCCGACGCGTCCGAAGGGCGCTCGTTCATTTTTGTTCGTAGTCGCGCAGCAACGCGCGCAGCCGCTCCTTCGCTCTGAAGATCCTCGACTTGACGGTGCCCACGGGACACGCCATCACGTGGGCGACCTCCTCGAGCGACAGGCCTTCCACTTCGGCGAGGAGGAGAACGGTGCGGAATTCCTCCGGCAGGCGGCGCAGCGCGCGCTCGAGGTCGGTGTGCGCCTCCATGGCGCGCGCCGAGTCCTCGGGCGCGTCGTGGAACATCGGCGCGTCCCAGTCCGGCACCCCGTCGTCCGCGATGGGGGACTCGCGCTCGTGGAGCCGGTAGAACGTCAGAAACGTGTTCCTCAGAATCTGAAACAACCAGGCGCGGAGATGGGTTCCCGGCGTGAACCGGTGGGCGAATCGGAACGCGCGGAGGTAGGTCTCCTGGACGAGGTCGTCCGCCTCCGGCGGGTTGCGGGTCAGGTACACCGCGAAATTGTGGAGGGCGTCCAGGTGCTCGAGGGCTTGCCGCTCGAACTCGCCGAAGGCCACCGCGGCCTCAGTCCTCGAACCAGCGGGCCGGATAGTCGCCCGGGCGGACTTCGTGCTCGTCCGTGATGTCGTCAAGGAGCTCACGGACGGTCCGGTACAGCGTCGGATGCTCGAACTCGGGCGCCAGGTCTGCGAGCGGCCGGAGGACGAAGGCGCGCTCGGCGAGGAGCAGGTGCGGGATGTGGAGGTCGTCGGGGACGCTGACGACCTCGCGGCCATAGAAGAGGATGTCGATGTCGAGAGTCCGCGCGGCGAAGCGCCGTGCCTCGGGCGTCCCCGGGGGGCGCGTCCGGCCGAGCGCCGTCTCGACCGCCTGCACCCGCTCGAGCAGCGCGTGCGGTGGCAGCGTGGTCTCGACCGCGACCACGCAGTTGAGGTACCAGGTCGTCTCGTCGCGCGTCCGGCCCGGCTCGCTCTCCCAGGGCTCCGCCTCGTAGAGCCGGGAGGCGCCGACGACCGCCACGCCGTCGAGCCGCGCGAGACGCTGGACGGCCTCCCGCAGCAGGGCGAGGCGGTCGCCGAGGTTCGAGCCGACGCTGAGAAACGCGCGCGGCATCAGCGTCTCCGCACGAGCTCGACCGCGGGGGTGCCGATGAGCCCCTGGAGCGGGGGCGTGAGTTTCCGGACGCGGACCCGGACCTCCTGCGCCGGGAACTCCCGCAGGAGGGCCTCGACCATGAGGCCGGCGAGGCGCTCGATGAGGTTGACGCGCTGGCTCGTCCCGATCGCGACGATGCGGCTGGCGACCGCGCCGTAGTCGACCGCGGCGTCCAGGTCGTCGGAGGCCGCCGCGGGTGCCAGGTCGAGGGCGAGCTCGGCGTCCACCGAGAACCAGGCGCCCACGGTCCGCTCCGCCTTCGTCAGGCCGTGCTGGCCGTAGAACCGCACGTCCTCGAGCAGGAGCTTGTCCGCCATCAGAGCTTCACGACGGGGTTCTTGAGACTGCCGATGGACTCGATGCGCACCTCGACCCGGTCGCCGGGCTGGAGCGGCCCGATGCCCGGCGGGGTCCCCGTCGCAATGACGTCACCGGGAAGCAGCGTCATCACCAGAGAGACGTGCGCCACGATGTCCTCGACGGGGAAGATCATCTCCTTGGTGCTCGAGGATTGGCGGAGCTCGCCGTTGACGTAGGCCTCGATCGTCAGCGCGTTCGGGTCGACGTCCGTCGCGATGCACGGCCCGATGGGGCAGAACGTGTCGAACGCCTTCGCGCGGGAGCCGCGTCCGTCCTTCATCTGCAGATCGCGCGCGGTCACGTCGTTGAGGCACGTGTAGCCGAGGATGTACTCGCGGGCGCGCGCGGCGGGCACGTCGTGGCAGCGCCGCTTGATGACGACCGCGAGCTCCGCCTCGTGCTCCACGCGCGCAGAGATCGGCGGGCACACGATCGGATCGTCCGGGCCGATGAGGGTGGTCGGCGGCTTGAGGAACATGAGCGGCTCGTCCGGGATCGGCAGGCCGAGCTCGGCCGCGTGGTCCCGGTAGTTGACGCCGATCTCGACGATCTTGGACGGGACGACCGGCGCCAAGAGGACCACGTGCTTGAGCGCGTGGCGGCGGCGGCCCCGCCGGAAGATCGTGAAGGGCGTGCCCGTGTACTCGGCGATGCTCGAGCCCTCGAGGGCGCCGTAGCGCGTCGTGTCGCCCGCCTTGAACCGCACGATTTGCACGCCGGCCTCCTACGCGAGGCCGAGCACGTCGTGCATCGAGTAGAGCCCCGGCGGCCGCGCCGCGACGAACCGTACCGCGCGCAGCGCGCCCCGCGCGTACGTGTCCCGAGTGTGCGCTCGATGGGTCAGCTCGAGACGCTCGCCCAGCGTCCCGAACGACACGGTGTGCTCGCCGACGACGTCGCCCGAGCGGAGCGAGAGGACGGCGATCTCCCGCCGGGGGCGCTCGCCCGGCAGCCCCTGCCGGCCGTACACCGCGACCTGATCGAGGTCGCGCCCGAGCGCCGTGGCGACGATTTCCGCCATCTTGAGGGCGGTGCCGCTCGGCGCGTCCTTCTTGAAGCGGTGGTGGGTCTCCGTGATCTCGACGTCGTACTCGTCGCCGAGCGCCTTGGCCATCGTGCCGAGGAGGCTGAACGCGAGGGTCACGGCGACCGACATGCTGGGGGCGACGAGGATCGCCGTGCGCTTGGCGAGGTCGGCGATCTCCGCACGCTGGGCCGCCGTGAAGCCGGTGGTGCCGATCACGGCGCGCGCCCCGGCGCGGGCGACGAGCCGCAGGTGTTCGAGGGACGCTTCCGGGACGGAGAACTCGACGAGGACGCGGTCACGGGTGACGACGGCGGCGGGGTCGCCGCCCACCGCGACGCCCAGACGCCCGACACCCGCCAGCTCGCCGGCGTCCCGGCCGAGCGCAGGGTGCGCGGGGGCCTCGAGGGCGCCCACCAGGCGCAGGGCGGGATCGCCCTGCAGGCACGCGACGATGCGCGTACCCATGCGGCCAGCGGCGCCGGCCACGACGACGTCAATGGCGTGGGCCGTCGCGGACGCCGCCGCACCCGCGGTCGGCGCGGCCGCGGTCATCGTGACGCGCTACTTCACGAGGGCGTACGGCTTGAGGACCGCACGCAACCGCTCACGGTTCGCGTCGCTCATTCGGCACATCGGCAGCCGGAACTCCGGCTCGATCATGCCGGCCATGGCCATCGCCTCTTTGATGGGGATCGGATTCGTCTCGAGGAACGCGGCCCGCGCCAGCGGGAAGAGCCGGTAGTGGAGGTCGCGCGCGCGCTTCCAGTCGCCGTCGAGCGCGGCGTGGACCATCTCGGCGGTCTCGCGCGGCAGGATATTGGCGATGACCGAGACGACCCCGTGGCCCCCGATCGCGAGGAGCGGAAGCGTGAGGTTGTCGTCGCCCGAAAGGACCGCGAAGTCGGGCCCGCACGCCGCGATCACCTGGCTCATCTGGTCGAGCGATCCCGAGGCCTCCTTGACGCCCGCCACGCTCTTCACGTCGCGGACCAACCGCTCCAGCGTCGCCGTCTCGACGTTGACGGCCGTGCGGCTCTGGATGTTGTAGACGAGGATCGGGATCGCGACGGATTCGGCGACCGCGCGGAAGTGGCGGTAGAGCCCGTCCTGCGTGGGCTTGTTGTAGTACGGGTTGACGACCAGCCCGCCGGCGGCGCCGGCACGCGCGGCGTGCCGGGTCAGGTCGATCGCCTCGGCCGTCGAGTTCGAGCCGGTGCCCGCGACGACCTTGAGGCGCCCGCGCGCGGCCTCGATCACGACCTCGATCAGCCGCTTGTGCTCGTCGTGCGAGAGCGTCGGCGACTCGCCCGTCGTCCCGCAGGGGACGATCCCGTCGGTCCCGTGGCTCGCGTGGAGCTCGACGAGCTCCCGCACCTTGGCCTCGTCGATCTGGCCGTTCCGGAACGGGGTGACCAGCGCGACGAACGAACCCTGGAATGGGGCACTCATAGCGCGCTCTCCCCCGCCACCAGGTCCTCGTAGGTCTCCCGGCGGCGCACGATCGTGTAACGGTTACCGTCCACGAGCACCTCGACGGCGCGCGGCCGCGTGTTGTAGTTGGACGCCATCGCGAAGCCGTAGGCGCCGGCGCTCATGACCGCGAGGAGGTCGCCCTCGTCGGTCCGCGCCAGCTCGCGGCCCTTCGCGAGGAAGTCCCCCGACTCGCAGATCGGCCCGACGACGTCGACCGTCTCCCCGGGCACGCCGGGCCGCGCTTCCGTGACGGGCCGGATCTCGTGATACGCGTCGTAGAGCACGGGGCGGATGAGGTCGTTCATCGCCGCGTCGACGACGACGAACGTCTTCTCCCCGGTCTGCTTGCGGTAGAGGACGCGCGTGAGGAGGACTCCGGCGTTGCCGACGATGGACCGGCCCGGCTCGAGCAGCACCCTGACGCCGAGCTCGCGGAGCGCCGGCAACAGCACCGTCGCGTACTCGCGGTGGGTCGGCGGCGCCTCCGCCCGGTAGCGGATGCCGAGGCCGCCCCCGACGTCGACCGTCCGGATCTCGATCGAACGCTCGCGGAGCGTCTTCACCAGCGCGGCGATGCGCGCGACCGCGTCGGCGAACGGCGAGGCCTTGGTGAGCTGCGAGCCGATGTGGATGTCCGCGCCGACGACCTCCACGCCCTTGAGGCTCGCCGCGTCCGCGTACGCCTCGAGCGCCTGCGCGAAGGGGATTCCGAACTTCGAGGTCTTGAGTCCGGTGGCGATGTAGGGGTGCGTCTGCGGATCCACGTCGGGATTCACGCGCAGCGCCACGGGCGCGCGCACGCCCATCTCGCGGGCGACCTCGTCGAGGGTCCGGAGCTCGCTCAGCGACTCGACGTTGAACATGAGGATCTCGGCCTTGAGCGCCTCCCGCAGCTCGTCGCGCGTCTTGCCCACGCCGGAGAAGATGATCGTGCTGGGCGGGAAGCCCGCGCGCAGGGCGCGGAAGAGCTCGCCACCCGACACGATGTCGGCGCCGGCGCCGGCCCGCGCGAGCGTTGCGAGCACGCCGAGATTCGCGTTGGCCTTGACCGAGTAGCAGACGAGGTGGGGGACCTCGGCGAAGGCGGCGTCGTAAGCCCGGTAATTCTCCAGCAGCGCCGCCTTCGAGTACACGTAGGCGGGCGTGCCCACATCGGCGGCCAGGGTGCGAAGCGAAACCTGCTCGCAGCAGAGATCGAAGTTGCGATACGTGAAATGGTCCATGTGCGCGTCGCGGCAATTGTTTCGTGACCGTAGCATTCGCGCGGGGTGAAGTCAAGGCACGGTGACCGTCACCTCGTCGGAGTGGTTGCTCTGGTTGGGGAGCGATGCCGAATCCTGCGCCGTCACCGCGTACCGATACGTGCCGGGCGGCACGTCGCGGTCGACGAACGTGGTCGTCGGCGTGCGCGTGGAGCCCACCCGGACGAAGTCGCCGCGTGCGGCCGCGCGGTAGACGAGGTAGCCGGCGACGTCGGGCTCCGGGCTCGGGCTCCACGACAGCCGCACCGTGGATGCGGACGGGATGGCGACGAGGTTCGCCGGCGGCGACGGGGCCGTCGTCTTCCGCGGAGTCACGGCGACGCGCGCCGACGGCGCGCTGTAGGCGTGCGTCCCGCCCTCGGTGCGCACCGCGCGGACCGCGTAGTGATACGTCCGCTCGTTCTCCAGTGGGCGATCGGTGAGTGCCTGCTCGCCGAGCGCCGCCGTCGCCACGGGGAGGAGTGGAGCGTCCGCCGTCGGCGCGCGGAGCACCTCGTAGGTGAGGGGGCCCGTCGCGGGGCTCCCGTCCACGAGGCGCGCCGGCGGCTGCCAGGACAGGCGGGCCTCGCGCTCTCCGGGTCGCGCCGCGAGGCTCGTGGGCGGCTCGGGCGCGGCGATGTAGGTGGTCGACGCGCGGCGCGACGGCGGGCTCGTGCGTCCGAGCGAGTCGGCGGTGACGACCACGTATGTGTAGCGCCGGCCGTAGGCGAGGCCCCGGCTGTCGGTGGCGGTGACGCGATTGCCCGCGACGCGTGCGGCCTCCAGTCCGTCGAGCCGCACGGTGGCGATCTCCGTGTAGCCGGCGATCGCGCCGTCCGCCAGCATCGCCGCCTTCGGCTCCCCGTCCCCCGCATCGTCCACGCGGAAGACGCGCGCTCGCGCGAGGTCGCGCAAGGGGGTGTGGTCGAGCCGCCGCGTCGGGTTGGTCCAGGCGAGCTCGATCGCCGAGGCGTGGACCCCGACGACGAGGTCGCTGACGGCCTGCGGGACGCGCGTCTCGGGAGCGACGGGCGATCCCCTGCGACCACACGCCGCCAGGCCGAGCGCCGCCAGCAGGACGCCGCCGGCCAGGCGCACGCGGGGGGTCATGCGCGGGCGATCAGCGTGCGAGCCAGGGCGAGTGCCTCGCGCACGGCCGCCGGCGCCGTTCCGCCGGTCACGGCCCGCGCGCGGAGCGAGGCCTCCACCGTGATCGCGTCCTTGACGTCGTCGTCGATCAGCGGCGAAAAGTGGTGCAGCTCGGCGAGCGTGAGGTCCTCGAGCGTCTTGCCCTCGTCGAGGGCCCAGCGGACGACCCGGCCGACGACCTCGTGCGCCTGGCGGAAGGGCAGACCCTTCCTCACGAGGTAGTCCGCGAGATCGGTGGCGGTCGAGTAGTGCTCACCCGCGGCGCGCCGCATCCGGTCGGTGCGGAACGTGAGCGAGGCCAGGAGCGGCGGCAGGACTTCCAGGATCGCCTCGAGCGTGTCCACCGAGTCGAAGAACGGCTCCTTGTCCTCCTGCATGTCGGAGTTATACGCGAGCGGCAGGCCCTTCATCACCGTCAGCACGGTGACGAGGTTGCCGTAGAGGCGCCCGCTCTTGCCTCGGATCAGCTCGGCGACGTCGGGGTTCTTCTTCTGCGGCATGATCGACGAGCCCGTGGCGAACGCGTCCGCGAACTCGACGAAGCCGAACTCGGCGGTCGCCCAGAGCGTGAGGTCCGCGGCGAGCCGCGACAGGTGCAGACCCGCCAGCGCGCCGGCTGCCAGGAACTCGAGGATGTAGTCGCGATCGCTCACGGCGTCGAGGCTGTTGGGGGAGACGGTGGCGAAGCCCAGGTCCTTGGCGAGCGCCTCGCGGTCGATGGGGAACGGAGTGCCCGCCAGCGCCGCCGCGCCGAGCGGGAGCACGTCGGCCCGCGCCGCGCAGTCGCGGAACCGCTCCCGGTCACGCTGGAGCATGAACACGTACGCGAGGAGATGATGGGCGAGCACGATGGGCTGGGCGCGCTGGAGGTGCGTGTAGCCGGGGAGCGGGGCCTCGACGGTCTCGGCTGCCCGCGCGACGAAGACCTCCTGCACGCGGCGGAGCCCCTCGCCCACGCGCGCGACGCTCGCTTTCAGATAGAGGCGCTCGTCGAGGGCGATCTGATCGTTGCGCGAGCGGCCCGTGTGGAGCTTGCCGCCGACTTCGCCGACCAGGTCCAGCAGGCGCCGCTCCACGTTCATGTGGATGTCTTCGAGCTCCGGCCGAAACGGGAACGCGCCGGTGGCGAGCTCCTCCCGCACCGCCTCGAGACCCCGCACGATCGTGTCGCGCTCGGACGCGGTCAAGAGCCCGGCGCGGCCGAGCGCCTTCGCCCAGGCGACGCTGCCCGTGATGTCGTATGCCCAGAGGCGCTGATCGAAGGCGAGCGACCCGGTGAAGCGTTCGGCGATCGGGTCGGCGGACTGCTTGAAGCGCCCCGCCCACGGCTTGACCTTCGCGCGGGGCGTGGCGCGTCGTGGCCGGCGCTTCACGTGAGGAGCGCGGCGATGTCGTCCAT
>MNCR01000072.1:13624-22857 GCA_001914535.1 Candidatus Rokubacteria bacterium 13_2_20CM_69_15_1
GACGCTGAAGGGGCCCTCGGGGAAGATGCCGACCACGGATCCCTCGGCGAGCGCGCCGAGTGCCTTCTTGAGCCCGCCGGGGTCCGGCCGCTCGAGGTTGATCGGGATCGAGCCGACGTGCCGGTGAAAGAGCGGGTGGAGTGGCGTCGCCCGCCACACCCGCGGCATGACGATGAAGCGGATCGGCTCAGGGGCGACCGCGCCGAGGACGACGCCGTCGAGATAGTTGTGATGGTTCGCGGCGACGATGTAGGGGCCGCTCGGCGGCAGGTGCTCGCGTCCCTCCACGACGAGGTCGAACATGCGCTCGAGGATTCGGCGCACCGGCGCGCGGAACAAGCGGTAGAGCAGCGGCAGCGGGCCCCGCGCCCACGGGAGCCGGACCGCGGGGTCGAGGGCGGTGGAGCGCACCATGTCGCGGGCTTTATAGCACGTTCACCGAGTGCGGGCGAGCCGGTAGCGGGCGACGGCGGCGTTGTGCTGCTCGATCGTCGTCGAGAAATAGTGGCGGCGGTCGTCCATCGCGACGAAATAGAGATACTTCACCGGCGCGGGATCGAGCGCGGCCGCGATCGCCTGGAGGCCCGGGCTCGCGATCGGCCCCGGCGGGAGCCCCGGGCGGCGGTACGTGTTGAAGGGATGGTCGACGAGGAGATCACCGCGGGTGAGTGCGCGGCGCTCCTTGTCGAGCGCGTACTGCACCGTCGGGTCCGCCTGGAGCGGCATGTCGAGGGTGAGGCGGTTCCAGAAGACCGCGGAGATGAGGCGCATCTCGTCGCGCGCGACCGCCTCCCGCTCGATGATCGACGCGAGGGTGAGGAGGCCGTGGAGGTCGAGCCGGCGCTCGCGGGCGCGGGCGAGCGTGTCGGGCGTGAGCTTCGCGCGGAGGCGCTGGACCATCCGCGTCAGGATCTCCTCGGGCGTCATGCCGCGCACGAGCTGGTAGGTGTCCGGGAACAGATAGCCCTCGACGCTCGGGCCCGGGATGGCGAGCCCGCGGAGGAACGCCGGGTCGTGCGCGACGCGCGTGATCGCCGCGGCGGACGCGATCCGCTCGCGCTCGAGCTCGGCGGCGAGCTCCGCGACGGTCGCGCCCTCCGGGTGGAGGACGGTGTGCTGCTTGACCCGTCCGGTCTCGAGGAGCTTGAGGACTCCCACCGTGTCCGTGGAACGCTCGACCTCGTACTCGCCGGCCTGGAGCTTGCGCGCGCTGCCCCGGATCAGGCTCAGCGCGACGAACGCCGCGCGACTCCGGATGACCCCGGCGTCGGCGAGCGTCATGGCGATCCCGAGGACGCCCCGGTGGGCGGGGATCTCCACCACCCGTGCAGCGGCCACGAGCGCCGGGGCAGGGGTGAGGGCCTGCCAGGCGAGCGCCGTGGCGACCACGGCGGTCGCGATTGCCGCCACGCTCGGAACGGGGTGCAACCGCATGATTCTACAAGTGTAACATCGGAGCTCTGGTATACTGGCAGGCCTGTGACGGGCATCCGCACGATTTCCACACGACCGGTCGTCTCTGAGGGGGTCTTCATGCAGGAACTTCAGCTTCCCGTGCGGCACGAGTGGGCTGTCCAGGAGAAGAATTACGGCAAGCTGGCCTTGGAGCCCTTCGAGCCGGGGTTCGCCCTCACGGTGGGCATCGCCTACCGCCGCGCCCTCCTGTCGGCCATCCACGGGGCCGCGCCCACGTGGGTGAAGATCGAGAACGTCCTCCATGAGTTCTCGCACCTGCCGGGGGTCACGGAGGACACGCTCGATATCATGCTGAACCTCCGGAAGGTGGTCTTCGCGCTTCACGTCAACCGCCCGAAGATCCTCCGGCTCCGGGCGCAGGGCTCGGGCGCGATCAAGGCGAGCGACTTCGAGAAGGACGCCGACATCGACATCCTCACGCCCGACGTGCCGCTGGCCACGCTGGACAAGGACGGCGTGCTCGAGATGGAGGTGTGCGTCGAGCGGGGACGTGGCTACGTGCCCGCCGAGAAGCGCGAGCCCGAGGCGCTGCCGATCAACGCGATCCTGCTGGACGCCGACTTCTCGCCGGTCGAACGCGTGAACTTCCACGTCGAGCCCGTGGCGGACGGCAAGGAGCGGCTCGTCCTCGAGGTCTGGACCGATGGGAGCGTCGCCCCGCTCACGGCGGTCGCCGAGGCGTCGCGGATCCTGGAGGATCACTTCGAGCTGCTCACGAACTTCCCCGTGGCGACGCCGGAAGAGGAGGCCGCCGAGCGCGACGAGACGCGGCCTCGGACCGAGCTGAACGAGAACCTCTTCCGCAACGTGGACGAGCTCGAGCTCTCCGTCCGCGCCTCGAACTGCCTGAAGACCGCCAACATCCGAACCATCGAAGAACTTCGGCAAGAAGTCGCTGAATGAGATCAAGACGATCCTCGGCGAGATGGGCCTCTCGCTCGGCATGCGGCTCGATCCCGAGGAGCTCGAGCGCCTGCGCGCCCAGTACGAGCGCGCGTACGAGGGCTAGATTATCGGAGAGGGGGCCTGCCCCCCTCCGACGGTCGTCGCGCGCCACACGGCGCGCTCCTTCCTGCCTCCCCCGAGGATCTGTTGCGCCGGCAAAGCCGGCGCTCGAACGCCTTGACGCACGCCCGAGCCGCCCGCTATCCTCTAGTGGATCCATTCTGGTACCAATTTGGATACATCGAAAAGCGAGGCGCTACGATGGCGACGCTGACGATCAAGAACGTGCCCGACCCCCTTGTCCGCCGCCTCAAGGCCCGAGCCACCCTGCACCGGCGGAGTCTCAACCGCGAGGTCATCGCGTGCCTCGAGGCGCTCGTGCAGGCGGCTCCGGCGGATCCCGAAGCCCTGCTAGCGCGCGCGCGCGGACCGCACCCTGAAGCGACTCAAGTCCACCGGGCGCGCGTGATCGTCGTCGACACGAACCTCCTCGTCTATCTCTACGTGAGCGGGCAGAACACCGCGCAGGCGGAAACGGTGCTGGTCCGCGATCCCGTGTGGGTGGCGCCCCTCCTCTGGCGGTCCGAGTTCCGCAACGTCCTGACGGGTCTGGTGCGCCGGCGCGCGCTCGGCCTCGACGACGCCGTCCGCATCACCCACGAGGCCGAGCGCAGGATGGCGGGCGGCGAGTACAACGTCGCGTCCCAGCAGGTCCTCGAGCTCGCGGCCCGTTCGGGGTGCTCCGCGTACGACTGCGAGTTCGTGGGGCTCGCTCGGGATCTGCGGGTGTCGTTCGTCACGGGCGACCGACAGATCCTCGCTGCCTTCCCGCCCACGGCGGTCTCGCCCCGAGCCTTCCTCGCCCGACGTTAGCGCCGCGTCGGGGTATGCACCGTTCGAGCGGCGGCTTTGCCGCCGCAATCGATCCGGGGGGGAGGTTTCGAAAGGGGGGCGAAGCCCCCCTCCGAGTGGGCTAGAGTGCGAGGCGGGTCTTGATCCGCTCCACCGCCTCCTCGGTCTCGGCGCGCCGGCCGAACGCGGTCAAGCGCACGTAGCCCTCGCCGCTCGGCCCGAACCCGGCGCCCGGCGTGGTCACGACGTGCGCCTGGCCGAGGAGCGTGTCGAAGAAGTCCCAGGAGCCGAGTCCAGATGGTGTCTTCACCCAAATGTAGGGCGCGTTTCGCCCGCCGTAGACCGCGAGGCCCGCCGCCTCGAGTCCCTGCCTGATGATCCGGGCGTTCTCCAGGTAGAAGTCGATCGCCGACCGGGTCTCACGTCGACCTTCGTCGGTGTAGACGGCGGCCGCCGCGCGCTGGATGACGTAGGGCACGCCGTTGAACTTCGTCGACTGGCGGCGGAACCAGAGTGAGTTGACGCTCACGGCGCGGCCGGCGGCGTCCCGGCCCATGAGGTCCTTGGGAACGACGGTGAAGGCGCAGCGCGTCCCGGTGAAGCCCGCCGTCTTCGAGAAGCTCCGGAACTCGATCGCGACGTCGCGCGCGCCCTCGATCTCGTAGATCGAGTGCGGGATCTCCGGATCGCGGATATACGCCTCGTACGCCGCGTCGTAGAGGAGCACCGCCCCCTCGCGCCGCGCCCAGTCCACCCAGCGCTGGAGCCCGGGGCGCGTCAGGACGGCGCCGGTGGGATTGTTCGGGAAGCAGAGGTAGATGAGGTCCACGTGGCGGTCGGGAAGCGGCGGCGCGAAGCCGTTCTCCGCCGTGCAGGGCAGATAGACGACGCGGTCGTAGCGCCCGTCGTCGCCCGCCGCCCCGGTGCGCCCCGCCATCACGTTGCTGTCCAGGTACACGGGATAGATCGGGTCGATGACGGCCACGACACAGTCGGCGGCGAAGACCTCCTGGATGTTCGCCGAGTCGGCCTTGCCGCCGTCGCTCACGAAGATCTCGTCGGGCGCGACCGTGACGCCGCGCTCGCCAAAGTCGTGTTTGGCGATGAGCTCGGTGAGGAACGCGTAGCCCGTCTCCGGGCCGTACCCCTTGAAGGTCTCGGCGCGCGCCATCTCGTCCACGGCGCCGTGCAGCGCCGTGATCACCGCGGGCGCCAGCGGGCGGGTCACGTCGCCGATCCCGAGACGGATGAGCCTGGCGCCCGGGTGCGCGTCCTGGAACTCGCGCACCCGCCGCGCGATCTCCGAGAAAAGGTAGCTCGACCGGAGCTTCAGGTAGTGGTCGTTGACGCGCGCCATGGCGCTCGATTCTAGCAAATCGCCTCGGGGTCGAGGCAGAAGCGCTCGGTCGCCCGCGCCGCCCAGCGCGTGACGCGGAGCGTGCGGCCGTCGGTCTCGAAGATGACCGCGCCGTCGCGGTCCGTCCGATAGACGCGCGCGCCCGCCGCCGTGAGACGCTCGAGCACGCCCGGGTCGGGATGCCCGTACGGATTGCGCGGGCCCACCGAGATCACGGCGATCACGGGGTCGACGGCCTCGAGGAACTCGGGCGTGCTCGAGGTGCGCGAGCCGTGGTGCCCGACCTTCAGCACGGTCGCCGCCAGCGGCGCACCCGAGGCGACCAGCGCGTGCTCGCGCGCGGCCTCGATGTCGGACGCGAGGAGGAACGACACGAGCCCGTACTCGATCCGCAGCACGACGGCCTCGTCGTTCCGACTCCGGCGGGAGCGAGCGGCGGGGTGTCGGGACCCCTCCTCGACCACACTACCTACCGACCCGTGGTCGGCCGCGTCTCGTACGTCGCGCCCGGCCGCGCCCAGAAGCAATGGGTCTCGGAGGGGTCCCGACGCCCCGCCGCTCGCTCCCGGCCAGGGGCCGAGCGACGAGAGCATGGCGCCGCCGAGCCAGACGGGGCCGCGGGCAAGGGCGTCGGCATCGAGCCCCCCCGCGATGCCGAACAGCCGGCGGATCGACCGCATGCCCCCGGCATGGTCGGCGTCCGCGTGCGTGACGATCGCGCCTGCGACACGGAGATGCCCACGGTTCCACAGGAAGGGCGCCACCACGCGCTCGCCGACGTCGAGCCTCATCGGCCCTCCGGCGCCGGCGTCCACGAGGAGCACGCGCCCGTCGGGCGCCTCCAGGACGATCGCGTCGCCCTGGCCGACGTCGAGGATGACGAGCCGCAGGCGGCCGTCCGTGGGCACGAGCGCGGGCCACGCCGCGACGGCGACGGCGAGTGCCTGCAGCGCGAGCGCGGCGGCACCGCTCGGTCTCCCGACGCGGGGTCGTTTTTCCCGCAGGTGCCACCACACGAGGCCGAGGGCGAGTGATGCCGCGTAGCAGACGATGGCGACCCACGGTGGCGCCGGCAGGTGCACGACGGCGCCGGGCACGGCCGCCGCCAGGGCGACCACTCCCCGGATCGCGAGCAGCACCGGCCAGAGCGCGTCGAACCCGACCTGCGCCGCGCTCGCGCTCAGGAAGGACGCGCCGACCGCGAGGAGCCCCGCGACCGTGGCGACGCCCGCGAGCGGCACGACGGCCAGGTTTGCGACGACGCCGATCGTCGAGAGCTGGTTGAAGTGAGTGAGGGCGATCGGCAATACCGCGAGCTGCGCCGCGGCGCTGACCGCGATCGCGCCGGCGATCACGCCGCGTGGCATCGGCGCGGCCACGATCCCGGCCGTCGCCGCGAACGAGAGCTGGAAACCGGGATCGCGGAGGTCGCCGGGGCGGACGATGAGAATCGCCAGCGCCGCGAGCGCAAGGCTGTTGGTGACGGACGCCTCCCGCTCCAGAAGGAGCGCCGCGAGGACCAGCACCGCCATGACAACGGCGCGCAGCACCGAAGGCTCGGGCCCGACGACCGCCGCGAAGCCGGTGACGACGACGATCGCGACCACCGCCGCCGCCCGGCGGGCGACGCGCGCGAGGCGGCAGAGCGCCAGCACCGCCGCGGCGAGCAACACCACGTTGAAGCCGGACACTGCGAGGACGTGGTAGACGCCGGCGCGGCGGAATCCGTCGTCGAGCTCGCGCGGCAAGTCGCTCCGCTCGCCGAGCAGGAGCCCCGCGAGCAGCGCGGCCGAGGCGGGCGGCAACGCGAGCGAGATTGCCGCCAACGAGCGGCGCTTGATGCGCGCGGGCCAGGGCGGCGTCGCGTCATCGACGGGCTTGAGCCGGTCGGCCCGCGCGGTGGCGGTGACGCGGATGCCCTCGCGCCCGAGGGACTCGGCGTAGTCGAACGTCCCGGGGTTACGCAAGCCGGTCGCCGGGTAGAGGGAGAGCTCGGCGGCGATCCGCTGGCCCTTGGCCAGTGGAGGCGGCACGCCGTAGACCGCCACCTGGACCCGTCCCGAGCGCGGCACATCGTCGACGCGCTCGACGTCGATCAGGAGGCGAAGGCGATCGGGAGCCCAGCGGACGGGCTCGGCGGCGAGCCGGGCGTCCACGCGCGCGATCCGGGGCAGCTCGAGGTGGGCGATGTGGTCCTGCGGCAAGGGTGGCTCGATTCCATGGACCGCGCCGACGGCCACGACACCGGCGAGGAGCGGCGCTGCTGCCGACGCCGTCCGGCCCGCGAGGAGCAGTGCGCCGGCGATCGCGAGCGACGCGAGCCACGCTGTCCAGGCCACGTCCGGATGCGTCCAGGGGGCGATCGCGATGCCGGAGGCGAACGCGAGCGCAACCGGCGCCGCCGGCATCGCGAGCCACGACACGGCCGGGGTCCCAACAGTCAGTGTTCCGTCTGGGAAGTGACGTCAACGATCACCGCGCGGGGCACGCCCGCCGGGCTCGGGCCCGCGTCCAGCGTGGCGGCAGACTTTCGAGCCAGAGCGCGGGGCGGGCTTCGCCGCCCGGTGCTCGACTCGCGCGAAGCCGGCGCCCGGCCCCGGGTCGCGAGCGACCCCTCGAGCGGCGCGGGCGACCGGTCGAGCGTTTCGATCCGGTCGACGAGGTCCGGGTGAGCGCGACGCCAGTGACCGACGGCGAGCCCGAGCCCCGAGGCGCCGAGGAGGACGAGCAGGACCCCCAGCTGGTGGCGCGTGTAGAGCGTCATAGAGCGACGATCCCACGCCGTCGGCCGCGTGACTAGAGTCGAAGAATTCAGACACTGAACTCTCGCGGGGAGTTGACAGCGAGGCGATGCTGGTGTCATCTGAGGCGCGTCAACTCGAGTCCAGGAGGTCGTCATGATCGCGTTCACTGTCAACGGCAAGCGGCAACAGGTTGATGTCCCGCCCGAGATGCCGCTCCTGTGGGTGATCCGGGAGACCCTCGGGCTGACGGGAACCAAGTACGGATGCGGGATGGCGCTCTGCGGCGCCTGCACCGTCCACCTCGACGGCGCCGCCGTCCGCACGTGCGTCACGCCCGTGTCGGCCGTTGCCGGCAAGAGTGTGACGACGATCGAGGGGCTTTCGGACAAGGGTGATCACCCGGTGCAGCGCGCGTGGATCGAGGTGGACGTGCCGCAGTGCGGCTTCTGCCAGCCCGGGCAGGTCATGTCGGCCGCGGCGCTCCTGGCGCAGAAGCCCTCGCCCACCGACGCCGACATCGACGCCTCGATGGCGGGCAACATCTGCCGCTGCGGGACGTACCAACGCATCCGGGCCGCGATCCATCGCGCCGCGGCTCTGAAGAAAGGAGGCGCGTGATGACGACCCGCATCTCCCGCCGCGCGCTCTTGAAGGGCGGCCTCGCAGTCGGCGCGGGGCTCAGCATCGGATTCCCGGCCGCGGGTCCCGCCCGCCGGGTCGCGCTCGCCCAGACCCCCGGGGTGTTCGCGCCGAACCAGTGGCTCCGGATCGACCGCGACGGCCTCGTGACGATCGTCAACTCGGTGCCCGAGATGGGGCAGGGCTCGCTGACGACGACGCCGATGATCATCGCCGATGAGCTCGACGCCGTCCTCGACAACGTGCGCGTCGAGCAGGCGCCGGCCAATCCCGCGCTCTTCAAGAATCCGGTCACCGGCAACCAGGCCTACGGCGGCAGCCGCGGTGTCCGCGATCACATCGAGATGTGGCGGAAGGCCGCCGCGGCGGCTCGGGAGATGCTCGCCCAGGCCGCCGCGAACGAGTGGGGGGTGCCCGTCGAGAGCGTCGAGACCGAAGCCGGCGCAGCGGTCCATCGACCGACCGGGCGACGGCTCCTGTACGGCCAGCTCGTGGACCGAGCGCAGCAGCTCCCGGTCCCGCAGAACCCAAAGCTGAAGACACCCGACAAGTTCCGCTATATCGGAAAGGTCGTCCACCGGCGCGACACGCCCGAGAAGATCACCGGCCGCGGCGTCTACGGCATGGACGTGCAGGTGCCGGGGATGTTCGTCGCCTCGATCGAGCGCTGCCCCGTCATCGGCGGCAATGTGAAGACCTTCGACGCGACGGCCGCGAAGCGCGTGAAGGGCGTGAAGCACGTCGTCCAGGTGTCGAACGGCGTCGCCGTGGTCGCCGACGGCTTCTGGTCGGCTCTCCAGGGGCGCAAGGCGCTCCGGGTGACGTGGGACGAGGGACCGACCGCCCAGGTGTCGAGCGCCACGATCACGCGTGAGTACGAGGCCGCCGCGAAGCAGCCCGGGCAGGTCGCGAAGAACGACGGCGACGCCGAGAAGGTGCTGGCGGGGGGCGGCCGGGTCCACGAGGCGGTCTACCAGGTGCCGTTCCTCGAGCATGCGTGCATGGAGCCGATGAACGCCACCGCGCAGGTGACGCCCGAGGCCTGCGTGATCTGGGCGCCGACCCAAAACCCCGGTGGGACTCAGGCCATCGCCGCCAAGCTGACGGGGCTCCCGCCCGAGAAGGTCACCGTCAACACCACGCTCCTCGGCGGCGGCTTCGGCCGGCGAGCCGAGCTCGACTTCATCATAGACGCGGTCGAGACGGCGAAGGCCGTCGGC
>MNCR01000011.1 GCA_001914535.1 Candidatus Rokubacteria bacterium 13_2_20CM_69_15_1
CATCCTCCGCGACCGTACGGTAAATGACGGTCGACGCCGCACTCGGCCCATCGCCGCTCGCGTCGAAGAGCCGCAGGATCCGCGTCACGTAGTCCCGGGTCTCCGGGTACGGCGGGATCCCCTGGTACGCCGTGACGGCCTTCTCGCCCGCATTGTACGCGGCAAGCGCCAGCGGCAGGTTCTGCCCGAACCGATCGATGAGGCCGCGCAGGTGCCGAACGCCTCCGTCGATGTTCTCGTACGGGTCGAACATGTTCCGCACGCCGAGGACGGACGCGGTCTCCGGCATGAGCTGCATCAGGCCGCGCGCGCCCTTGGACGAGACGGCTCGTGGGTTGAACGCGGACTCGACCCGGATGACCGCGGACACGAGCTGCTCGGGCACACCGTAGCGCTCGGCGGCGCCCCTGATCTCTGTCATGTACCAGCTCGGGTCGCCGCCTGGGAGCTTGAGCCACCCCGCCGCGGTGCCCGACGTGAAGCCCGCGAGACGCTGGTAGCGAGGATCGGTCGGCGCGTTGGTGAAATGGACGGTGCCGTCCGCCTCGCTCAACCGGTACGTTTGAGCGGAAACCGACGTGGCGCTCGCGGTGACGGCGGCGGCGAGCGCGATCGCGACGAGACGGCTCACCCGGCTATTTAACGAAGTGTCCATAGGCTCTGTCAAGCCCGTTACGTCAGCGATTCCTCAAAAATCCTTATGCCAGCGAGAGTTCCGAGGGCTCAGGTCGCGCCGGCGCCTCGTCGAGGGCGAAGCGGATTACGGCCTGGACCGAGTCGACCAGGTGGATCGTCATGACCTCCCGCACTTCCGCCGGGACGTCCTCGACCAGGTTCTTCTCGTTCCGCCGAGGCAGGATCAAGGTGCGGATCCCGGCCCGGTGAGCCGCGAGCACCTTCTCCTTGATCCCCCCCACGGGCAGGACGCGGCCGGCCAGGCTCACCTCGCCCGTCATGGCGAGCCCCGGGCGGACGGGCCGGCCCGTCAGGAGCGAGACAAGCGCCGTGGTGATCGTGATGCCGGCCGACGGCCCGTCCTTCGGAATCGCCCCGGCGGGCACGTGGACGTGGACGTCAGAGGTCTCCCAGAAGTCTGGCGCGATGCCGAGCCCCGCCGCGTGAGAGCGCACCCACGAGAGCGCCGCCTGCGCCGACTCCTTCATGACGTCGCCGAGTTGACCGGTGAGCGTCAGCGAGCCCTTGCCCTTCATCCGCGTGGCCTCGATGAAGAGGATGTCGCCGCCCGCCGGCGTCCAGGCGAGCCCGATCGCCACGCCCGGCACCCGCGTGCGCTCCTCCAATTCCTCGTACTCGAACCGCGGAGCGCCGAGGACGGAGGTGACGAGATCCGGCGTGACCCGAACGGGCTCCGCGTGCCCCTCCGCATGCCGCCGCGCAACCTTTCGGCAGACGGCCGCGATCTCGCGCTCGAGGTTCCGCACGCCCGCCTCCCGCGTGTAGCCGCGGGCGAGGAGGCGCAGGGCCTCAGGCTCGAACGCGATGGCTTTGTCCGGCTCGAGCCCGTGCTCGCGCGCCTGCTTCGGCACGAGGTGGGTCTGCGCAATCCGGATCTTCTCCTCCTCGGTGTAACCCGCCAGCGGAAGAACCTCCATCCGGTCGCGCAGCGGTGCGGGCACCGTGTCGAGCACATTGGCGGTGGTGATGAAGAGCACCCGCGAGAGGTCGAACGGCACGTCGAGGTAATGGTCACGGAACGTGGCGTTCTGCTCGGGGTCGAGCACCTCCAGTAGCGCGGAGGCGGGATCGCCGCGAAAGTCCATGCCGAGCTTGTCGATTTCGTCGAGCATGAAGACCGGATTCCGCGTGCCGGTGCGGCGGAGGCCCTGGATGATCTGGCCCGGCAGCGCTCCGATGTAGGTACGCCGGTGACCACGGATCTCGGCCTCATCCCGCATGCCGCCGAGCGAGATGCGGTGAAACTTGCGCCCGAGCGCCCGCGCGATCGACCGTCCGAGGGAGGTCTTGCCGACGCCTGGTGGGCCCACGAAGCACAGGATCGGATCCTTGCCGGACGGGCGGATCTTCTTGACCGCGAGGTACTCGAGGATACGCTCCTTGACCTTCTCGAGCCCCTCGTGGTCTGCGTCCAGGACCACCCCGGCGGCTCCGATGTCGACGTTGTCGGTCGTCTCCTGCTTCCAGGGCATCGCCACGAGCCAGTCGATGTAGGTCCGGGCGACGGTGTACTCCGCCGCCGCGGGCGGCATCTTGGCGAGCCGGTCGAGCTCCCGGACCGCCTCGCCCCTGGCCTCCTCGGGCATCCCCGCCGCCTCGATCTTCTGGCGCAGCGCTTCGATCTCCTGCGTGCGCTCGTCGGTCTCGCCAAGCTCCTTCTGGATCGCCTTCATCTGCTCACGCAGGTAGTACTCACGCTGCGTCTTCGACATCTCGGACTGGACATCGGACTGGATCTTCGAGCCGAGCTCGAGGACCTCGGCCTCCTTGCCGAGCGCACCGACGAGCCGCTCGAGCCGCTGCTTGACGTCGATCGTTTCGAGCAACTCCTGCTTGAGCGGCGTCGGCAGCGACGGCAGCGACGCCGCGATCAGGTCCGCGAGCGCGCTCGCTCCCTCGGCCGCGGCTGCCACGTTGGCGAGTTCGTCGGGGAGCGTCGGCGAAAGGGAGACGATCTTCTGGAAGAGCCCGAGCACGCTCCGGGCGAGC
Organism: Candidatus Rokubacteria bacterium 13_2_20CM_69_15_1; assembly: GCA_001914535.1. Taxonomy (GTDB): domain Bacteria; phylum Methylomirabilota; class Methylomirabilia; order Rokubacteriales; family CSP1-6; genus 20CM-2-70-11. The sequence goes on from MNCR01000011.1 coordinate 2,686, forward strand.
GCTTCCACTTCGAGAGTCGGCGCCGCCTCGGCAGCATCGGCGCTGTGCTCGATCCGCGCCCGCAGGTACGGAGAGTCCTGGACCACTTCGAGGATCCGGAAGCGCTCGAGCCCCTGGACGATGAGGCGCAGCGTCCCGTCGGGCTGCTTGAACGCCCTGTGGATGACGACGACCGTCCCGACCGGGTGGAGGCCGGCGGCGCCCGGAGCGTCCACGGCGGCGTCGCGCTGCATCACCGCGCCCACGAGCCGGCTCCCCGCGAGCGCCTCTTCGATCACATGCAGGGAGGACGCGCGGCCGGCGCCGAGCGGGACCACCGCGTGCGGAAACACGACAGTGTTCCGGAGCGGCAGAATGCCGAGAATGTCGGGTACAGGACGGTCTTTTTCGTCCCGAGCGTCAGCCATGCGTGCGTGCTCCTTCCCAGGAACGGATGTCTAAAAGAGATCGACCGCGTTGAGCTGGCCGGAGGCGGCGCGGACGAGCGCTTCGCGCGGCGCCCGCGCGGCCTGGTCCTTCACCTCCGCGCCGTTCTCGCGGAGGTACGCGAGCAAGTCTTCGATCTGCTTCTGCATCTCGAGGATCCGGCGCCTCATCTTTAGGATGATCTCGATGCCCGCGAGATTCACGCCAAGGTCGCGCGTCAGCCGTAACAGACGCGAGAGCTCCTCGACGTCCTCGGCCGAGTACATGCGCGTGCGGCCCACGGTCCGGCTCGGACGGACGAGCCCTTTCTTCTCGTAGAAGCGGAGCGTCTGAGGATGGACGTTCAGCATCTGCGCGACCACCCCGATCATATAGAGAGGCCTGCCGCGATCGGTCACGTGGCTCCCCCTCGGTATCGCTCGAGCGCGGTCCGTGGCTCGAGCGGCATCAGCCGCTCGAGCTCTCGGACGAGCTCGTGCGTGCGCGAGTCGAGCCCGGTCGGGATCTCGATGCGCACCGTCACGTGGAGGTCCCCCAGCCCGTCGCCCGACAACTTCGGCAACCCCTGGCCCCGCAGGCGGAGGACTTGTCCCCCCGTGGTCCCCGACGGAATCACCAGCACGGCCTCACCCGAGGGCGTTGGCACCCGGATCCGTGCGCCGAGGATCGCCTCCCAGACGCTGATCGGTATCTCGCAATGGATGCTGTCACCCTTACGCTCGAAGAACGGATGCTCCTGGACCCGCGTGCTGACGATCAGGTCGCCGCGCGGGCCGCCGAACGGTCCCGCGCTCCCCTCGCCGCGTACGCGGATCTGCGAGCCGGAGTCGACGCCGGCCGGGATCGTGACCGATACGGGGTCGACAGCGCGGCGCACGCCGCGCCCGCCACAGGAGGGGCACCGCGCGTCACCCACGACTCCTGTCGCGCCGCACTTGGCGCACGGTGAGAACCGGGGAACCTCGAGCCGGAGGCTCGTCCCGCGCACGACGTCTGCGAACTCCAGCTGCACGGTGACGTGCACGTCTTCGCCCCGGCGGCCCGCAGCCAGCGCCGCGCCGTCGCGAAGCGCGTGGCCAAACTGGTCGTACATCGCGCGCGCGGCAGGATCGCTCAACACACGGTACGCCTCTTCGATCTCCCCGAAGAGATCGCGGGCCCGGGCGTCCCAGAAGTTCACGTCGGGTGAGTACTGCCGCGCGAGCCGCCGGTACGCCTGACGCACCTCGCGCAGCTCCGCCGTGGACACGACGCCCAGCACCGCGTAGTAGTCGCGCCGCATGGCCGTTACTTCTTCTTGTCGCCCAGATCCTCGAAGTCCGCGTCCACGACTTCTCCCTCCTTGGGACCCGACGTCGCGCGGCCGTCCGCGCCCGGCCCGCCGGCGGGTTGCTGCGTCTGCCCCTGCGCCTCGCGGTACATGACTTCGGCGAGCTTGTGGGAGGCGCGCGTCAAGGTCTCCTGGGCGCGCTTCATCCGCTCGACGTCCTCGCTCTTCAACGCTTCGCGGGCGGCGGCGAGGGCCTCCTCGATCGCCTTCCGATCCGCCTCTGTGAGCTTCGCGCCGTGCTCGGTGAGCGTGCGCTCGGTGGAGTAGACGAGCGAGTCGGTCTGGTTGCGGACCTCGATCTCTTGCTTCCGTGTCGCGTCCTCCGCCGCGTGCGTCTCGGCGTCCTTGACCATCCGCTCGATTTCATCCTTCATCAGGCCCGACGACGCCGTGATCGTGATGTTCTGCTGCTTGCCGGTCGCCTTGTCCTGCGCGGCCACATTGAGAATGCCGTTCGCGTCGATGTCAAACGTCACCTCGATCTGCGGGACGCCGCGTGGCGCCGGCGGGATGCCGACGAGGTGGAACCGGCCGAGCGTCCGGTTGTCGCGCGCCATCTGGCGCTCCCCCTGCAGGACGTGGACCTCGACCGACGTCTGGCTGTCCGCGGCGGTCGTGAAGACCTCGCTCTTTTTGGTCGGGATGGTCGTGTTCCGCGGGATCAGCACGGTCGTCACGCCGCCGAGGGTCTCGATTCCGAGCGAGAGCGGCGTCACGTCGAGCAGCAGGAGGTCCTTGACCTCGCCGGTGAGCACCGCCGCCTGCACGGCTGCGCCCACGGCGACGACTTCGTCAGGGTTCACGCCCTTGTGTGGCTCCCTGCCGAAGAGCTGCTTCACGACCTCCTGCACCTTCGGCATGCGGGTCTGCCCGCCGACCAGGATGACCTCCTGGATGTCCTTCGGCGCCAAGCCGGCGTCCTGCATCGCTTGCCGGCAGGGTCCGATCGTGCGCTCGATGAGATCGGCCACCAGCGCCTCGAGTTTCGCCCGGGTGAGGGTGAGCACCAGATGCTTGGGCCCGCTCGCGTCGGCCGTGATGAACGGCAGGTTGATCTCGGTCTGGAGCGTCGTCGAGAGCTCGCACTTGGCCTTCTCGGCGGCCTCCTTCAAGCGCTGCAAGGCCATCCGGTCCTTGCGGAGGTCGATCCCGTGCTCCTTCTTGAACTCCTCGCCGATCCACTCGATGATGCGCTGATCGAAATCGTCGCCGCCCAGGTGCGTATCGCCGTTGGTCGCCTTGACCTCGAAGACGCCCTCTCCGATCTCGAGGATCGAGACGTCGAACGTTCCGCCACCGAGGTCGTACACGGCGATCGTCTCATCCTTCTTCTTGTCCATCCCGTAGGCGAGCGCAGCCGCCGTCGGCTCGTTGATGATCCGAAGGACCTCGAGCCCCGCGATCTTGCCGGCGTCCTTGGTCGCTTGCCGCTGACTGTCGTTGAAGTATGCCGGCACGGTAATGACCGCCTGGGTCACCTTCTCGCCCAGGTAGGCCTCGGCCGCCTCCTTCAGCTTCCGGAGGACCAGGGCGGAGATTTCCGGAGGTGAGTATTGCTTGCCGCGGATCTCGACGCGGGCGTCGCCGTTCGGGGCCTTCACCACTTTGTACGGCACGAGCTTGATCTCCTGGAGGACCTCGTCGTAGCGCCGCCCCATGAAGCGCTTGATCGAGAAGATCGTGTTCTCGGGGTTCGTGATCGCCTGCCGTTTGGCCACCTGGCCGACGAGGATCTCGCCGTCCTTTGTGAAGGCGGCGACGGAGGGCGTCAGACGACTCCCCTCCTGGTTCGCGATCACGGTGGGGTTGCCGCCCTCGACGACCGCCACGACCGAGTTGGTCGTCCCGAGGTCAATCCCGATTACCTTCGCCATTGTCTGATCTCCCTGTGGTGTCGGCGCCCGGCGGAGCGAGCCCACCCGGGCCCGCTCCGCCGTCTCTGGGCCGGATTACAGAATGTCGATCTTGATTTCCTTCGGCTTGACCTCGTCCGCCTTCGGCAGCCTCACCTCGAGCACCCCATCACGATAGGTCGCCTTCACGCGGTCGGCCTGGACGGGCATCGGGAGCCGGACGGTACGCTCGAACTTCCCGTAGACGCGCTCGACGTGGTAGTCGTTGCCGTCCTTCAGTTCCTCATTGAACGACCGCTCGCCCTTGAGCGTCAGCAGATCGCCCGTGATCGAGAGCGATACGTCCTTCTCGCGCACGCCCGGAAGCTCGAAGTTCAGAATGAGGTCATCCTTCGTCTCGTACATGTCGAGGACCGGCATCCACACCCGAGTCCCCGCCCCCGTCGCGATGGCCGTCGGACGACTGAGGAAACCGTCGAACAAGCGGTTCATCTCGCTTTCGATCTCGCGGAACGGCTCCCATCGCTCCAGGGAAGTCGCAAACGGACTCCAGCGCTCCATGGCCATAAGCAACTCCTCCTTTCCGATTGGCCTGGCCAGCGTTCCTCGCTGACCTACATTGAGTACATCAGTTATATATCAGATGAGTCATTAGCTGTCAATCTTGGGACGTCATTTCGATAGTAAGCCTTTATCCTGAAAGCTGTTTTAGGCCGTCGTGATAGGTTCTCTCGGTGCGCATCGGATACCATGGATTTCTCGTTCTAACCGTGGTTCTGGGAGGGTTTGCTGGGCTAGGCTGGATCGGCTACCAGGCGCTTCAAAAACCGGAATTTCATCTACCGCCGCCGGGGCCTGGGGACGGTGCCCGAGCGCAGCGGAAGATCTACGCGCTCGCCAGCCGAGAGTCGGGCCACGGCACCGCCACCGCACCCATCGTGCTCACCCAGGGTGAGCTGAACGAGTTTCTCGCTCGCCACCTCGGGGAGGCCTCCGCGATACCCTTCACCGACATCGGGCTGCGGCTCGCAGGGGACGGAACCGTGGACGGCCGCGGCAGGCTCCCGCTCGCGCATCTCGTCACCGAGCCGCCGCTCTCCGGGCTCGCCGGCCTCCTGCCGCCGGCCTGGCTCGAGCGTCTGGTGTGGCTCCGAATCCGCGCGCGCATTCACCTCGAGCCGGCGACGATACCTCCCGAGCGACGTTACCTACGGCTGGACGTCCGCGAGTTCGCGGTCGGGCGGCAGCGCCTTCCGGCGTCGTTGCTTCGGTTCCTCCTCGACCCGCGGCGGCTGCGCGTCCTCCGCTGGCCGGTGCCCGGGTCGATCGAGGCGATCACGATCGAGGCGGACCAGGTGGTGATCCGGTTCGCTTCGTAGCCTCGACGTACCGGAGCTGGAGATCGTAGAGGAGCCCCTCGAGGACCTGGGTTTCCTCCATCGAGCGGCGGCCTTCCGTCTTCTCGCGCAGGAGCACAAGCAGGTCGATGGCCTCGCCGGCGTGGACCAGGTCGTAATGGCGCTGGCCCGTGACAGGATCGGGCGCGTCGCCCATCGCGATCGCCGCCGAGCTCGCGAGCATCATGAAGAGCACCGTCAGGCTGCGTTCGGGCTCGCGCGCCGGTCGCGATCGCTCACGCTCCGCGCGGGGCGGGGGCGCATTCGGAGGCGCGGGCCGGGTCGGCTCGTCATCCTGGGCCCGCCGGCGCCGATCCGTGACTTTGAACGTTTCCTCGGGGTCTTCGGAAGCCATCAGAGCGAGCCTAGCATACGCAAAAACCCGTGCTGTATAATCACTTATCCTCAGGAACGGACATGACCGAGTCCTCCGGTGTTCTCTTCGAACGACTCCTCGACGTCATGGCGCGGCTGCGCGGGCGCGACGGGTGCCCCTGGGACCGTGAGCAGACGCGGACCTCTCTGAAGCCCTGTCTCATCGAAGAAGCGTACGAGGTCCTTGAGGCGATCGAGACCGGCAACCCGGACTGGCTCGAAGAGGAGCTCGGCGATTTGCTCTTCCAGGTGGTCTTTCACGCACGCTTGGCCGAGGAGGCCGGCGAGTTCGCCATGCCCGGCATCCTCGGGCGCCTCATCGACAAGATGGTGAGCCGCCATCCCCATGTGTTCGGCGGCGCGTCGGTCGCGACGCCAAGCGAGGCTCTCGCGCAGTGGGAGGCGATCAAGCGGCGCGAAGCCGAGCGGACGGGCCACCGGCGCTCCGCGATCGACGGCGTCCCGCGGTCGCTCCCGTCGCTGTTGCGCGCTGAGCGCGTCCAAGCCAAGGCCGCGCGCGTGCACTTCGACTGGCCGGACGCCCGGTCGGCCTGGGCCAAGGTGGAGGAGGAGATTCGCGAAGCCACCGCGGCGCTGGCGTCCGGCGAGGCCGCGCGCGTGCACGAGGAGCTGGGCGATGTGCTGTTCTCGCTCGTGAACGTCGCGCGGCTCTCTGCCATCGACGCGGAGGGCGCGCTCCAGGATGCGATCGAGAAGTTCCGGCGCCGCTTCGCTGCGATGGAGGCGGACCTCATCGCGCAGGGCAAGTCGGTCGGCGCGGTCCCGCAGAACGAGATGGAGCGGTCGTGGGAGGCCGCCAAGGCCCTCGAGCGCGGCGGCGCCAAGCCATGAAGTTCAAGATCGGCGACTCGTCCGTCTCGATCGAGCGCGGCGACATCACCGACTGGGAGGTTGACGCGATCGTCAACGCCGCGAGCTCGACGCTCGCCATGGGCGCCGGCGTCGCGGGCACCATCAAGCGAAAGGGCGGGGTCATCATCGAGGAGGAGGCGATGCGCCAGGGGCCGGTGGAGGTCGGCGAGGCCGTGCTCACCACCGGGGGCAACCTGGCGGCCACCCACGTCATTCACGCTGCGGTGATGGGACCCGACCTCAAGACCGACGCCGAGAAGATCGCCGTCACCACGCGCGCGGTCCTGGCACTCGCCGCCAAGCGCCGGATCACCTCCCTGGCGCTCCCGGCACTCGGGACAGGCGTCGGGCACGTGCCGCCGGCCGTTTCGGCTGAGACGATGTTGAACGCGGTCATCAGCCACCTGAAGGCCGGGGGCACCTCGCTCAAGCGCGTCGCGTTCGTGCTGTACCAGGACGACGCGTACAAAGCCTTTACTGATACGTTGAAACGGCTCGGTGGGGTACAGTAAAAAAGCTATGGCGCAGCTGCATCAGAAGCTAGGACAGCCTGTCAATCGGCGGCTCGGGGACCTCCTGGTCGCCGATGGGTTGCTGACTCAGGCACAGCTCCAGAAAGCCCTCGGCGAGCAGAAGGGCTCCACCGAGAAGCTCGGCTCCATTCTCATCAAGCTCGGCTTCATCAACGAGGAGCAGCTGATCGGCTTCCTCTCTCGCCAGTACGGCGTGCCCTCGATCACGCTCTCGCAACTGGAGATCGACCCCGGAGTCCTGCGCCTCGTGCCGGCGCCCATCGCGAAGAAGTACGAGATCATTCCCGTCCGGCGAATGGGCAACTCGCTGGCCGTCGCGATGGCCGACCCGACCAACGTCTTCGCCCTCGACGACATCGCGTTCATGACGAACCTCCAGGTGCTCCCCCTGGTCGCCTCGCAGACGGCGATCAGGAAGGCGATCGACCGCCACTACGAGTCGAAGACCGAGTCGATCCAGAGCGCCATGCAGGACTTCACCGCCGACCTCGCGAACGTCGAGGTCGTCGAGGGCGAGGACGAGACCGGCACGAAGGTCGACGTCTTCGAGCTCAAGGAGTCGGCCGACGAGGCGCCCGTCGTGAAGCTCGTGAACATGGTGCTCGTGGACGCGATCCAGAAGGGCGCCTCGGACATCCACTTCGAGACGTACGAAAAGGTGTTCCGGATTCGCTTCCGGATGGACGGCGTGCTCCACGAGATGCTCGCTCCACCCAAGCGCCTCGAGTCGGCCATTCTCTCGCGCATCAAGATCATGTCGAACCTCGACATCGCCGAGCGGCGCCTGCCGCAAGACGGGCGCATCAAGCTCAGGTACAGCACCCGCGAGATCGACTTCCGCGTCTCGACCCTGCCGACGATCTTCGGTGAGAAGGCGGTCCTCCGTATCCTCGACAAGGACGCGCTGCAGCTCGACCTCACCAAGCTCGGCTTCGACCCCTGGAGCCTCGAGAAGTTCAACGGCGTGATCCACCAGCCGTACGGCATGGTTCTCATCACGGGGCCCACGGGCTCGGGAAAGACGACGACGCTCTATTCGGCGATCCACACGATCAACTCGCCCGACGTCAACATCATGACCGCCGAAGACCCGGTCGAGTACAACCTCAAGGGCATCAATCAGGTGCAGATCAACGAGGGCGTGGGGCGGACCTTCGCCGCCGCGCTCCGCTCCTTCCTGCGCCAGGACCCGGACGTGATTCTGGTCGGTGAGACGCGCGACCTCGAGACGGCGCAGATCTCGATCCGCGCCGCGCTCACCGGCCACCTCGTGTTCACCACCCTCCATACGAACGACTGCCCCTCGACCATCGCGCGGCTCCTCGACATGGGGATCCCGCCGTTCCTCGTCTCGTCCTCGCTCCTGCTGATCCTGGCCCAGCGGCTCGGACGCAAACTGTGCAGCGGCTGCAGGGAGCCGTACGAGGTCGACGAGCAGACGCTCGTCCCCTACGGCCACGTGTCGACCGGGCGCGGCAAGGTCACGCTCTACAAGGGCAAGGGTTGTCCCGCGTGCAGCTTCACCGGCATGAAGGGGCGCGTGGCGATCTATGAGGTCATGCCGATCAGCGACGAGCTTCGCGACGCGATCCTCCGGAGCGCGCAGACGGCAGAGCTCCAGAAGATCGCGCAATCGCAGGGCATGAAGACCCTGCGGCAGTCGGGCCTCTCGAAGGTCCTCGAGGGGACCACGACGATCGAAGAGGTGCTGCGAGTCACGCTCGGCTAGCGCACCGTCACTTCGGGCGAAGGGGGAACAATGGCCGCGAACATGGCTGATCTCCTGCAAATCTTGGTGGACCGCGGAGCGTCCGACCTGCACATCACGAGCGGAACCTATCCGCAAGTCAGGATCAGCGGACGGCTGACGCAGCTCACCCAGTTCGAGCAGCTGACGCCGCAGGACACGCAGCGGCTCGCCTATAGCATCCTCAACGAAACGCAGAAGCAGAAGTTCGAGGAGGAGAACGAGCTCGACCTCTCGTTCGGCATCCAGGGGCTCGCCCGCTTCCGTTGCAACGTGTTTCGCCAGCGCGGTGCCGTCGGCGCGGCGATCCGCCTCATCCCATACAAGATCCGCACGTTCGACGAGCTCGCCTTGCCTCCCATCGTCCAGCAGCTCGCCGAGCGACCGAAAGGGCTGATCCTCGTGACGGGTCCGACCGGATCGGGCAAGTCCACAACGCTCGCCGCGATGATCGACAAGGTCAACACCGAGCGTCACGACCACATCGTGACGATCGAGGACCCGATCGAGTTCGTGCACCCCCACAAGTCGTGCCTCGTCAACCAGCGCGAAGTGTACTCGGACACGCTCTCGTTCCAGCGGGCGCTCAAGTCCATTCTCCGGCAGGACCCGGACGTCGTGCTCGTCGGCGAGATGCGCGACCTTGAGACGATCTCAGCCGCGTTGACCATCGCCGAGACCGGTCACCTCACCTTCGCCACCTTGCACACCAACTCCTGCGCGCAGACGATGAACCGCATCATCGACGTGTTCCCGACCACCCAGCAGGCGCAAGTCCGCGCCCAGCTCGCCCTCGTCATCGAGGGCGTGCTCTCGCAGACCCTCATCCCCAAGGTCGGCGGCGGGCGCGTGATGTCGATGGAGATCATGGTGGCGACGCCCGCCATCCGGAACCTGATCCGCGAGGAGAAGATCCACCAGGTGTACTCGGCGATCGGGACGGGAACCAAGTACGGGATGCAGACCATGAACCAGTCGCTCTGCGATCTCGTGAAGCGGAAGCTGATCACGCGCGAGGAGGCATTGAACCGGTCGACCCTGGTCGAGGAGCTGCTCCAGCTCCTCGCGTCCGACGGCGGTGCTTCCTCGCCAGCGGCGCCGGCATCCGGCGCGTCGCCCTTCGCCAAGCGCTAGGAGAGGACCATGCCCGTTTTTACGTATCGTGGCCGGTCGGGGGCGGGAGTCGTGGCCGGCGAGATCGAGGCCGACGATCGGGTCACGGCCAATGCCCAGCTCCGGGCGAAGGGCGTGGTCGCCACGTTCGTCCGGGAGCGCCAGGCCAAGGCCGCGGCGGTCAAGAAGATCGGCGGTTCCGTCAAGGACAAGGACCTCGCCATCTACACGCGCCAGTTCTCCACGATGGTCGACGCCGGCCTCCCGATCGCCCAGTGCCTCGCGATTCTGTCGGAGCAGAGCGATTCCAAAACCCTGCGCGAGGTGACCACCCGCATCACGCGCGAGGTCGAGGGCGGCGCCACCCTCGCGGAGTCGTTCAAGAAGTACCCGAAGGTGTTCAACGATCTCTTCGTCAACATGCTCGCCGTTGGCGAGTCCGGCGGCGTGCTCGACGTCGTCCTGCAACGGCTGTCCGGCTACATCGAGAAGGCCGCCAAGCTGAAGAGCAAGGTCAAGGGCGCAATGGTCTACCCGGTCACGATCATCAGCGTCGCCGTCCTCGTGATCGTGTTCATGATGATCTTCGTCATCCCGACCTTCGCCAAGATGTTCCAGGGCCTCGGGGCCGAACTGCCGGTGCCCACGAAGATCGTCATGTTTATCTCCGAGTTCACCCAGCGATACATCGTGTTCATGGTGCTCGCGGGCGCGGCCCTCGTCTATGCGATCAAGCGCTATTACGGGACGGACCAGGGCAGCAAGGTCATCGACGCCTTCCTCTTGAAGGTGCCGGTCATCGGCATGCTCATCCGCAAGGTCGCGGTCGCGCGGTTCACGCGCACGCTCGGCACGCTCATCTCGTCCGGTGTCCCGATCCTCGAGGGGCTTCTCATCACGGCACGGTCGGCCGGGAACCGCGTCGTCGAGGCCACGGTGATGCAGGCGCGCACGGCCGTCACCTCGGGCCGCGCGCTCTCGGAGCCGCTGAAGGGCAGTACCGTGTTCCCGCCCATGGTCGTACACATGATCAGCGTCGGCGAGAACACGGGCGCCCTCGACCAGATGCTCCAAAAGATCGCCGACTTCTACGACGACGAGGTTGACACCGCGGTGACCGCGCTCACCTCGCTGCTCGAGCCAATCATGATCGTGTTCCTCGGCGTCGTCGTCGGCGGCCTTGTCGTGGCGATGTACCTGCCGATCTTCAAGCTGGTCACGATAATGAAGTAGTGAAGGCGCTCAACGTCGACGCGCTGCTGCGCGGGTTCGCCTGGGCGCGGCTCGGACTCGCGGTGCTGCTGCTCGCGCTCGGGCCGGTCATGCCGTCCGGCCTCGTGTCGGGCGAGCACCCGGTCGTCCTCGCGCTCGCGCTGCTCATCGCCGCCGCCTCGTCGGGCGTCCTCCTCCTGTTCGGCCCCGTCGCGCCGTCCCGGCCCGTCGCGTGGCTGTTCGGCCTGCTCGACATCGTCCTCATCACCGCCATCGTCGCCTCGACGGGCGGCGGGCGGTCGATCTTCGGCTTCCTCTACGTGCTGTCGGTCACCGGCGCGTGCGTGCTCCTGTCGCGGACCGGCGGTCTCGCGATGGCGGGCGTGGCGAGCGTGCTCTACACCGGGGTCGTGCTCGCTCGCACCGTGTTTCCGACCAACGTGTTCTTCGAAGCGCCCGGGGAAACCGCCGCCCTGGAGCTCTTGTCCATGTTCCTCAACGCCGGGACCGTCCTGATCGTTGCCATCGTCGCCGGCGGCCTCGCCGAACGGTTCCGGGCGACCAGCCTGGAGCTCGAGACCAAGCAGAAGGATCTGCGCGACCTGCAGGTGTTCAAGGACCTCGTGTTCCAGTCGGTGGGCACGGGCCTGATCGCCCTCGACCGCGACCATCGGATCACGGCGTTCAACGGGGCCGCCGAGGAGATCACGGGACGCTCGGCCCCGGAGACGATCGGCCGCCCCTGGACGGCGATCTTCGGCGACGCCGTGCCGCTGCCCGAGATCGAAGCGGTGATTGGCGGCAGCCCGCGTGCGTCCACGCGGCACGAGGCCCTGCTCCGCCGGCCGGACGGCACCGCCGTCCCTGTGCGGCTGACCTTTTCGGCGCTTCGCTCCGGCGAGGGCGCCCGGCTCGGGCTGATCGGCGCATGCGACGACCTGTCGGCGATCCGCGCGATGGAGGCGCGGATGCGCCAGGCGGACCGCCTCGCGACGCTGGGCCGGATGGCCGCCAACATCGCGCACGAGATCCGCAACCCGCTCGCGTCGCTGACCGGCGCCATCGAGGTCCTCACCAGCACGGCGGCGGCGGGGGACGCGCGCGAGCGCCTGTCTCAGATCGTCGTGCGCGAGTCCGAACGGCTCAACCAGATCATCACGAACTTCCTCGAGTACGCCCGCCCCGCCCCGCTCACTCTCGAGTCGGTGGACGTCGCGGAGGCGCTCGAGGGCGTTCTCGTCCTGCTCGAGCACCACGGGGCGTCGGGCGGCCTCAAGATGGTCCGTGCGTTCTCCTCGCCCCTCGTCTGGCGGGTGGACCCGCAGCAGTTTCGGCAGGTGCTGTGGAACCTCTGCCGCAACGCGGTCGAGGCGATGCCCGAGGGAGGCGAGCTGCGCGTCGGAGCGACGGTGGTTCCGGGCCAGCGGCTCGAGGTGTGGGTGGCCGACAGCGGGCACGGGATCGCACCGGACGACCTCGCCCACGTCTTCGAGCCGTTCTTCTCCACCAAGCCCGGGGGCACCGGGCTCGGCCTCTCGCTCGTCCACCGCATCGTCCAGGAGCACGGCGGCGAGGTCGACGTGCGGAGCACGCTGGGCCTCGGGACCACGTTCACGGTAACGCTGCCCACCCGCGATGCCTGACACACGCGTCCTGGTCGTCGACGACGAGCGCAGCATGCGCGAGCTGCTCGCGATCATGCTGAGACAGGCCGGGCACGACGTGACCGTTGCCGACGGCGGCACGGCCGCGATCGAGGCGCTCAACAGCGACGCCTTTGACCTCGTCATCACCGACCTCCGCATGCGAGAGATCGACGGCCTCGCGGTGCTGCGCGCCGCCAAAGAGCATTCGCCGCAGACGGTGGTGCTCGTGATCACGGCGTTCGCCTCCACCGAGACGGCGGTCGAGGCGATGAAGCTCGGCGCCTACGACTACCTGACGAAGCCCTTCAAGCTCGACGAGATCAAGCTGACGATCGCCAACGCGCTCGAGCGGAAGCGGCTCCAGGACGAAAACCAGGCGCTCAAGCGCCAGCTCAGGCGCGAGCGCGGCTTCGGCAACTTCATCGGCAAGAGTCGGCAGATGCTCGACATCTTCGACACGATCCGCAAGGCCGCCGACGGCGTCTCGAACGTGCTGGTCACGGGCGAGAGCGGGACCGGCAAGGAGCTGGTCGCGCGCGCGATCCATGACGAGAGTCCGCGCCGCAACGGCCCGTTCGTGTCGGTAAACTGCGGTGCGATCCCCGAGACGCTGATGGAGTCCGAGCTCTTCGGACACGTGAAGGGCGCCTTCACGGGCGCGGTCGCCAACACGGTCGGCCTGTTCTCGGCGGCGGCCGGCGGCACGCTCTTCCTCGACGAGGTCACGGAAGTGCCCTCGTCGGTGCAGGTCAAGCTCCTGCGCGCGATCCAGGAGCGCGAGATCCGCCGCGTCGGTGACACGCGCGACATCAAGGTCGACGTCCGGCTCATCGCGGCATCGAACCGCGACGTCGCCAAAGCCGTCGCCGACGGGGCGCTCCGCGAGGACCTCTTCTACCGTCTCAACGTGATCCCCATCCACCTTCCGCCGCTCCGCGAGCGGCGCGACGACGTGCCGCCTCTCGTGGCACACTTCATCACCCATCTCGCGGCGGAGCTCGGCCGGCCCGTTCGCGGCGCGACGCCGGAGGCGCTGGCGATCCTCGAGAACTACCGCTGGCCGGGCAACGTCCGGGAGCTAGAGAATGTCATCGAGCGGGCGCTCGTGCTCGGCAGCGGCGACATGCTCGATGCGCGCGCGCTGCCGCCGGACCTTCAGCGTCCTCCAGACGTGCAGGACATCTCCGTGGAGATCCCCGAAGAGGGGCTCGACCTCGAAGCGACGCTGAGCCAGGTCGAGCAGCGGTACATCCAGATGGCGCTGGCGCGCACGGGCGGCGTGCAGACGCGGG
>MNCR01000032.1 GCA_001914535.1 Candidatus Rokubacteria bacterium 13_2_20CM_69_15_1
GGCGATACGTGTCCTGACATGTCTGGCAGGGGACGAGATGCTCGCCGCAACAGAGAAACAGGATCGCCTGGATATCTGGGTCGAGAAAATCGATTTGCCACGCGGCACGGGGGACTGCGATCCATCGACCGGCCTTCAGCTCTCGTTCTCTGTCGGAGCGGAGCCGCCGATCTGCACGGCGTCGCTCGGGTTGGTAGGCGTCGGGCCGGGTTCGTCTGTCGGCGGACCGGCGATCGAGACTCACCTGCACCTTCGCGTCGTCGCCAAGCGACTGGCTCAGCGACCGGTGCAGGTCCACTCTGCTTCTCGGCACGATGATGAGGAGGGAATGCACGGACTTCCCTTCGGTGATCATGGCGTTCGCGGCGGTTTGCATACCCAGTTCCTCCGTCGAGGGAGTCTCAAGCTTACCCGCGCGCCGGGGGTATGAGCGAAGTTTTTCTTTTTTCCGGAACCCGCTCTACAACATCTGGATAGACCTGGCGAAAGCGTGAGCGCGACTGAGAGGCGCCACGTGCGGCCCGCGCCCAGCACGCCGCCTCTTGTCTTGCTGGCCGACCCGCTCGGCTGCGTACCTGTTGCAGGCGTCGGTCGCCTCCTGGTCGCGGCGGTCGTACACGATCATTATCGCCCCAGTCGTGGGAGCCGCCAAAGCGCGCGCGGAGTCCGGACGTCGGCGTTGAAGAGGCTCCTGGGAGAAATCGACGCTAGCCGGCAAGTTTTTGATCAGTGTCCTTTGGCTCTGTGCTCTCACGAGGGCCGTAGAATCGCGGTCTTACCTTTTTGGTCCGATCGTTGCCCTATCCCCCGACAGAACCTCTCTCCGGTGAAGGTAACCAGGCTGTGGGGTTGCCCGTGAGCGGAGGCCTGAAGGGGGCGACAGATGCTTCGACGAACCAGCACGGTTTCGCTGATGGCCGTTGCCCTTCTCGTCGCGCCGTTGGGCGGGGTTCTCCTGCTCCTGTACGGAGCGGGTCGGCTCGCCGTCCGCAGACGGCGCGCTGTTCCAGTAGATCCATACGATGAGTGGCTGCGGGACCTCGGGCGGTCGCGCGAAACCGACCCGCGAAGCCCGTCGCGGATATGACGTTGGTCGCCGAACGTTCGCTCCGAGCCACCCGCCCGCTCGTCAGTCGGCACCTGCTCGGCTGTGGGGCTCTTCTTCTGACGATGATCGCTGGATACACGGCGTCTCGTGTGACCGGCGCGTATGAGATCCCGCACGGCGCCAAGGCTCTCACCAGGGCTCCGGCCGGCCTGCACTTCCATATCAGCGAGGTGGCGACCCGATACGGAGTGTCGGAGGAGTTGATCGCTGCGATCATCGAAGCCGAGTCCGGGTTCAACCCGCGCGCGGTCTCCCGCCGGGGTGCCAGGGGGCTGATGCAGCTCATGCCGGCGACGGCGGTGTACCTCGGCGTCGGTGATCCCTTCGATCCGCGAGAAAACATCGACGGCGGCGTCCGGCATCTTCGGAGCCTGATGGACCGATTCGACAACAACCTGCCGCTCGCCCTTGCCGCCTACAACGCCGGCGAGCGAGCGGTGATCGATTACCAGGGGATTCCACCCTACCGGCAAACGCGCCAGTACGTGAAGCGCATCCTGCGAGGGCTAGACGACACACCGCGAGATCACGTGGGCCTCTCGAGCAAGAACCGCTGGATCTGGTAGCTCCCCAAACCTTGGGATCTTCGGCGGTCTCCATCTATGCTCGGGGCCGATGTGGGTCCAACTATCTTCGCGTGGGGCACACCGATCGACCGCGGCCTCACCCGGCCGCCGGGTGCTGTTCGTCGTGTCCAGGGACCTCCCCGACCGCTACGAATCTCTGGCGTACGCGTTCGACGATGATTACGGCGTGAGGGTGATCTTTGATCGCCGGCGGGCCGACCGGCGGCACGGGACGGGGGCCTCCACGGTCGAGCGCCGCCACAAGGATCGGCGCTCCGCCGCTCGTGACTGGATGTTGCGTTCGGTCGGATGGGTCAGGATCGACGGCGCTGCGCGACCGCCGGCACCCTGAGGCGCAGGGATCGATTCTTCATTGGTTCTCTCCGGCCGACTCTGTGTCATTCGGATCCCGGTTGAGCCGACTTCCGGTGACAGGTCGATCGGGTCGACTCGAGGCAGCGAACGGTTGAATGACGCAAACGGGTTGGCGCATCTCGACCCCGCGCTGGGCGCCCGCTCGGCCGTCCGGCAGCCGGCGCGCCTCATCTTGAAGCCCCGCCATGGCGTCGGCGAGCACGGCCGCGTCCTGAGCCTCGTAGATCAGCACCACGAAGTCGCGCGTGAGCGCTTCGGATGCGGCCAGCGTGCCGCTGCGCAGCCGACCAGTCTGCCATAGGCTGCCGAGCCGGTTCACGGCGCTCAGCGCTCGATTTCGGACCTCGAGGAGACGATCCCGAATCTCGCCGGCGTCGCACTCCGCGACCAGGTGCTGCTCGACGGCCTGCAGGTAGTGCTTGAGCGTCGCGGCCAGGTCTGTCAGAGCGGTCAACTCGCCGGCTCCCGGCGGGATGGCCTCGATAGGAAGGGGCCTCGCGTCCGACGGCGAGGCAGCCGCGAGGACCATCGCGACGAGCGCGAACGAGACGATTGCGCTGACGTTGCTCTTCACGCGGCCGGCTCCTTGCCGGCGTCAGAGCAAAGGCCATACCGATACTCAAGTGCCCGTTTTGTTGGTCAGGCTGGATCGAGGGACTGAAACGCCGGTGACCATGAGGCAACGAGTGTCGGGCACCAAGACACGCGACGCGACGGAGTGTCTCGGTATTTCCCCGGGCGACCCATCAGGGGTTGGCCCCATCGTCCGGATCTCGTCCGTCTTCCCGAGGCGGGACGATCTCGCGAAAGAGCGGATCCGTGACCGAGCCGTCGTAAGAAAAGGGAGGTCTCGGCGATCGGCGCGCGGCGCCTGAATCAGGTGTCGATGCGGTCCACGTACGTCCCCGGGGCTCGGTCATGAAGAGTTCCTCACCCCGCTCGAAATTAGGGCGATGGCTCGCGCGTAAATGTGTCACACTGCTTCGGTCTGGCCAGGTCGTCGGTTCATCGCGGGCCCCCTTCCTTACCAGACCACGACCCTGGCACCCCTTCCGCATTCCGGGGCGTGTCGTTCAACAGCGGGAGATCTGTTCGGAGGTGTGCGATGGCCCAGAAGCTCTTCATCGGCGGCCTGTCCTTCTCCACGTCCAGCGAGCGGCTGCGCGAATTGTTCGCTCAGGCCGGCACGGTCGAATCGGCGACAGTCGTGACAGACCGTGACACAGGCCGCTCGCGCGGGTTCGGCTTCGTCGAGATGGCAACGGCCGAGGAGGCCGAGGCCGCGGTCCGGAAGTTCAACGGGCAGGAAGTGGACGGCCGGACACTGAAGGTCGAGCTCGCCAAGCCCTCCGGCTCGGGCGGCGCTCGGAGCGGCGGGGGGTTCCGAAGCGGCGGCGGGCGCGGCGGGAGTCGGTGGTAGGCGCGAGCCTGCGATGCAGGTCGTAGCGTTCTCGACACCGATGAATCCCCACTGGCGCTGGCGGATCGTCAACTACGCAGGCGAGGTCGTCGAGGAGTCGAACGAGACCTTCTCGACGATCGCCAGCGCCGTGGCACAGGGCACGAAGCGGCTCGTGCAGATGAACGTCGTGGATCGCTCGGAACCGGTGCGTGGCTATCGATCCACCACGCATCTGAGAGGCCGCTGAGTGAAGATCGAGGTCGTCGACAACCAGATCGAGGCCGCGCTGAAAGCGCTCAAGAAGCAGATGCTCAAGGACGGCCTCTTTCAGGAGATGAAGCGGCGCGCCCACTACGAGAAGCCGTCGGTCAAGCGGAAGCGCAAGCAGGCGCAGGCGCGGAAGAAGCGGCGGCGGGCTCTCCAGCGTGCCCGTCCCTGGGACGACGACTAATTCGCGTCAGCGCATCACGCCCCCGCCCGCGACGTTGATCGCCGGGCCACCGAGGAGGTCGGGAATCCTCCTGGCCGAATTGGCGCAAATGCTCAGCGATCTGCGTCGGCGGGCCTGCGGGTGGTCGCACATGGGCAACGCCCGGCGGTTCTCGGACGACTGAGCGCCGGGGGTCGACCGCGTCGGGAGCAACGGCGCGTACGTGATCCGCACCATCGGTCACGGGACGCGCGCGGTCGAGGAGCTGATTGCCCTGTTGCGCGCGCACGGCGTCGCGCAGCTCGTGGATGTGCGGACACTCCCGCGCTCGCGCCGAAACCCCCAGTTCGGTCGCGAAGCCCTCGCGGAGCGCCTCGCCATCGCCCGCCTCGCCTACGTTCACATGCCCGGGCTCGGTGGCCTCCGGAAGGCGCGCGCGGATTCGGTCAACCTCGGCTGGCGAAACGCCGGCTTCCGCGGGTACGCCGACTACATGGAAACGCCGGAGTTCGCTCGAAGCCTGGAGGCGCTCGTCGAGCTTGCCCAGCGGACGCCGACGGCGATCATGTGCGCGGAGACGGTACCCTGGCGCTGCCACCGATCCTTGATCGCGGATGCGCTCACGGCGCGCGGGATCGCGGTCGAGCACATCCTCACCGCCGGCCGCGCCGAGCCGCACGTGCTCACGGCCTTCGCGGCGGTCGAGGGCCCGCGCGTTACGTATCCTCCACATCGGCGCCCGCCGGCCACGGCCGAGGCATCCGACGAGTGACGCTCACGGCACGCCGTTGCGGTCGAGGGGCCGTCACGTACTTTCTGGCCAACGGTAGCAAATTGTCCTAGCGTCCGCGTCGTCGGGCCGATGACTCGGCCCGAAAGCCGCTGATATTCAAACGTTCTGTCTCTCGTGGACCCCGGGAAACCCCTGGTATTCCTCTTGCTGCTCTGGCCCCGGCATGCGGGTGCTGATCGTCGAGGACGACCGGTCGGTGGGCAGCGTCTTGCAGGACTTTCTCCTCGAGCTGGGCCACGAGTCGGAGCTCGTGCTCTCCGCGGAAGGGGCGCTCGATCGGCTTCACCAGAATCGTCCCGATTTGATCCTGCTCGACTTCCGGCTCCCCGGCATCAACGGGCTCGACTTCCTCCAGCGTCAGCAGGTCAAAGACTCCCGGATCCCCGTCATCGTCGTGTCCGGGATCGCCAGCGAGGTCCAGGTCGATGCGTGCCTCAGGCTCGGCGCGGTCGAATTCGTCGCCAAGCCGATCGCCTTCGAGCAACTGCAGCGAATCCTCCACTCTCTCGAGCCACAAGCGCTCGCGAGGGAGGCCGCCACAGCGAGACAGACCTCGGACCGGCGGCGAACGCCGCGAGCGCGCGTCGCGCTCCCGGTGCGGGTCCGCGATGCTCGCGGCAGCGAATGGGAGACGACGAGCGTTGACCTCAGCGCCGGCGGCATCAAGATCCTTCCGGTCGGCCAGGCCCATCCCGTGGCGACCGTCGAGCTCTCGTTCACGTCGCCCGGCGCCGACGAGCGGTTCGAGGTCTCCTCGCTGCTCGTCCGGGTCGACCTCGACGGCTACGTCTTCCACTTCGCGAACCTGACCCAGGATCAGCTGGAGCGGTTGACGCTCCTCGTCCGCCGCCTCGCCGCGTCGCCCCGCCCCGAGTAAGGCGCGCTCGGGTTCGCCGCCGTGCCGGCCGGCGCGGGGCTCCTCCTTCCCACGAGGGTTCTGAGGCCATTCGGCGGTCGTCTCCCCGGGCCGTCGTCGGCGCTATGCTACGTCCGGGACATGGCGTGGGTTCCGCTGCGGCTGCTCATCCGAGTGTTCGCCTGGACGGGGCTCACGGCCCTCGGCGGCGGACGCAGTGCCTACTTCTACGACGCGGTGGTCGTGCGGCGACCGTGGGTGAAGACGAGCGAGTTCGTCCAGGACCTCACGCTGAGCCAGCTCCTGCCCGGCCCGAACTTCGCGAACCTCGCGGTGGCGCTCGGCTCCCGGCTGGGCGGCTGGCGCGGCGGCGTGGGGGCGCTTCTCGCCGTGCTGGTGCCTGGCGCCCTCGTCCTGTTGGGGCTCACCGCGCTCTACTTTCGCGGCGGGTTTGCGCCGGGGACGACGCGGCTCATGCACGGGATGGGCGCGACGGTGGTGGGACTCGTGCTCGTCGCGACCGCCCAGCTCGTCGCCGGCTCGGTCCGTGGCCGCGCCGCCACGGCGGTCGCCGTCACCACGTTTCTGGCGGTCGGGCCGCTCGGCGTGAACTCGGCGCTCGCCGTCGCTCTCGTGCTGCCCGTGAGCCTCTGGTTCAATCGCCCGCGGCGCAGGTGATGGCGGACCTCCTCCATCTCGCATGGACGTTTCTCTGGCTCAGCTTCATCGCCGTCGGTGGGGGGCTCGGGGTGCTCCCCGAGATGCAGCGGCAGGTTGTGGGGCGGTACGGGTGGGTGACCGCCCGCGAGTTCGTGGACGGCTACACCCTTTCCCAGCTCACCCCCGGCCCGAACATGCTCGTCGCGATCTTCGTCGGGTACCGGGCCCACGGCCTCGTCGGCGCGCTGGTGGCGGGCGTCGCGGCGTTCCTGCCGACTTCGCTGCTGACGGCGGTCGTCGCGGGCCGATGGGAGCGGCTCCGTGGCCGGCCGTGGGCGCTGGCAGCCGAGCGCGCGCTCGCCCCCGTCGGCATCGGCCTCATGGGCGCGGGCGTATACACGCTCGCACGCTCGGCGGTGCACGACTGGGTCACCGCCGCCCTCGCGGCGGCGGCCACGGTCGCCCTCGCCGCACGCTGGCTTCCGCCGGTCGCGGTCGTGCTCGTGGGCGGTCTCGTCGGTTGGCTCGTCGGGTTGTAGCCCTCGGGGCGCGTCGAGCGGCCCGTC
Source organism: Candidatus Rokubacteria bacterium 13_2_20CM_69_15_1 (assembly GCA_001914535.1). Taxonomy (GTDB): domain Bacteria; phylum Methylomirabilota; class Methylomirabilia; order Rokubacteriales; family CSP1-6; genus 20CM-2-70-11. The sequence continues at coordinate 6,757 of MNCR01000032.1, forward strand.
CAGGTGTACTAGGAGAAGCGCCGCTGGTTGTCGAGCGCCGCCCGGCCGGGCCCGGCGAGGACGAGGAGGAAGGCACCCGCCAGGATCATCAGGTCGAGGCGGGCGTCGATCCACCCCAGGTGCCGGACCTTGACCCAGAACGTGGTGACGATGAACTCGCAGGTGAAGAGCACTCCGAGGAGCCGGGTGCCGAAGCCGCCGAGCAGGAGGAGGCCGCCCACGAGTTCCAGGACCGCGATGAGGAGGGCCGCGATTCCCGGGAGCGGGATCGCATACTTGGCGAAGGCCGCGGTGACGGCGGGCAGGCCGGTGACCGCCAACTTGGTGTAGCCGGCGACGACGAAGATCAGCCCCATGACGATGCGCACCGGCGTGATGCCCCAGCCCGGATCGATCCCGAAGGCTCCCCGCATAGTTCCCTCCGTGTTCGAGGTACCGTCGCGTGTCGGGCAGGAGAGTACCACTTCGGGCAGCGTTGGCGACGAAGATGAAACGAGGATCAGGAGTTACCCGCTACCTCGCGTCGGCGCCGACGCTCCGCTGGATCTCCGTAAGCTCGTCGAGCGTCTCGGGATCGAGCCCCGGCGTGGGCGGGCGGACGTAGGCCGACGCGATCCAGCCGCGCCTCCTCAAGATTTCCTTCCTGATCGCGAGGGACGTGCCCGGCACCGCGCCCGGCTGGCTCTCGTAGCGGATGAGCGGGAGCCACCGATGGAACAGGGTGCGGGCGTCCTCCCGACGGCCGGCGACAAAATGCGCGTGGATCGCGCGGAGCGCCTCCGGGTAGGGGAAGCCGGTCATCGCGCCGTCGGCGCCCCGCGACAACTCCTCGAAGAAGTAGACGCCGCCGAGCCCGCCGAAGATCGCCACCGGGCGCGCGAGCGCGGCGCGGAGCCGGGTGATCTTGGGAAGGGTCGGCGCCTCCTCCAGCTTGACCGCGGGAGCCTGCGGCAACTCGGCGCAGAGCCGCGCGATGAACGGCGCCGGCATCACGACCTGGGTCGTGACCGGCTCGTCCTGGATCACGATCGGCACGCGCGCGGCCTCGGCGACGGCGTGGAAGTACTCCGCGACCGCCTCGAGGTTCTTCACACCGTTCGGGGGCGCGACCATCACCGCGTCGGCGCCGTGCTCGCGGGCCATGCGCGCGAACGCGGCGGCGAGATGCGTGCCTGGTGCCCCGACGCCGACCACGACCGGCACGCGGCCGGCGACGTTCTTGACGACCGCCTCCACGACGCGGCGCCGCTCCTCATCGGTCAGGCGGTGCGCCTCGCCGGCGATACCGAGGATGGTGACGCCGCTGATGGAGGCGGCGAGCACGCGGTCCACGAGGTGCGCGAGGCCGCCCGCGTCGAGCTCGCCGCCGTCGGTGAACGGCGTCGCGAGGATGTGGAAGATGCCCGACCAGCGGATCAGGGGAGAACCTCCACCCAGCCGCCCCGCGCCGCGGCCTCGAGGGTTGCGTCGAGAACCGCCTGAGCGCGCATCCCGTCCTCGAACGACGGCGACGGCGTCGTCCCCGTCCTGATTCCCTCCAGCAGGTGCGCGACGAGCGGCGCGATCAACGCCCGGCCGATGATGTCGGACTGGTCATCGCCGCCGCCCAGCGACGGGGGGGCGGTGCGGGGCACGACGAGCTCGAGGCCGCCGCCCGAGGCCTGGCGCAGCTCGCCCTCCCACCAGCGCGCGCTTCCGCGGCTCAGGCGATAGCTCACGGCGCCGCGTGAGCCGAACGCCTCCAGCGTGTGCTCGTTCACCCCGTGCGTGACGCGGCTCGCGGTCAGCGTGACCTGCGCGCCGGAGTGAAGCTCGCCGAGCACGGTGCAGTAGTCCTCGGCGTCCGGCGGCCGGCTGACGCCGGGCGCCGAGCGTGAGGCGTACGCGATGCCCGTGTGCGCCGCCACGCGCCGGAATTCGCCGAAGGTCCAGCGGACGAGGTCCACGAGGTGGACGCCCATGTCGCCCATAGCGCCGTGGCCCGCCTGGGCGCGGTCCATCCGCCACGTCGCCGCGGCGGTCTCGTCGGCCCAGCGCGAGCCGAGCCAGCGCAACGCGAGGTGGAAGACGCGGCCCACGGAACCCTCCCTCACGCGCGCATGGAGCTCCTGCATCGCGGCGGCGAAGCGCCAGTTGAAGCCCGTCATGCCCACGCGTCTCGCTTGGCGGGCGGCGTCCACCATCGCCTCGGCGTCCGCGCGGGTCAGCGCGAGGGGCTTCTCGCAGAGCACGTGGGCGCCCGCCGCGAAGGCGCGGACGGCGATCGCACGGTGCAGATGGGGCGGCGTCGCGACGACGACGATCTCGGGCTTCGCCCGTTCGAGCATCTCCTCCCACCGCGCGAAGACGTGCGGCACGCCGTAGCGGTCGGCCACCGTCTTGGCACCCGCCTGATCGCGCTGGCAGACGGCGACGACGCGACACCCGTTGGCCTGAAACGCCGGGATGTGGGCGCGGCCGAAGCCGAGCCCGATGACGCCGACCGTGAGGGCCTGCTGGGTCATGGAATCAGTCCTCGTGGGGATCGGGGGAGGATCGCTGCGACGGCGAGGAGGATCGCGGTCGCCCGCCTCATGAGCCGATAGTACCGCAGGGGGCCAGGCGCCGTGCGCCGCGGCGCCCCGGGTGCTCTTTTTCATGGCGCCAGGCCGCAGTTTCGATACGGGTAGAGTCGGCTTTCTCTCGCGCTCGCCTCGATCGTCTGCTTCAGCTTGAGTGAATGGTTGCGCATGAACCGGCTGAGAGTGGGACGAACAAGGAGCTGGCCCTTGAGCCACCCGGCGATCCCCCCCTTGATGCCGATCGTGCTCTCGTAACGAAAGAGGGTGCACCCGTCAAGGTTCAGAAGCACGAAACGGTCCTCCAGCAGGTCGAGTGGGCCCTCCACGCCCTCGAATCGGATTTCCTCGGGTTCCCGGAGCGTGACCCATTCCACGGTGCGATAGACCTTTTGTCCGCGCGTGTGTCCGCGCCTGAAGGTGGGGAGGGAAG
>MNCR01000029.1 GCA_001914535.1 Candidatus Rokubacteria bacterium 13_2_20CM_69_15_1
GCCGAGGGCCGTGAAGCCGTACACGGCGCCCACGACGAAGACGACCGCCAGGGAAAAGCCGATGAGCCATCCGAACGCGAGTGAGCACACGGCGCTCGTCGCCGCCAGGCCGAAGAGGACCAGCCGGCGGCCGAGCCCGTCGGAGAGCCGGCCCATCGAGCTCGACGCCACGAGCCCCATGAGATGGAAGGCCGCGGAGACGTACGACGCAAGCTCGACGGCGCGGACCGAGCCCGCGCCCGAGATGGCGAAGACCGCGGCGACGAAGGCGGGCGTCCAAACCCACATCCCGAGCAGCTCCCAGGAGTGGAAGGTGTAGCCGAGGATGAGGCGCATCGCGGGTCGGTTCCTCAGCACGGCCGTCCCAAAGCGCACGCCCTCACGACGGGGGTGGAGGACGTTGGGCGTTGCCCGGAGTGCGAGCCACAGGACGACGACGCCCGCGGCCGGGCCGCAGGCGCACGCGAAGAACGAGAGCGGATAGCCGCCCGAGGCGAGCGCCACGCCCGAGACGAGCAGCGAAAGGGCGTAACCCGCCGACGAGCTCGCGATGAGCCACCCCACGGCGGCGCCGCGGCGCTCGGACGGGTAGCGGTCGGCGAGGAGCATGATCGCCGTCGTGTAGGTCCCGCCCTGCGAGAGCGCGACGAGCGTGTAAAGGACAAGGCCCGAGAGGTACGAGCGGGCCCAGAGGGCGAAGGCGAGCGCCGAGACCGCGCTGAGCCAGGCGGAGCCGAGAAACACCCGGCGCGCGCCGACGCGGTCGGCGAGCGAGGAGAAGAACACGAGCGATACGGCGTAGCCGAGCTGGAAGCCGGTCGAGATCGACCCCGCGGCGGTCGCTGACATTCCCCAGTCGCCGCGGAGAACCGGCAGGGTCGCGGCGTACGTCATGAACACGGACGTCATGAGCGCCCGCGCCGCACAGACGGCCAGGAGCCAGCCGTCGACGGTCACGGACGGCCGAACGCCCGGCCGATGAACTCAGGAAAGCGGTCTTCCAGCTCCGCCGCGATGGCCTCGGCGACCTCACGTGCCGTGCCGGCCCGCTCCTGCACGGCGCCCCTGGTCCACTGCTCGAGGTACGCGTCAGAGTCCTGAAGTCCGAGCTGCATCGCGACGGAGTCGATGAGGGCCTGGAACCGGTCGCTGAGCTCCCGCGTCACGGTCTCCGTGCCGTCACGCGCTTCGACGACCACAGGGATGTCCTTCCAGGCAATGATCTGGTAGGTGGCCACGTGGCGTCGCGACGCGGGCGCGCTCTCACGCGCCGCCCATGAACTGGGCGAGGAGGGTGATCCGGTCCCCGGCCTTCAGGGGCGAATCGAGCGAGTGCGAGATGCCGAGCACGGCGTCGTTCACGAGGACCTCGATGTGCTCACCGAGCTCGCTTCCGTGCCAGAGCGCCGCGTTGAGCTCCGGATACCGCGCCGAGAGGCCGGCGAGAACGCTTCGCACGGTCGCCCCCGGCGTGAGTGGCTCCGCGAGCACGCGCCGGCCCGTGCCGTCGCCGCCGATGAACTTCGTGACCCACGAGGCGACCTCCACAGGGACTGTCGCCGTTGCGTCCACCCGGCTCATTGGTAGCGGGGTCCGCGAGTCCGGAACCGCCGTGGGTGGCCTGATACAGGCGCCACTCGGCTTCCTTGGAACGAGAGCCGTGCGGCCGGCACCTTCGGTGGGTGGCCCGAGACAAGGTGCGACCCGGCTCCGTTCCGCCTGTCGCGATTCATTCCATCAGGCTCCTCGGAGCGCTAGCAGCACGCGGTGAGGAGCCGGACCAGCTCGGACGCGGTGTCGGACCGCGCGGAATAGTAGACGAAGCGTTCCTCCCGGCGGCTCTGCACGAGCCCCGCGCGGCGCAGGATGTCGAGATGGTGCGAGAGCGTCGGCCCGGGAACCTCGAGCTCGCCCTGGATCTCGCCGGCCGGCACCTCGCGCGCCTCGCGCACCAGGAGGAAGAAGATCTGCAACCGCGTGAGGTGCGCGAGCGCCTTGAACGCCTCGACGTGGTCTGGGCGCGCCTGGAGCCGGGCGAGTGGCAATGTCTTCACGTTTCCAAACGTATGGAACTACCGGCGCTCCGTCAAGTCCTCGTTGACTGATTGCGGTTCGAGCGCGGCTTTGCCCGCGCAACTCTTCCTGGGGGTGGCTCGGAGGGGGCCGTAACGTCCGCCCCCGCCGATGTGATTCAGCCAGACGTGCCGCGGGAGTTGGCCAGCTCGTTCAGGAACTCGTCCCGTTTGCTCTTGAGTCGCCGCACCAGCTCCTGGTAGGAGCTCGTGCGGACGATCTTGTCGAACTGGGCGCGGTAATTGGCGATGAGACTCACGTTCTCGATGAGGACGTCGTAGATCAGCCACCGCTCGCCCCGGCGAAGCAGCCGCGACTCGACCGGCACCTCTGTGCCCTTCTTGGTGATCACCTTTGCGCGAACGATGGCGTTGTCGCCGTCGATCGTCTCGCTGATGTAGCGGATCCGCTCGCCCCCGTACTGATCCATCCGCGCGATGTACGTGCTCTCGAGCAGGTCGGCGAAGATCTGGGTGAACTCCTCGCGCTCCACCTGCGTCCGCGCCTGCCAGTGGCGCGCCAGCGCCCGCTTGGCCGTCTCCGCGACGTCGAAGATCTCGTGGGCGATCTTGCGGACCGCCGCCCGGCGGTCCTTGGGCTGGAGGGCAGGATCGTCGAGCACCCTGATGACCTGGTCGCTGTACTCGCGAAGCTGGTCGGTGGGCGCGCCCGCCCGGACGGGGGTCGCCACGAGTACGAGCCCGAGGAGGATCGCCGCCGCCTTCATCATGATTGGCAGTATACAACGGCGTGGCGCCCGGACTCGCGTGCTACCAGCCACGCCGCGCCCGCCATCAGGGCGAGGGCCACGAGGTACACCGCTCGGACGCCGAGTGCCCAGATCACGAGGCCGCCCAGGAGTGGCCCGAGGACCCCGCGGACGCCGGCGAGCGTCGCGCCGATCGCCACGTACTGAGCCGCGCGCCGGGGGCCGGCGAGATCGATCACGACGATCATCCACACCAGGTCGAGTCCGATCCCGAACAGCGCGTCGGTCACCGAGCTGGCGACGAGCATCCAGGGGTTCCAGGCGAGCGCGCAGATCGCCGGCGTCGCCGCGCCGACGACGTACATCATCCACAACGCGTCGAGGCTCGAGCGCCGGTCCACGAGCTCGCCCCACCACGCGCTGCCGACCAGCGTCGCGACGGCCGCCGCGGCGGCGAAGACGCCCACCTGCGCCGCGCTCACGTGCAGGACGTCGACGAGGAGCAGCGGATGGGCCGGCGTCTGGATCCAGCAGCCGGCGCCGAAAAGAAACGACGCGACCAGGAGCCGCCGGAAGACGTCGTCGTCCCGCACCGCCGCCCAGGCCTGACGGAGCCCGCCGACGGCTCTCTCCCCGTTCTCCGCAGCGGCCGGGACCGGCAGGCTCCGCTGGCGCAGGCTAGCGGCCATCCCGAGCACCGCCGCGGCGGGAAAGATCACGCGGGAGTCCACGCGCTCGAAGAGCTGACCCGCCGCGAGCGCGAGCCCGACGCCCAGCGCCGCGCCCGCCATCCTCACGAGTCCCAGGGCCCGGCCGCGCGCGGCGCGTGGATAGAGGCGCTCGACCACGGCGGCCTGCGCGGGCGCCGCGGCGGCCCCGAACACGTTCGCCGCGACGACGAGGCTCACGAACGACCACGCCGAGGAGGCAAGCGGCACGAAGAGGAACAGGCCGCGCGCGACGAAGGACGGCCACACGAGATAGGGCAGCGGGGGGCGGCCGCCGAGCGCGCGGGCCCACGCGAGCGAGAGAAGCAGGCACGCGCCCCCGGCCGCCGACATGACCGAGAGCTGGAGCGGCGTGGCGCCGAGCTCGCGCCGTAAGATGAGGCCGATGAACGGCGTCGTGAGGCTCGCGAACACGGTGAACAGTAGCGCCGCCGAGACGTCGACGCGGAGGGCGCGCCGGATCTCCGGACTGAACCGCGCGGGCCTCGTCTCCATCTATCCATTATGTCGTATCTCCGGCGGATGTCGTATTCTCGGCGGCGTGACGACGAATCCGAGCGGACCGCCCGACCTCGCAGGCCAGGTCGCCCTCGTGACGGGCGCCGGCCGTGGCATCGGGCAGGCGATCGCGCTGGCGCTCGCGGCCGCGGGCGCCGACATCGCCGCGCTCGACCTGGAGCCGCCCGTCGAGACGCGGACCCGCGTCGAGGCGCTCACGCGGCGCTGCCTCGCGATCCGGGCCGACGTCGCCGACCGAGCGGCCGTGGAGGCGGCCGTGGGGCAGGCTCTCACGGAGCTGGGGCGGCTCGACGTCGTCGTGAACAACGCCGGCGTCGGCGAGCGGCTCGCGCTCGAGGACCTCGACGACGCCACGCTCCAGCGCGTGCTCGCGGTGATCCTCAGGGGCACGATCCTCGTGTGCCAGGCGGCCTATCCGCACCTCAAGGCGCGCGGCGGCGCGATCGTCAACATCGCGTCGGTCTCGGGCCTGGCGGGCGGGGCCGTGTCGCGTCCGGCGGATGAGGGCGAGACGCGCGGGAGGACCGGGCCGGCGTACGCCGCGGCGAAGGGTGGCGTCATCGCCTTCACCCGCTGGCTCGCCAAAGACGCGGGCCGCCACGGGGTGCGGGTCAACGCGGTCGCGCCGGGTCCGGTCCACACGGAGATGACCCGGGGCTTCGACTACAACGTCGTGGCCCAGCCCATCTCCCGCATGGGGCATCCCGACGACATCGCACAGGCGGTGGTCTACCTGGCCTCCGCCATGTCGAACTTCGTGACGGGTCAGGTGGTCGTCGTCGACGGCGGCGTCGTGCTCGACTAGCGACACGCCGGAGCCCGCGTGCCCATCTCGCCCGCCGATCCCCACCCCCGACGAAGGATCCGCGTTCTCGACACCGAGCTGGCCTGCGTGGACACGGGAGGCGGCGACCCGATCGTCTTCCTCCACGGCAATCCCACATCTTCGTACCTCTGGCGCAACGTCATCCCCTACGTCGCGTCGCGGGGCCGCTGTCTCGCGCCGGACCTCGTGGGCATGGGCGAGTCGGGGAAGGCGCCCGGGGGCTCCTACCGCTTCGTAGACCACGCCCGCTACCTCGACGCCTGGTTCGACGCGCTCCGGCTCGACCGCCGCGTGACCCTCGTCGTTCACGACTGGGGCTCGGCGCTCGCCTTCCACTGGGCGCGCCGTCATCCCGAGCGCGTGCGGGGGATCGCCTTCATGGAAGCGCTCGTCCGGCCCATGACCTGGCAGGAGTGGCCCGAGCCGGCTCGGCGGATCTTCCAGGCGATGCGGTCGCCGGCGGGCGAGGAGATCGTGCTGGTGAAGAACGTCTTCGTCGAGCGCCTCCTGCCGGCGAGCGTCATGCGAGGTCTCGGCCCGGATGAGCTGGATCGCTACCGGGCGCCGTACCGCGAGCCCGGCGAGTCACGCCGGCCCACGCTCACCTGGCCCCGCCAGATCCCGCTGGACGGCGAGCCCGCGGACGTGGTCGAGATCGCGCAGGCCTACGCCGACTGGCTCACGACGAGCCCGGTCCCGAAGCTCTTCGTCAACGGCGATCCGGGGTTCCTCCTGACCGGAGCGTTGCGTAGCTTCTGCCGGACCTTCCCGAACCAGCACGAGGTCACGGTCCGCGGCACGCACTTCATCCAGGAGGATGCGCCCGACGAGATCGGCCGGGCCCTGGCGGACTTCGTCGCGAGGCTCGCGTGAGCGCCGAGCGATTACCGTGCGCCGCACAGGTCCATCGACGCGGCGAGGAACGGCGACGTGCGTTACTGTAAGCGCGGGAGGCCGCGATGAAGATCCGCGAAGTCCGCACCTGGGTGCTGCGCCACGAGCTGCCCGAGGCCGAGGTGTTCGGCTCGTCGAAGGGCTGGCACACCGCCCGCCAGGCGCTCGTCGTCGAGATTCTCACGGAAGACGGCCTCACGGGATTCGGCGAAGCGTACGGCCCGCCGGCGGTCAACCGGACGCTGATCGACGAGCTTTACGCGCCACGCCTCGTCGGCAAAGACGCGCTCGAGCACGCCGTGATCTGGGAAGACCTCTACACCACGTTCCGCGACTACGGGCGCAAGGGCTGGCCGGTCGCGGCGATCTCGGCGATCGACATCGCCCTCTGGGACCTCAAGGGCAAGGCGCTCGGGCAGCCGGTCTTCCGGCTCCTCGGTGGCCCCTTCCGATCGCAGGTCCGCGCCTACGCCACAGGCCTCTACCGCCACCGCGTCGCCGACAACGCCGTGGCGCTGGTACGCGAGGCCGAGGCGTACGCGGCCGAGGGCTTCCGCGCGATGAAGATGAAGGTCGGCTTCGGCCTGGACGAGGACGCGCGCAACGTGGGAGCCGTGCGTGCGGCGATCGGCAGCGACCGGCTCCTCGCTATGGACGCCAACCACGCCTACGACGCTGGCCAGGCGATCCGCCTCGGCCGGAAGGTCGAGGCGTACGACCTCGCCTGGTTCGAGGAGCCCGTCGTCCCCGAGGACCTGGACGGCTACTGCCAGGTCAAGGCGGCGCTCCGGATCCCGATCTCGGGCGGCGAGACCGAGTACGCGCGCTGGGGCTTCCGGGAGCTCTGCGCGCGCCGCGCGGTGGACATCCTGCAGCCGGACCTCTGCGGGTGCGGCGGCTTCACCGAGGCGTGGCGGATCGCCGCGCTGGCCTCGGCGTCGTCCGTCACGGTCTACCCGCACGTCTGGGGGACCGCCGTTGGCCTGTTCGCGAGCCTCCACCTCACCGCGGCGCTGCCGCCGAACCCGCCCGCGATGTTTGCGGCCGAACCCTTGTTCGAGCTCGACCGCACGCCGAACCCGCTGCGCGACCAGCTCGCCCTCAACCCGCCCAAGCGCGCCGGCGACATCGTCGACGTGCCGACGGGGCCGGGCCTCGGCCTCGAGCTCGACCGCACCGTGCTCGAGCGCTACCGCGCGTGAGCGCCGACACCCTAGAAGGTAAGGCGAGAATTCCTGGAGGCCGCGCGAGTCTTTTCTTTCGAGAGCCGCTCGGGTCCCGACGGGGGCGCGGCGCGTGGCAACACCACCGGCAACTCTAAAGCAGCGTTCCCCGGAGGACGAGATAGGCGACCGTGAAATAGATGCTGAGGCCGGTGACGTCCACCAGGGTCGCGACGAACGGCGCCGAGGCGCTGGCGGGATCGAAGCGAAGGCCCTGGAGGACGAACGGCAGCATCGCGCCTGAAAGCGACCCGAAGGTGACGACGCCGACGAGCGCGAGGCCGACGGTCGCGGCGACCAGGAACCAGTGCGGACCGTAGTCGTAGAGACCAAGCGCTTGCCAAACCATGATGCGGGACACGCCGATCACCCCGAGGATGCTGCCCAAGGCCACCCCCGCTGGCAGCTCCCGCAAAGCGACGCGCCACCAGTCCCTCAGCGGGAGTTGGCGGAGCGCGAGCGCCCGGATGATCAGCGACGTCGCCTGCGAGCCGGAATTACCGCCGGAGCTCATGATGAGCGGGATGAAGAGAATCAAGACGAGCGCTTTGCTCAGCTCCGCTTCGAAGTGCTGCATGGCGCTGGTCGTCAGCATCTCGCTCAGGAAGAGCGCGCAGAGCCACCCGGCCCGCTTGCGCACCATGGTGGCGAAGCGAGTTCGTGGATAGGGCTCGTCGAGCGCCTCCAGGCCGCCGAGCTTGTGGACGTCCTCGGTCTGCTCCCTCAGGATGGCGTCGATGACATCGTCGACGGTGATCGCACCGCGCAGCCGGCGCTCCTCGTCGACGACGGGCACGGCGAGGAGGTTGTACTTCGAGATCAGGCGCGCCACATCTTCGCGATCCGTCTCCAGGCCCACGGTCAGCAGGCTGCGAGGCTCGCCGACCTGGGTCATCGCGGTACGCGGATCGGCGAGCACAAGCTCGCGAAGAGACACAACGTGCAGGAGGACTCCGGTCGCGGGCTCCACGACGTAGACGGCGTAGACCGGGCGCCGTCGTCCCGATCGACGGATCTCCTGAAGCGTCTCCTCTACGGTTGATCCCGGCGGCACGCTGATGTAATCCGTCGTCATGATGCCACCCGCCGATGCGGGCGGATACGAGAGCAGCGTCTCGAGCGACCGCCGGGTCGAGACGTCGAGGCGCGGCAGAACTCGAGCGCGGACGCGATCCGACAGATCGCGGATCAGGTCCGCGCGCGCGTCGGGCGACATCGCCGTGATGAGCCCCACCGCGACATCGGACGGAAGGTGTTCGATCAATGCCGCTCGGCCCTCGAACTCCGGCTGCTCGAGCACGCGGGCGGCGAACTCGCGTGGTACACGCATGATCGCGTGTGCGGCTTCCGCCGGCTCGAGCGCGAAGAGAAGCTCGGCGACGTCGGCTGGCCGTCCGGTCGCAACGAGTCGCGACAGGTCCTCCGGGTCGGCCGACCCGGAGGCGCGATGGGGTGAAGCCCCCTGTGTGGACATACGCTCCTCCTTGACCCTCTCCGGGCGGGCCGCGATTACTCGCGTGGTAGGTGCACGCTGAACGTGGCGCCTTTCGGCGTCGCTGCCTCCACGGAAATCCGCCCGCCCTGGCGCTCGACGAGTGTCCGCGAGATCGCAAGGCCAAGGCCGAATCCCGGCATGTCCATCGAGCGTGAAGCTTTGCCTCGGTAGAAGCGCTCGAAAAGCCTCGCCGCCTCCTCCGACGCGACGCCCGGTCCGGTGTCGGAGACGGCGATGACCGCTTCCTCCTGGTCCGCCGTGACGACGATCCTCACCGCGCCGCCGGTCGGCGAGAACTTCACGGCGTTGTCGAGGATGTTCGCGAGGGCGACCTTGGCGGCGACCGGCGCGGCATTCACGAATACCTCCGGCGGACGCTCGACCGCAACCAGCACGCCGCGCCGCTCGGCCTCCGGCCTCACCGCCGCCACGGCCGCCTCGACGATCTCGCCCACGGTAATGGGCTTGGCCGGCTCGGGCTCCTGGGGGGCGTCGATGCGCGCGAGCTCGAGGAGCTCCTCGATCAGCCCCTGGACGCGCTGGACCTCGTCGAGGCACGAGCGCAGCGTCTCCTCGTACTCGCCAGCCGGCCGCGGTCGGCGGAGCGTCACCTCCAGCTCTGCCCGGAGACGTGAGAGTGGTGAGCGGAGCTCGTGAGAGGCGTCGGCGGTGAAGCGACGTTGGACCTCGAAGCTCCGCTCGAGCCGGTCGAGCATGTCGTTGAGCGTCTCGACGAGCCGGCCGATCTCATCCCGCGGCCCCGGGTGCGGCAGGCGCTCGACGAGGTTCGCCTCGCCGATGCGTCGGGCCTGCGTCACCATCTTGTCGATTGGCCGGAGGGCGCGGCGGGCGAGCAGGGCGCCGGTCAGCCCGATCCCCGAGAGGATGACCAGTGACATCCCGAGGAAGAGCCATCGCCCAAACCGCAGCACGGCGTACGCGTCGTCCAGCGACATCGCCACCTGGATGGCGTAGCGGGCCCGCCCGGCGTCAACCGGGAGGGACACCATCCGGACCGGCTCCTCGCCGAAGTCGGTCACGGTCCCGAAGACCG
>MNCR01000044.1 GCA_001914535.1 Candidatus Rokubacteria bacterium 13_2_20CM_69_15_1
CGACAAGCACCTGTGGCGGCTGGAGGAGGCGAAGAAACGCGACCATCGCAAGCTCGGCCGTGAGCTCGACCTCTACGTCTTCCACGACGTCTCGCCGGGCGCGCCGTTCTGGCTGCCCAACGGCTGGACGATCGTCCGCGAGCTCGAGCGTTTCGTGCGCGAGATGCTCGACGCGTGCGGCTATCAGGAGATCTCGACGCCCATCCTGGTCAACAAGAAACTCTGGGAGCAGTCCGGCCACTGGGAGCACTACCAGGAGAACATGTTCCTGGTGGAGTCGGAAGAGCAGATCTTCAGTCTCAAGCCCATGAACTGCCCGGAGTCCACGCTCGTCTATCGCCACGCGCTCCGCTCGTACCGGGACCTGCCCCTGCGCTTCTCCGACATGGGCCGGCTGCATCGCAACGAGCGTTCGGGCACGCTGACGGGCCTCTTCCGCGTGCGGCAGTTCACGCAGGACGACGCGCACATCTATTGCCGGCCCGACCAGCTCCAGGACGAGATCACGCAGCTCCTGGGTCTGATGCGGCAGTGGCACAAGATGTTCGACCTCGCGCCATTCTTCAAGCTGTCGACCCGCCCGTCGAAGTCGCTCGGGACCGACGAGCAATGGCACGTGGCGGAGCGGGGTCTCGAGGATGCGCTGCGCGCCAACGGACTCGCCTACGACCTGAACCCGGGCGACGGGACGTTCTACGGCCCCAAGATCGACGTCGACGTCGAGGACGCGCTCGGCCGGAGATGGACGATCGCCACGATCCAGATCGACTTCCAGCAGCCGGACCGGTTCGCGCTCGAATACATCGACGCCGACGGCCAGCCCAAGCGCCCGGTCATGGTGCACCGCGCGATTCTCGGCTCGTTCGAGCGCTTCGTGGGCATCCTGACCGAGCACTACGCGGGCGCCTTCCCGACATGGCTCGCGCCGGTGCAGGCGCGCGTGCTGCCGG
>MNCR01000033.1 GCA_001914535.1 Candidatus Rokubacteria bacterium 13_2_20CM_69_15_1
GAGCCCATGGCGATGCCGACCTCGGCCTGGGCGAGCGCCGGGGCGTCGTTGATCCCGTCGCCGACCATCGCGACGCGGCGCCCCTCGGCCTGGAGGGCCTTGATCTCGCGCGCCTTGTCTTCGGGGAGCACCTCCGCGAGCACCCGGTCCAGGCCCGCCTGGCGCGCGATCGCTTCGGCCGTCAGACGGTTGTCGCCCGTGAGCATCGCCACGCTCACGCCGAGCCGCTTGAGCGCCGCGACGGCGCTCGCCGCGTCGGGCTTCAGCACGTCGGCGGCGGCGAGCACGCCGAGGAGCCGGCCGGCGAACGCCAGGTGGACGATCGTCTTGCCGTCGGCGGCGAGCTGCCGGACGCGCGGGGCCAGGGCCTCCACATCGATTCCGCGTCCGTCCATCAGCGTCCGGTTGCCGAGCAGCACGCGGCCGTCCGTCGTCATCGCGTCGATCCCCTGCCCGGGCACCGTCGTGAACTCGCCGATCGGCGGCAGCGCGAGCCCGCGCGCCTTGGCGCGCTCGACGATCGCCGCGCCCAGCGGATGCTCGGAGGCCTGCTCGGCCGCGGCGGCGAGCGCCAGGATCTCGTCCTCCGTAGCCGGCGCGGCCGGGACCACGTCGGTAACGACGGGGCGGCCGACCGTGAGCGTCCCGGTTTTGTCGAACACGATCGTGTCGACCCGATGGAGCAACTCGAGGGCCCCGGCGCTCTTGATGAGGATGCCGAACTCGGCGCCGCGACCGGCGGCGACCATGATCGCGGTCGGCGTCGCGAGCCCCATCGCGCAAGGGCACGCGATCACGAGGACGGCGACCGCGTTGGTGAGTGCGAGGAGGCCGGCCGGCTCAGGGCCGAGGAGCCACCACGAGACGAACGTGAGCGCCGCGATCACGAGGACCACCGGCACGAAGACTCCGGCCACCCGATCCGCGAGCCGCTGGATCGGCGCGCGGGAGCCTTGGGCCTCGGCGACGAGCTTGACGATCCGCGCCAGGGTCGTCTCGCTGCCGACGCGCGCGGCGCGGAAGACGAAGCTCCCCGTGCGGTTGACGGTGCCCGCGAAGACCCGGGACTCCGGCGCCTTCTCGATCGGAAGGCTCTCCCCCGTCAGCATGGATTCGTCCACCGTGGACGCCCCCTCGGTGACGACGCCGTCGACCGGCACACGCTCGCCCGGCCGGATGCGCACGAAGTCGCCGACGCGCACCTCCGCCGTGGGCACGTCGGTCTCCGTGCCGTCGCGGATGACCCGCGCGGTACGCGGCGACAAGGTCATCAGCCGTCGGATCGCCTCGGAGGTACGCCCGCGGGCGCGCGCCTCGAGCCAGCGGCCGAGGACGACGAGCGTGATCACCACCGCGCTGACGTCGTAGTACGTCATCGCACCGTGGCGCACGAAGGCGTGCGGCCAGAGGGTCACGGCGACGCTGAACAGGTAGGCCGCGTTCGTGCCGATCGACACCAGGGTCGACATGCTGGCCGTGCGGTAGCGGAGGTCGTGGACGAAGCCGCGATGGAATTGCCACCCGACCCAGAGCTGGACGGGCGTCGTGAGCACCAGCTGGAGCCAGGGGCTCTGGACCAAGGCCGGGACCCACGGCACAACGTGTGACATTCCGCCGAGGAGCACCGGCGTGGACAGGACGGCGCCGACGACGAACTTCCGCCTCTCCCGGCGCTCGGCGGCCGCGCGCGCGACGCGCTCGCCGTCGACCGCCTCGCCCGGTCCCAGATCGGGGCGCGGTTCGGCCAGCTCGTAGCCGGCGCCAGCGACCGCCTCGCGCAGACGCGCGACGTCCGTCCGGGCGGGATCGAAGGCGACCGTGGCCTGCTCCGTCGCGAGGTTCACCGACGCGGCCTCCACGCCCGCCACGGAGGTGAGCGCGCGCTCGACCTTGCTGACGCACGCGGCGCAGTGCATCCCGCGGACCGGCGCGGTGATCCGCTCCATGACGGCCCCCTTCTCCATCACTCCCCCTTCTCCATCACTTCCCCCTTCTCCATCACTTCCCCCTGAAGCGGGCGAAGACGTCGAGCAGCTCGTCGATCTTCTGCTGCCGCTCGCTCTTCGAGCCAGAGCGCACGGCGTCGGCCACACACGACTCGATGTGGCGGCCGAGCAGGAGCTTCTCGACCTGCTCGAGAGCACCCTGCGCCGCGGCGATCTGCATCAGGATGTCGACGCAGTACGCCTCGTTGTCGACCATCCGCTGGAGTCCCTGCACCTGCCCCTCGATCCGGCGAAGCCGCCCGAGGACCTTGGCCTTCGTCTCCTCGTTGATCACGCCCTATACCCCCCTGGGGTAGTATCCGGCCGGGCGGCCGCCGAGTCAACCCGACCCGGGGAGGTGGCCGGGCGCGGGGTGAGGCGTCAGGACCAGAGCGTGGCGCGATCGAGCCCCGATACGCTCAAAGCTCGAAAAGCGACGGCTGCTCGGGTGTCGACGCGCGCGTGCGACGGCGCTCGGTGGCGGGTTCCTTCCTCGCTGTCTTCGATTTCGTCGCGCCGGCTGGAGCGGGCCTGGGCAGCCTCCAGCCCTTCTGATGGGCGATACGGTCACCCTGCTTGATCACGAGGAGATCGATGAGCCGCGCGAGCGGGCTCGAGAGCAACGTCAGGTACCGTTCCCAGTAGCGCGGTGAGTGGGCGAGCGTGCGCATCTGGTCGAGCGCGAGCGAGAGCGCGGTGCGATCGCCCTTCCGCGCCGCGAGGCGGAGGTTGGCGAGGATCTTCCCCCGGTTGATCCGCGAGGGCGGCGTGCGCGCCACCGGCGCCTTCGGTCTCAGCGGTGACCGCCGGGGAGACGCCGCGGGTGCGTCACTGGACCCCGCCGGCCCCGCCGACGCGCACCCGGACCTCGTACGCCTCGCGGTCGGCCTGGTTCTGGCTCGCCTGGACCGTGATCTTGCGGTCGATCAGCCCACCGAGCCGCTCGACCGCCGGGGCCCCGTCGCCCGCGAGGTAGCGCGCGATGTCGGGGTGCACGCGCACGACGACCTCGCGCCCGGGCGGCGCGTCCGGGGCCGCGACTTTCGCGCGGACGGCGCGAAAGATCTCCTCGGCCAGCGTGGCCTCGGCCTTGACGACACCGCTGCCCCGGCACGTGGGGCACTGGACGGACAGGAGCGAGCGGAGGTCCTGGCGCACGCGCTTGCGCGTCATCTCGACCAGGCCGAGCTCGGAGATCTGCAGCACGTTGGTGCGCGCCTTGTCGTCCGCGAGGGCGTGCCTGAGCGCCTTGAAGACCTGCTCGCGGTGCTCCTCGCGCTCCATGTCGATGAAGTCGATGATGATGATGCCGCCGAGATCGCGCAGGCGGATCTGGCGCACGACCTCGCCCACGGATTCGAGATTGATCTTGAGCACCGTCTGTTCGAAATCGCGCTTGCCGACGTACTTGCCCGTGTTCACGTCGATCGACACGAGCGCCTCGGTGTGGTCGATGACGATGTAGCCGCCCGACTTGAGCCAGACGCGCCGCCGGAGCGCCTTCTCGATGTCCCTTTCGATGCCGAGCGTCTCGAAGACGGGCTGGCGGTCCTCGTAGAGCCGCACCCGACCGGCGAGGGCGGGCACCAGCGCCTCGACATAGCCGACGCACTTGTCATAGACCTCCTTCGAGTCAACGACGAACTCGTCGACGTCCGGCGAGAGAAGGTCGCGCACGACACGGAAGGTCAGGTCCCCCTCCTCGTGGAGCGCCGCCGGCGCCGCGGTCGACTCGACGCGCGCCTGGATCTGCGCCCAGAGGCGGCTCAGGAACTCGACGTCGTTTGCGAACTCGGCCTCGCCCTTGCCTTCCGCGTTCGTTCTCAGGATGAAGCCGCCCGGCGGAAGCGAGAGGGCGCGAAGCGCGTCGCGGAGCCGGTCTCGCTCGTGCTCGTCGCGGATCCGGCGCGAGACGCCGATGTGGCGGGCCTGCGGCATGTAGACGAGGTAACGGCCGGGCAGTGAGATGAAGGACGTGATGCGTGCGCCCTTCGTGCCGAGCGACTCTTTGGACACCTGCACGAGGACCGCCTGCCCCTTTCGCAGCATGTCCTCGATCGGAGCCGTCGCCTCCCGCCGCGCCTCCAGCTCCTCGACCTCGACATCGGCGTCGCCCTCCTCGTCGCCGCCGGCGAGCATGGCGCGCGCGTAGTCGCCGAGGTTGGTGGTGTAGTCGCCGGCGTAGAGAAACGCGTCTTTGTGGAGCCCGATGTCGACGAACGCCGCCTGCATACCGGGCAGCACGTTCGTCACGATTCCCTTGTAGACGCTCCCGACGATCGAGCGCTGCCGATGGCGCTCGAGATAGAGGTCGGTGAGGAGATTACCCTCCTGAACCCCGACGCGAGTTTCGGTGAGGCCCGCGTTGACGACGATTCGTTTGCCCACGGCAGCACCTCGCTGACGCGGCGAACGGCGCCGGGTGCGGGCGCGTGCCGCGTCTCATTGGAACTGCCGCATTCGGACCGAGAGGAGGAGACCGATCGCCACGAGAGAGGCGAGCATCGAGGAGCCGCCGTAGCTCATGAGCGGCAGCGGGATCCCGACGACGGGCAGTAGCCCGGTGACCATGCCCACGTTGATCACCACCTGCACGGCCAGGAGCGCCGTCATCCCGAGCGCGACGAGCCGGCCGACCGGCTCGCGCGCCGAGCCCGCGATGTCGAATCCGCGGAGGAGAAGCAGCAGGTAGCACGTGAGCAGCACGAGACAGCCGACGAATCCCCACGTCTCGGCGAACACGGCGAAGATGAAATCCGTATGACGCTCCGGGAGGAACGCGAGCTGGCTCTGCGTCGCGCCGGCCACGCCCTTGCCCAGGAACTGACCCGACCCAATCGCGATCTTCGCCTGGATCACGTTGTACGCGCTCCCGAGGGGATCGCGGACGGGGTCCAGGAACACCAGGATACGTTCCCGCTGGTAGTCCTTCAGCACGAGCCACGCCAGCGGCAGCGCGGCGAGCCCGGTGGCGACGGCGCCGCCCAGCACGCGGAGCCGGAGGCCAGCGCCGACCAAGAGGACCATCAGGACGGGGAAGAGGAGCAGCGCGGTACCGAGATCGGGCTGCTTGATGATCAGCACGAAGGGCACCGCGGCAATCGGCAGCGTCATCGCGAGTGTGGTTCGGCCCATGGGCTGCGCCCCGCGGGACGTGATCACCCACACCGCCATGAGAACGAAGCAGACCTTGAACAGCTCCGACGGCTGGACGGACAGCGGGCCGAGCACGATCCACCGCCGCGCGCCCGATACGGAGCGTCCCACGACCCAGACGAGCGCGAGCGCGCCGAGCCCGAGGAGGTACAGCGCCGGCGCGGCGCGGACGAATCGACGGTAGTCGAGGCTCGCGACCGCGACGAGCGCGAGCAGGCCGACACCGAACCATACGGCCTGGCGCAAGGCGACCACGCCCCCGGCGCGCCCCACGCTGAGGGTCGCGAGCGTCATCACGCTGATGAGGACGAGCGCGCAGGCGGCCGCGAGCAGCGCCCAGTCGACGTTCTGGAGCAGCCGGCGATCGATGCGCAGCATCAGCCGCCGATCTCGATCGCCGCGACCTTCTCGAAGAAGATCGCGTTCAGGATCTGGCGCGCGATCGGCGCGGCAACCTCTCCGCCCTTGCCCCCGCGCTCGGCGAGCACGACCACGACGACCTCGGGATCCTTCACCGGCGCGAACGCGGCGAACCAGGCGTGGTCCTGGCCGAGGGCGGCCTTCGACTTGCCGATGATCTGCGCGGTGCCGGTCTTGCCCGCGATGTCGAGCCCGGGAATGCGGGCGCCCGCCCCGGTGCCGCCGTCGTTCACCGCCGCCCAGAGGCTCCGGCGCAGGAACTCCCACACGATCGGGGAGAGCTCCACGTGGCCGTTCACTTGCCCGGCGTCGCTGTACAGGAGCCCGCCATCCGGCCGTTCGATGCGCTGCACGATGCGCGGGCGCCAGAGCACGCCGCCGTTCGCCACCGCGGCCATGAAGCGCGCCACCTGCGTCGGCGTGACGAGCACGGGGCCCTGGCCGATGGACAGGTTGACCGTCTCGCCCAGCGGCCAGCCGCGGCGCGCGGGTCGAGGCACCAGGCCGAACTTCTCGCCCTGGAGCTCGATCCCGGTCGACGCGCCGAAGCCGAAGGCGCTCGCGTAGCGCAGGAGCGTCGCGACGCCGACCTTCAGACCCGCCTGATAGAAATAGATATTGCAGGAATGCATGATCGCGCGTTTTAGGTCGACGGTGCCGTGGCCGCCCTCTTTCCAGTCCCTGAACGTCGCGTTGCCCAGGCGGAACTCGCCGGTGCAGTGCGTCGAGTCGGCCGGCGTGATCGAGCCTTCCTGCAGCCCCGCAGCCGCGACGAGGATCTTGAAGATGGAGGCCGGCGCGTACTGGCCCTGGACCGCGCGGTTCATCAGCGGAAAGCGCGGATCCTGAACCACCCGGAGCCACGCGTTCCGGTCGATCGTTTCCGTGAAGCGGTCGAGGGCGAAGGCCGGTGTTGACACCATCGCAAGGAGATCGCCATTGCGCGGGTCCATCACCACGGCCGCGCCCGCGTTCCCCTCCATCGCCCGTTCCGTGGCCTCTTGGATCCGGCGATCCACGGTCGTGATCACCTGCGCGCCCGCGTGCGGCTCGCTCTGCTGGATCACGCGCACGGGCCGCCCCATCGCGTCGACCTCGATCCGCTCGCCGCCGTCCTGGCCGCGCAGGTAGTCGTCGAGCAGCCGTTCCAGGCCGCTCTGGCCGACCATCTCCCCACGTCGGTACCGGCCCTGTCGGAGCTGGTCGTCGTTCGCCTCGCGGACGTACCCGAGCAGGTGCGCGGCGAAGCGGCTGGTCGGGTACACGCGCTGCGGCTCGACCTCGGCGATCACGCCCGGAAGCTCGAGCTTCCACTCCTCCACCTTCGCGACGTCGCCGAGCGTGAGCCCGCGGCGCACGCGGACCGGCAAGAACGAGTCGAGCTGCACGCGCGCGACCGCGTCCTGGAGCTCCTGGTAGGGAATGCGCAGCAGCGAGGCGACGCGGCCCAGGACCGCGTCGCGGCTCGCCGACTCGCGCGGCAGCTCGCGAGGGATCAGGGAGAGCGTGAACGCCGGCCGGTTGTCGACGAGCGGCGTACCGTGGCGGTCGAAGAGGATGCCGCGCGGCGCGGCGATCGGGCGAATGCGGATCCGGTTCTTGTCTGAAGCGTCCAGGAAACGTCCGCCCTCCAGCACCTGGAGGTACCAGAGCTGCCCGACGATGATGACGAACACGGCCGTGACGACGACCGCGATCGCCATGACGCGCCGTTCGGCGGCGTCGCGGCGCCCGGGCATTCCGCGGTGGCCGAAGACGGGATTCACGAGCGCGGCCTCACGATTCGCGGGCGCGCAGGGACTGGAGGCACGCGAGGGCCGTGACGAGCGCGGCACCCAGGAAGCCGTTGTAGAGCGCCTGCGGGAGCACGACGTAGAGCATCACGTCACCGAACGCCGCCGGGAAGCGGAAGATCTGCAGCAGCGCGAATCGGACGACACCCTCGGCGATCGTGAGGAGCACGAGCCCGGGCACCTGCACGAGCGGCTGGGTCACCGAGAGCCGGGCCCCCGCCGCCCCGACCGCGAAGCCGATCACGGCCTTCGTCAGCGCCTGAACACCGATCAGCCCGCCGCCCGCCGCGTCTTGGAGCAGCCCCGCTCCGAAGCCGGCCACGCACCCGAACTCGGCCCCCCGCCGGAGCGCCAGAAGCACGACGACGATGAGGGGAAGGTCGGGGGTCACGCCGCCGACGCCGAGCGCCGGCGCGAGCGTCGCCTGCGCGACGCTGCCGCCGAACACGGTGAGCGCGAGCAGCGCACGCATCAGCCGCCGGTCGCAAAGTACGCGGCCAGGTCGCGCCGCGTCTCGCCCGTCACGAGCAGCACCTCGTCGATCCGCGCGAAGTCCACCGCCGGCTCAAGCGCGGCGTAGTGGAAGAGCGCGGGCCCGCGGTCGTCGATCGCCTGGACCCGCCCGATCGGGATGCCCCGCGGGAACAGTTCGCCCTGACCCGACGTGACGAGCACGTCCCCGATCTCGATCCCGGCAGCGTCGCGCGCCATGTACTTGAAGCGGAGCGTGCCGCGCGCGTCGCCCTCGACGATGCCCGGCGTGCGCGTCCGCACGAGGTGGGCGCTGACCGTCGAGGCGGGGTCGGTGAGAACCTGGACGATCGAGGCGCCGAGCCGCACGTCCACGATCCGCCCGATCAACCCGTCCGGGGAAATCACGGCCGTGAGGCGGGGCACACGGTCGCCCCGTCCGCGGTTCACGGTCAGCGAGCGGATCCCCCCGCCCCAGTCGCGCCCGATGATCTCCCCCGACAGCGTCGTGAGCGGCAGACGCGCCTGGAGCGCCAGGAGTCGGCGCAGCCGGCGGTTTTCATCTTCGGTCTCGCCCACGCGGAGGGCCTCGACGCGAAGCCGCTGGTTCTCGTCTCGCAGATGGCGGTTCTCAGCACGCGCGTTCTTCCAGTCGAAGTAGGTGTCCCAGACGGCGAAGGCCGCGCGGTGCGCTCGGGCGACGCCGGACTGAACCGGCGTGGTGACCAGCGCGAGGAGGTCGCGGGCGCTGGCACCGTACCCGCGGCTCTGGAGCGTGAGAAGCAGCAGGCAGACGGCGACGACCGAGACGAGTAGCGCGAACTTCCGAATCTTCACCTCTGCCCTCCCACTACCGAACGCGGCGACGCGCTAGGCGGGGATCGCCACTTTCTTCAGCAAGTCGAGTTCATCGAGCACTTTCCCGGTCCCCAGCGCGACGCACGACAGCGGGTCGTCCCCCACGGTCACCGGCAGATTCGTTTCCTGGCGCAGCAGGTGATCGAGGCCGAGGAGCAGCGCCCCCCCGCCGGTGAGCACGATGCCCTTGTCGACGATGTCGGCCGCGAGCTCCGGCGGCGTCCGTTCGAGACACGTCCGGACCGTCTCGACGATCGTCATGACGGGCTCGCGAAGCGCCTCGCGGATCTCCTCGTCGGTGATCACGATGGTCTTCGGGATGCCGTCGATGAGGTCACGGCCCTTGACCTCCATCGTCTTGCGATCCCCGCCCATCGGGTACGCGGAGCCGAGCGTGACCTTGATCTCTTCGGCCCGCCGCTCGCCGACGAGCAGGTTGTAGTGCTTGCGGATGTACTGGATGATCGCCTCGTCCATCTCGTCACCGGCAATCCGGACCGACTTCGCGAAGACGATGCCGGAGAGCGAGATCACCGCGACCTCGGTCGTGCCGCCGCCGACGTCGACGATCATGTTGCCGCCCGGCTCCTGGATCGGCAGCCCGGCGCCGATCGCCGCGGCCATCGGCTCTTCGATCAGATACACCTCGCGCGCCCCCGCCTGCATGGCGGAGTCGCGGACGGCGCGCTTCTCGACCTGGGTGATCCCGGACGGCACGCCGATGACGATGCGCGGCCGCACGAGCGTCCTGCGCCGGTGCACCTTCGAGATGAAGTAGTGGAGCATCTTCTCGGTCACGTCGAAGTCGGCGATGACGCCGTCCTTGAGCGGCCGGATCGCGACGATGTTGCCCGGCGTGCGCCCGAGCATCGCCTTGGCTTCGTGGCCGACGGCGAGCACCGAGTGGTCCGCCTGGTGGATCGCGACGATCGACGGTTCGTTGAGGACGATGCCCTCGCCGCGCACGTACACGAGCGTGTTCGCCGTGCCGAGGTCGATCGCAAGATCGTTCGAGAACATGCCGGCCAGCAGGTTGTAGAACATCATCGCTCCATTTGTTTATTCAGTGGTCGAAACTAGGCGACACAGTAGCACAGTCCGTGCCAGGGGCAAGCGAAAAGTCCGTCTTTCCAGGACTTTAGAGCGTTTCGGAGATGTTCGGCGCCGAACGGCACGCGTTGGCCGCGGAGAAAAGCGACAAGTTTTCAGCGGGTTCCCACACCGCAGCCAGCGGCTCTGAGGGGCCGGAACGCCCGTTCGCGCGGCCCTCGGGAAGGGAGCGCGTCCCCCGGGTCCTCCCGCTCGTGACGTCCAGGATGGCACCGCCGTGACGTCCAGAGTCATCGAGTCACCGTCCGCGGTCCTACCCTTCTCAGAGCCCGACGATCGCCAGGACTCCAGTCGCACGATTTGGCGCGAACTGCCGTTGAGGTATAGCATCGGCCGCGCTCGGATGACAACCGACGAGTTCGAGATCTGGTTCGAGAAGGGCGTGACCGACGGCCTACCGGTCGTGCCTCCGACGCGCGAGCGCGTCGAGCGGATGCTCGGCGGGACACGGCGTGACCGCGCCGAACGCATCGGCGACATGCCGCCGAACTACGGGCGCCTCACGGTCGAGAAGGCCGCGATCAACGCGGTGATGGCGGGCTGCCGGCCCGAGTACCTTCCGGTCTTGATCGCCGCCGCCGAATGCGCGTGCGACCCCGCGTTCAACCTGCACGGTATGGCGGCCTCCACGCACTTCGCGGCACCGCTCATTGTCGCGAACGGCCCGATCCGTTCTCGCATCGGGCTCAACAGTTCCTTCGGCGTCTTCGGGCCGGGCTATCGCGCGAACGCCACGATCGGGCGCGCGCTCCGGCTGCTCATGATCAACATCGGAGGCGCCCGGCCGGGCGAGACGTCGATGTCCACCTTCGGCCACCCCGGGCGCTACACCTATTGCATCGCGGAGAACGAGGAAGCCAGCCCGTGGCCGCCGTACCACGTGAGCCGCGGCTTCGCCCCCGAGACCAGCGCGGTGACGCTCTTCGCCGGCGAGGCACCGCACGGCATCTCGGATCACGCGAGCCGCACGGCAAAATCTCTCGCGGGCTCGCTCGGCTGGTCGATGGCGGGCGTCTGGAACAGCAAGCACTTTCCCCTCTACTCGCACACGATGGTCGTCGTGGGGCCCGAGCACGCGCGCACGTTCGCGGACGACGGCTGGACCCGCGAACGGCTCGCGCGCCACCTCCACGAGACCGTGCGCGTGCCCTATCACACGCTCTTGCCAGACGGTGACCACGGCGAGGGCACGAACTTGCGGCACGGGAAGACGCCGCCGGCCTCCGACGAACTGATCCCCAAGTTCCGCTCGCCGGATGCGATCCACATCGTCGTCGCCGGGGGCACGGCGGGGCGCTTCTCGGTGGCGATCCCCGGCTGGCTCGGCACCAAGAACGGCTCGACGCCCGTCACCCGGCCCGTAGAATTCGATTGACTTGGCCGGAGCGTCGTGCGAAACTCCGCTTCGGTTCTGGTACACACGGAGTCAGTAACGATTGTGAGAGATCGAGACACACGCCGCGCGGATCCAGTTCGCGCGGCGTTTTTGTTTGTCTTCCAATTCCGGAAGGCAACCCCGCCGGCTCGGTGGGAGCACCCAGGGGCCTGAAGACCCCCTAAGGAGAGGTTCGGAGTATGGCGACAGGACAGGTGAAGTGGTTCAACGATGCAAAGGGTTACGGATTCATCACGCAGGAAGGCGGCGAGGACGTTTTCGTCCACTACAGCGCCATCCAGTCTCAGGGTTTCAAGAGCCTCGCCGAGGGTGACAAGGTGGAGTTCGAGGTCACCCGCGGCCCAAAGGGTCTTCAGGCAGCCAACGTCAGGAAGGTTCAGTAGCCCCGCGATCGCTCCGCCCGGGTCCGCCGACGGGCCCGGGCGTCAAACACGACAACCAACCGGAAAGGGTCACCCGCTCATGGTTCGCTCATTCACTGCTCTTCCGCTCACGCCTGCGATGCTCGACGCCATCGCGGCCGCCGGCTACTCCACCCCCACGCCGATCCAGGCCAGCGCGATCTCCCTCGTCCTCGAGGGCCACGATCTCATCGGCTGCGCTCAAACGGGCACCGGCAAGACGGCGGCGTTCGCGATCCCGACGATCGAGCGGCTCACCGGCGCCGGCGCGCGCCCGCTCGGGCGCCCAGGCTCTGGCCCCCGCGCGCTCGTCCTCGCCCCGACGCGTGAGCTCGCGCTCCAGATCGCAGAGACTTTCGACACGCTGGGCCGAGCGCGCGACGTCAGGACGATCGTGCTGATCGGGGGCGAGTCAATGGGACCGCAGCTCGCCGGCCTCCGCGACCGCCCCGACGTCATCGTCGCGACACCCGGCAGGCTCGCCGACCACCTCGAGCGCGGCACGGCGAGCCTCGGCGCGATCCGCGTCGTCGTCCTCGACGAGGCCGACCGCATGCTCGATATGGGGTTCGCGCCTCAGGTCGAGCGCATCCTCCGGGTCACCCCCGTCGACCGCCAGACACTCTGCTTCTCGGCGACGATGCCGCCCGAGGTCGAGCGCCTCGTGCAGCGCCATCTCGTGCGGCCCCGGCGGATCGACGTCGGCCCGGTCGCCCGGCCAGTCGCCAAGGTCACCCAGGTGCTCTACCGGGCGGACGCGCAGCGGAAGACCCCGCTGTTGCTGAAGCTTCTCGGCGCGGAGCGGGGTCGCACGCTGATCTTCACGCGCACGAAGCACCGTGCCGATCGCGTGGCGCGCGCAGTGATGGCGGCCGGCCACTGCGCGGCGCGCCTGCATGCAGACCGCTCGATGTCGCAGCGCCGCGAGGCGCTGGACGGGTTTCGGAGCGGCCGCTACCGGGTCCTCGTCGCGACGGACATCGCCGCCCGCGGCATCGACGTGCCCGACATCGCTCACGTCGTGAACTTCGATCTGCCGGGGACGCCGGAGGACTACATCCACCGGATCGGGCGGACGGCGCGAGCCGAGGCGAGCGGCGTGGCGTCGAGCTTCGCCGCCCCCGAGGAGCAGGACCGGCTGCACGCGATCGAGCGCCATCTGGGCCACGCGCTCGTGACCGGCTGATCCGGCGCGGCGAGCCGCGGAACGCCACGCCTCCCCTCCGAAATGAAAAGCCCCGACGGAGGCTGCGGCGCGTGGTGACATCCTCACTGCGCGTCGCGCCGCCCCGCTGGTGAGAGCGGGACCGTCGGGGCCGGTGGTGCCTGGGACTCCCAGGCGTTCCACCTCGAGCTAGCGTGGATCCTGCCTAGGAGGCAACCACCTCACAGATCACCGTAGGGGTAGTACACATCGGCTGGATCACCTCCTATCTCGGCAAGGGCGCCACGCAGGCCCAGATTCCCACCCACCCAGAACCGGATGCCGACTCCCGGCCCGGGGCTCGACCACGTCGGCCGCTGGCGGAATTGCCCGCGGGG
>MNCR01000050.1:0-17939 GCA_001914535.1 Candidatus Rokubacteria bacterium 13_2_20CM_69_15_1
AAGCCGGTGGCCAGGAAGCCGGTGGCGGGGACGACGACCCCGACGCGCTCCGCGTCGAAGGCGGCGCCAGCGACATACCTGCCGGCGCCGATCCAGACCACCGGCTGGGCGCCGTTCAGATACCCGCCGCAGTAAGCTGAACCGGCTCCTCGCGCACGTCCTGCCCGGCGGCATGCTGCTGCTGGGCGCCGTGGTGGCGCTCCGGTCGGGACCGCTCCGGGATTCGCTCGCCGCGCTGGTCCCGGTCGCCCCCTGGCTGGTCTTCGGCGCCGGGATGCTGCTTGGCTGGCGCTTCAACAGGATCCAGCTC
Source organism: Candidatus Rokubacteria bacterium 13_2_20CM_69_15_1 (assembly GCA_001914535.1). Classification (GTDB taxonomy): domain Bacteria; phylum Methylomirabilota; class Methylomirabilia; order Rokubacteriales; family CSP1-6; genus 20CM-2-70-11. The sequence goes on from MNCR01000050.1 coordinate 311, forward strand.
GTCCTGGCGCTGCTCGTCCTGGCCGGCGCCGATCGGGCGCTCGTCTACGTCGCCGACGCGGGCGCCCCCGTAGGCAGCGCCGCCCGCGTCGCCTTCACGTGCGTGGCGGTCCTGCTGCCGCTGGACCTCGCGGCGATCGCGTGGATGACCGAGCGCTCGCGGCAGGTCCCGCCGACAGGGTGGCTCCTCGCCGCGCTCGCGATCCAGCCGCTCGTCGTCGCACTCGTCGCCCGCCCCGAGCTGGCGGACGTCGCCCGAGCGCTCGAGCGTCGCCTCGTCGGCGAGGGCGGCGCGTGGACGCCTGTGCCGCAGCCGGCGACGCTCGTCTTCGTCACGGCCCTCGGGCTCATCGTCGCCGGCTGCCTGGCCCGCCAGACGATCACCCAGTCGAGCCTCGCCTGGGCAGTGGTGGCCACGTTCCTGGCGCTACACGCCGCCGCGCCGCCCGCCTCGACCGTGTACCTGACGACCGCCGGGCTCATCCTCGTCGTCTCGCTCATCGAGACGTCGCACCGCATGGCCTACGACGACGAGCTGACCGGGCTGCCGGGGCGCCGGGCGCTCGGCGAGGCGCTCGCGAGGCTCGGAGGCCAGTACGCGATCGCCATGGTGGACATCGATCACTTCAAGCGATTCAACGACGAGCACGGCCACGCCGTGGGCGACCAGCTCCTCAGAATGGTGGGGACCACGCTCACCCGGATCGACGGCGGCGGGCGCCCGTTCCGCTACGGCGGCGAGGAGTTCGCGGTGCTCTTCCCGAGCACGACGGCGGAGGAGGCGCTGCCACACCTCGAGCGCTTCAGGCACTCCATCGAGCACGCGTCGTTCACGCTCCGCGGCCGCGACCGGCCCCGGACCAAGCCGAAGACGGTGCGGCCCGCCGGCCACCGCAGGCGGGTGGCCGTCACCGTCTCGATCGGCGTCGCCGAGCCCGGGAGCGGCCGCGCCGCGCCCGACGATGTGATCAAGGCGGCCGACGCCGCGCTCTACCGCGCGAAGCACGCTGGCCGCAACCGTACCTCCAGCGCCGGGTAGATCCGGGTCAGTCCCTTGACTCACGCGCCCGGCTGGGGGAATCTCAGCTGTCACTGACACTGGAAAGGACTCCTATGCGGACCTCACGGCTCGCCGGCTCTCTCCTCCTCGCCGCGCTCGTCCTGGGCCACGCCCGGGCGGGCGCGGAGATTCGCGTGTTCGTCACGAACGAGAAATCGGACGACGTGACCGTGATCGACGCGACGACCCGGACCGTGCTGAAGACGATCCCGGTCGGCAAGCGGCCGCGGGGCGTGGCGGTGAGCCCCGACGGGAGGCGCGTCTACGTGACCAACAGCAACTCGGACACCCTCAGCGTCATCGACGCGAGGTCGCTGGCGGTCTTGAGTACGGTGCCCGCGGGCCTCGATCCCGAGGGGCTGACGCTCAACCGGGCGGGGACCGTGCTCTACGTGGTCAACGAGAACGAGCTGTCGGTCACCGTCCTGGACGCCGACTCGCTCAAGATCATGAAGAAGATCGGTGTCGGGAAGGAGCCGGAAACGGCGGTGACATCGCCGGACGGGCGCTGGGTCGCCGTCTCCAACGAGACCTCCGACGACGTCCATCTGATCGAGACGGCGAGCGACACGGTCGTCAAGCGGATCTCCGTGCCCAAGAATCCGCGCGGCATGCGCTTCACGGCGGACTCGCGGCGGCTCTTCGTCGCGAGCGAGCAGGCGCACGTCGTCTCCGTGATCGACGTGGCGCAGGGGAGCGTCACCAAGTCGGTAGAGACCGGCGGGAGTCGGCCGGTCGATGTGGCGCTCACGCCCGACGGCGCCCGCGCATACGTGTCCCACGGCCAGTCCGGCGACCTCCGCGTGCTCGACACCGCGTCGTTGCAGATGCTCGCGGTGATCCCGGTGGGGCCGCGAACGTGGTGGACCGCGCTCACGCCGGACGGCAGGTTCCTCTGGGCGACGGTCGGGCGGACCGGCGAGGTCGCGGTGATCGACACGCAGTCGAACGCCGTCGTGGGGCGCGTCCGGTGCGGCACGCTGCCGTGGGGTGTCGCGATCGCGAACGTTCCCTGACGGCGCGGCGCGCCGGTCAGAGCACGAGCCGAAGCCAGTGTCGCTCGCGGCCACCGCGCGAGGAGAGGATCCAGCCGTCCAGCCCCCACGCCCGCCCGGCTCGGGCGAAGAAAAAGATGACCATCGAGGTCACGAGCAGGACGTGGAACCCTTGTTGGCCGAAGCTCATCCACTGGGTCGCCAGTCCGAAGTTCAGGCTGAGGAAGAGCCCGACGAGCCCGGCGAGGCCGGTCAAGAGCCCCAGAACGAGCCCGACGCCCACCGCCACCTCTCCGTAGGCCTGGAGCGTCGCAAACATGCCGCTGTGCGGGAGGACCGTCACCTCCAGGAAGTCCTTATACCAGCCGACGGGGTTGCCGGCGGCGAACTCGGCGACCCGCTTGGGATGAAAGGCCAGGAACCGCTCTGACACCGCCGGGTACGGGACGATTCCCCAGAGGTGTCCCACGACGAGCTTCGTCCACACGGCCTTGAGGAACCACAGGCCGACGACGACGCGGAGCAAGGCGATCCAGCTTTGGGGAGCGATCATGGGAGCCACTTCAATACGGACGCTCGGGTCTTGTCAACCTGTTGCCGGTGCGGGGGAGGCTTCGGAAGGGGCTTCGCCCCCCTCCGAGTCATCTACTCAAGCCCCCACGCGAAGATCCGCGTCGGCGTGACCTCGACGACCACGGAGTCCGACGGGTCCAGCGCGGCCTCGCGCGAGTACTGAGGGTACTTCCGGTAGAGCAGCGCGCGGATCCGCCGGAACGTCGACCCGCGCGCGATGAGCCGCGCCCGCCCCTGGATCATGACGCCCTTGATGTGTGCCCAGTCCTCGGAGTAGAGGTCCACCGTCACGGCAACGCGCGGGTTCTCGGCGAGGTTCAGCGCCTTCCGGCCGTCGGTGCCGGAGGCGAAGTAGATCTTGCCCCCGGCCACGACCTGGCAGACGGGCACGAGATGCGGCATGCCCCGCCGGCCGGCCGTGGCCACGCGGCACACGCGTTCGTGCTCGATCAACCGGGCAACCGCCTTCGTCATCCGCATCGCCCGCTACGCCCCCGCGGCGACGAACGTGACAATGGCGTCGATCACCGCCTGCGGCTCCTCCTCGGGGATGAAGTGGCCCGAGCCGCTCACGGCGTGGCCCGCCACGGTGGACGCGCACCGCCCCTTCCAGACGCCGAGCATGTCGCCGGCCTGCGGGCTTCGCCCGGCGCCCCAGAGCACGAGGGTCGGCACCGCGATCTTCCGCTCGCGATCGGCGCGGTCGTGCTCGAGGTCGAGCGTCGCCGCCGCGCGATAGTCCTCGAACCCGGCGCGCATCGCGCCGGGCTGGCGGAAGCAGCGGACGTACTCCTGCACCGCCTCCTCCTCGATCGCGGCCGGATTGTACGCCCACGCCTTGTACATGAAGCGGAGATAGATGTCCTCGCGCCCCGCGGTGAGAGCCTCGGGAAGGTCCGGCACCTGATGGAAGAACCAGTGCCAGCGGGCGCGCGCGCTCACGTGGTCGGTGGAGAGGAACACGTCGTAGGTGGGCGCGATGTCGAGCAGCACGAGATGCGTCAGTAGCGAGGGGTGGTCGAGGGCGAAGCGGTGGGCGACGCGGGCGCCGCGGTCGTGCCCGACGAGGACCACCGGCCCGAGGCCGAGCGCCCGGACCACCTCGGCGACATCGGCCGCCATGGTGCGCTTGTCGTAGCCCGTGGCGGGACGGTCGGAGTCGCCGTAGCCGCGCAGGTCGACCGCCACGACGGTGAACCGCTCGGCGAGCGCCGGCATCACCTTGCGCCACATGTGCCCCGTCTGCGGGTAGCCGTGGAGGAGGACCATGCCAGGCCCCGCGCCCATCCGCCGATAGTGAATCCGCACGCGATCCGTCACCGTCACGACGCTTCGGATCATCGGTAGAGCCGTCCTTTCTGGAATTTCCGGTGACACTGGAACAGCGTGTACTCGACCGCGCGCGCCGTCACGCCGAGCCGCCGGGCGTGGCGCCTCAGCTCCCCGAGATACTCGAGCCAGTCCCGGAGCGTGAAGCCGCGCCCCGCCGGCTTCCGGTCCACCGAGCCGAGCCCGAACAGGAGCTGCCAGGCGCGGATGTCGAGGACGCCGTAGCGCCGCGGGTCGATCAGCGTCAGGACCGCCGACGCCGTCGGCACGCTCACGCCGCGAAGGCGCGTCAGCAGCTCGAGCCGCCTCTCCTCACTCCGCGCGGTGAGGACGGCGCGCGAGATGCGCCGCACGGCCGCGGCGCGGTTCGCCGCGTAGTGGCGGAGCGCGCGCGGGCTCTTCCATCGGCACATACGGAGGAGCTCACCGCGCGTGAACCAGCCGCGGCGTCTGACCTCCGCGAGCTCGCCCATCAGCGCGGCCGTCGCCGGGTCCTCCTCCACCAGCTCCCGCCGGAGCAGCGCCTCGACGCTCTGGTACGGCACGCGGCCGAGCACCGCCCGACCCCCTTCACGCGCGCGGCAGGCGCCCGAGGGCCCGCAGCACGCGCTCGGGCGTGATCGGCTGCTCGGCGAGCATCACCCCGAACGGGACCAGCGCGTCGTTGACCGCGTTGAGGATCGCGGCGGGCGCGCCGGCCGTGCCGCTTTCGCCCGCGCCCTTGTAGCCGCCCGCGATCGATGGCGCCGGCGTCTCGAGGTGATGGACCTCGATGGGCGGGAGGTCCGCCGCGGACGGCACCGCATAGTCCATGAGCGTCGTTGTGAGGAGCTGGCCGCGCTCGTCGTAGACGCAGTGCTCCCAGAGCGCCCCGCCGATGCCCTGGGCGACGCCGCCGCACACCTGCCCGTCGACAAGCGCCGGATTGACGAGCTTGCCGCAGTCGTCGACCGCGACGTACTTTCGCACGGCCACGCGGCCCGTCTCCGTGTCGAGCTCCACCACCGCGAGATGGGCGCCGTTGGTGAACGTCCATGCGCCGGGATTCGTGTAGTGGACCGTCGCCTCCAGGCTCGGCTCGACGCCCGGGAGCTCGTTCGAGCGGAACCAGACCGTCCGCGCGAGCGGACCGAGGGCGAGCGCGCGGGCCGGGCTGCCGCGCACGTGCACCGCGCCGTCCGCCAGCTCGACGTCTCCCTCGTGGGCCTCGAGCAGCGCCGCGGCGACGCGCCGGATGCGGTCGCGCAGCGCGCGCGCCGCCAGCAGCGTGGCGCTCCCGCCGATCGGCATACCGCGGCTCGCCCACGTCCCGCCTCCGTAGGGAACCACGCCCGTATCGCCCGAGAGGACGGCGACCGCCTCGAGCGGGACCCCGAGCTCGTCGGCGACGATCTGCGCGAGCGCGGTTCGCGTGCCCTGGCCCTGGTCGGTGACGCCGGTGAGCACCGTGACGGCGCCCGACGGCTCCAGGCGCACCGTCGTCCCCTCCTGGCCCGAGATCGGCGCGCCCCCGATGCCGTAGAACTGGGCGCCCGGACCGGTCAGCTCCACGAAGCACGAGAGCCCGATGCCCACGGCGCGACCCGCCGCGCGCGCCGCGCGCTGCTCCCGCCTGAGCTCGTCGTACCGGGCGGCCGCGAGCAGCGTCTCGAGCGCCGCGTGGTAGCTGCCGCTGTCGAAGACGTTCCCCGTGGCGGAGGTGTACGGAAGCTCGTCGGGGCGCACCAGGTTGCGTCGCCGGATCTCGGCGGGGTCGAGCCCGAGGTCGCGCGCGATCAGCTCGACCATGCTCTCGGTGACGGCGGTCGCGATCGGGTGGCCGACGGCGCGGTACTGGGAGGTGATCCCCTTGTTCTGCGCGACCACCCGGAGCGTCGCGTCGTAGTGGCGGAGCCGGTACGGGCCCGGCAGGAGGCGCAGCACCTGGCCGCCCTCGACGACGCTCGAGCGCGGATACGCGGAGTAGGGGCCGACGGCGGCCGTGATCGTCGCGCGCATCGCCGTGAGCGTCCCGTCGGCGGCCGCCGCCACGTCGACGCGCACCGTCTGCTCGCGGGCGTGGATGTCGGAGACGAACGACTCGCGGCGCGTCGCGACCCACTTGACGGGGCGGCCGAGTACCAGCGCCAGGGCGCACGCGGCCATGTCGTCCTGGTAGACGTGGATCTTGATGCCGAAGCTCCCCCCCACGTCGGGCGCGATGACGCGCACGCGCTGCTCGGGGAGCGAGAACAGCTCGGCCAGCACCGCCTGCATCATGTGCGGGACCTGCGAGGAGATCCAGAGCGTCAGCGCGCGCGTGGACGGCTCGTAGTCGACCACGAGGCTCCGCGGCTCGACGGGTACGCCGGTGTGCCTCCCGATCCGGAATTCCCGCGCGTACACGCGGTGGGCCGCGGCGAACGCGCCGTCCGCGTCGCCCGCGGCGAGGCGCGTCTCATAGATCAGGTTGTCGCCGAGCTCCGCGTGAATGAGGGGCGAATCCGGGGCGAGCGCCGCCTCGGGGTCGAGGACGGCGGGGAGCGGCGCGTACTCGACGGCGACGCGCTCCGCGGCGTCCTCGGCGGCCGCCGGGGACAGGGCGGCGACGGCGACGATCGGCTCGCCGACATAGCGGACGCGCTCCATGGCGAGCGGCAGCATCGCGGCCGTCTTCATGCCTTTGTAGTGGAGGAGCACGCCGCGATAGGGCTTGCAGAGGCGGGCCGCGGCGGGACCGTCGAGCACGCCGACGACGTCGGGGGTGCGCCGGGCGGCGTCGACGTCCACACGCGCCAGGTGCGCATGGGCGTGAGCGCTGCGGACGAACGCGACGTGGACCATACGCAGCAGGACCATGTCGTCCACGTAGCGCCCGCGCCCGGTGAGGACGCGCGGATCGTCCGGACGCTTCACGCGCGAGCCGACGTGTCGCACGCGCGGGAGTCTAGCACGGCTGACACGGCGGTCATCTAACGGGAGCCGTGGGGCCGGCACCTTCGGTGGGTGGCCCGAGACGAGGTGCGCCCCGGCTCCGTGTTGCGCCCCGGCTCCGTTTGACACGCGGGCGTACCCCTCCTATCATCGGCGCCACTCTCACCAAGGAGGCGCCCCATGCACCGACGCACGTTCCTCGCCACCACCGCGTCCGGCGTCGCCGTCGCCGCGTTTCCCGCCGTCCTTCGCGCCCAGGGCGCCGACACGATCAAGATCGGCTTCCCGGGGCCGCTGACCGGCCCCTTCGGCGCCCTCGCCAAGGACCAGCAGCAGGGTGCGATCGTGGCGATGGAGGAAATCAACGCCAAGGGCGGGGTGCTGGGGAAGAAGCTCGAGATCCTGTTCCGCGACGACCAGCTCAAGCCCGCCGTCGGCGCCCAGCGGACCAAGGAGCTGATCGAGAACGAGCAGTGCGAGTTCGTCGTCGGCGGGCTGGCGGCACACGTGCAGATGGCGATCAACGAGCAGACCAAGAAGGCGAAGAAGCTCTTCATCTCGGTGAGTCAGTCCGACGAGATCAGCGCCAAGCCGGACCTCGGCCCGCTCACGTTCCACGAGGCACTCAACCCGACGATCACCGGTCGCGCCGTGGGGTCGTGGGTGGCCGAGAACCTCGGCCGGAAGTGGTGGATCATCTACGCCGACTACGCCTGGGGCAAGCAGAACCACGCCGTGTTCGGCGAGGTCCTCAAGAAACACGGCGGCACCCTGCTCGGCTCGACGCCCTACCCGCTCGGCAGCGCCGAGTTCTCCGCGCACCTGCCGAAGATCGTCGCCGCGAAGCCCGAGGTGTTGATCACGGTCACGCCCGGCGCCGACAACATCGCCTTCCTCAAGCAAGCCATCAGCTTTGGACTGAAGAAGGAGATGAAGATCGCCCAGCCGCTGCACTGGCTGCCCCAGCTCAAGGAGGGAGGCCCGGACCTCTACGCGGACATCTACGCCTCCACCAACTTCTTCTGGGAGCTGGAGGACACGATCCCCGAGGCCAAGAACTACGTCGGCCTCTACCGCAAGAAGTTCAACACCCCGGCCGGCGACTACGGCGCCTACGCCTACAGCGCGATCCACGAGGTGGCCCGCGGCGTCACGCTGGCCAAGACGGTCAACTCCGACGCGGTCGCCGCCGCCCTGATCGCCAACCCCGTCTACAACCACTACAAGGGCAAGCAGTGGTGGCGCGCGTGCGACCACAAGGCGTTCCAGGACCTCTGGATCGTCAAGGGCCGCGAGCGGTCGAAGATGAAGGGCGAGTGGGATCTCGTCGAGATCGTCAAGCGCATCCCGGGCAACCAGGAGCTCGACCGCACCTGCGCCGAGAAGGGCTTCGCCTAGGACGTGCCCGAGCTGACGCTCGCGACGCTGGTGGCGCAGGTCTTCACGGGCCTCGTGCTCGGGATGATCCTGGTGCTGCTGGCGATCGGCCTGAGCCTCATCTTCGGGCTGATGACCGTGGTGAACTTCGCCCACGGCTCGCTCTACATGCTCGGCGCGTACCTCGGGTTCTTCCTCATCGGGTACACGAAGAGTTTCTGGCTGGCGCTGGTGGTCGCGCCGCTTCTCGTCGGCGCCTTCGGCTTTGGGATCGAGCGCTTCCTCGTCCGCCGGCTCTACGGACGCTCGATCGACGACCCGCTGCTGCTTACCTTCGGACTCTCGCTCGTCATGATCGAGGCGGCACGGCTGATCTGGGGCAAGATCGGCCTGACGCTCGATCCCCCACGCGAGCTCGCCGGCGCCGTCGACCTCGGCTTCACGTATTTTCCCCTCTACCGCCTCTTCGTCATCGGCGTCACCGTCGTCGTCCTCCTCGCGCTCTACCTGTTCCTCGAGAAAACGAACGTCGGGCTCATCATCCGCGCGGGCTCACGCGATCCGCTCATGGTGCGCGCGCTCGGCTTCGACCTCGGGCGCGTGTGGCTTCTCGTCTTCGGCATCGGCGCCGCGCTCGCCGGCCTCGCGGGAATCCTCGCGGGCCCCATGCGCGGCGTCTACGCCGAGATGGGCGTGACGATCGTCATCGAGTCGTTCGTGGTCGTGGTGGTCGGAGGAATGGGGAGCCTCGTGGGCGCCATCGTCGCCGGCATCGTGATGGGTGAGGTCGTGAGCCTCACGACGCTCTTCGCGCCGAAGTTCGCCGAGATCATGGTCTTCATCGTGATGGCGCTCGTCCTCCTCGTCCGGCCGAGCGGACTCTTCGGCGAAGCCGGTCTGATGGAATGAAGAGCGCATTGGATCAGCGGAACCGGGCCGCGCCTGTCCTCACGCGCTGGATCGCTCGCCGTCCGGTCGTCGCCTTCGTCGTCGTCTTCGCGGTGTTCCCGTTCGTCGTGCCGTACAAGGCGCTCGCGACGCAGGTCCTGATCTACGGCCTCTTCGCCCTGGGCTTCAACCTCCTCTACGGCTACACGGGGCTCCTCTCCTTCGGCCACGCGGCCTACTGGGGGCTCGGCGCCTACGGCACGGGCATCGCGCTCGCCAAGCTCAAGGTGGGCTCGCTCTGGCTCGCGCTCGGCGCGGGGCTCGGGCTCGCGGTCCTCGGCGGGGCGGTGATCGGCTTCTTCTGCCTGCGGCGGCGCGGCATCTACTTCGCGATGCTGACGCTCGCCTTCGCCCAGCTCCTGTATTTCGTCGGCTTCCATCTGGCCGATTGGACGGGCGGCGACGACGGGCTCCGGGGGATCGACGTGCCGCCGCTCAGGCTGCCGGGGATCACGATCCCGCTGGACACCTCGCTCGCCTTCTACTACTTCGCCTTCGGGCTCGTCGCACTCGCCGTGGCGGCGCTCAAGCGCATCCTCGACTCGCCGTTCGGGGCCGTGCTCCAGGCGATCCGCGAGAACAGCGGGCGCGCCGCGGCGTGCGGCTACGACATCGGCCGGGTGAAGCATCTCTCCTTCGTCTTCTCGGCCCTCTTCGCGGGGCTCGCCGGCGCGCTCGACGCGCTCCGGCTCAACGTCGTGCCGATCGAGTCGCTCTACTGGACGACCTCGGGGCAGGTCGTGATCATGACGCTGCTCGGCGGCGCCGGGACATTCTTCGGCCCCTTCGTTGGCGCCGCCACGTTCCTCGTCCTGGAGGACCGCCTCGCGATCTTCACCGAGTCCTGGCCGCTCGTGATCGGCGCGATCTTCATGGCCTTCGTCCTCTTCCTGCCGAAGGGCATCTGGGGCACGCTGCTCGCGCGGTTCGGAGCCTGAGCGGTCGATGCGTCGCTTTCTCGCCGTGCGGCTCGTCCAGTCGCTCACGACACTCCTCCTCCTTTCGCTCGCCGTCTTCATCCTGGCCCGCGCCACCGGCGACCCCTTGAGCCTCGTGTTGCCGATGGCGGCGACCGAGGAGGACTACACGAACGCCCGGCGCTATCTCGGGCTCGACCGGCCGCTGCCCGAGCAGTACCTGAGTTTCCTCGCGAAGGCGGTGAGCGGTGACTTCGGCACATCGCTGCGCGCCCGGCGGCCGGTGAACGAGCTCCTCCGGGAGCGCTTCCCCAACTCGCTCAAGCTCGCCGCCTTCTCGATGACCGTGAGCCTGCTCGTCGCGTTCCCGCTCGGTGTGGCGGCCGCCGTCCGCCGAGGCACCATGGTCGACACCGTGGCGAAGACCGTGGCCGGTCTCGGCCAGGCGCTGCCGACGTTCTGGGTGGGCATCGTGCTGATCGAGGTCGTGGCCGGGCGCCTGCAGTGGCTCCCCGCGGGCGGCACCGGCGGGCTCGCGCACTACGTCCTGCCCGGCTTCACCCTGGGCTGGTTCGTCCTCGCCGGCCTGATGCGCCTTCTCCGCTCGTCGGTGCTGGACGTCCTGGACGCGGACTACGTGCGGACCGCGCGCGCGAAGGGCGCCTCCGAGCGCGCGGTGATCTGGCGCCACGCGCTCCGGAACGCGCTGATCCCCGTCGTCACCTTCGCCGGCGTGTCGTTCGCGATCCTCGTGACGACGGCGGTCGTGGTCGAGACGGTCTTCGCGTGGCCTGGCATGGGGCGCCTCGCCTACGAGGCGATCACCGGACGCGATTTCCCCGTGATCCAGGCCGTCGTGCTCGTCACGGGCGCGGTCGTCGCGGCCGTGAACCTCACGGTCGACGTGCTCTACGTCTGGATCGACCCACGGATCCGCTATGGCTGAGCGACGGCACGTGCGCCGCCCGCCGCTTCTCCCCGTGGCGATCATCGTCGTCTTCGTGGCCGTCGCCGGTCTCGCGGGCGTCGCGAGCCCGGCCGATCCCTACGCGCAACACCTGCGTGCGCGCCTCGCGCCGCCGATCTGGAGCGAGGGCGGCGCGTGGACGCATCCGCTCGGCACCGACCGGCTCGGGCGCGACCTCCTCTCCCGGATCCTCTACGGCGCCCGCGTGTCGCTCGCGGCGGGCGTGGTGACGGTGGCCCTGGCGGGAGCGATCGGCGGCGGGGTCGGGCTCGTGGCGGGCTACTTCGGCGGGCGCACCGGCGCCCTCTTGATGCGCGTCACCGATGCGACGCTCGCGTTTCCCATCATCCTCCTGGCGCTCCTGCTCGCCGTGACGGTGGGCCCGAGCTTCACGAACGTCGTGGTCGCCATCGCGCTCATCCTGTGGGCCCGGTACGCGCGCGTGATCTACGGCGAGGTCGTGTCGCTCATGGAGCGAGACTTCATCGCGCAGGCCCGCGCCATCGGCGCCTCGCCCGCACGGATCATCGCGTTCCATCTCTTCCCCAACACGGCCAACACGCTCATCGTCCTCGTGAGTCTCCAGGTCGGCTATGTCATTATCGTGGAGGCCGCGCTCTCGTTCCTCGGCGCCGGGATCCCGCCGCCGACCCCGGCGTGGGGGTCGATGATCGCCGAGGGTCGGGACTACATCACGAGCGCGTGGTGGGTGTCGCTGTTCCCAGGCCTCGCGATCCTGCTGGTCGTTCTGGCCTTCAACCTGGTTGGAGACTGGCTCCGGGACGTCCTCGACCCGAGGCTCGGCCAGTTCTGAACGCAAGGAGACTATCGATGCGACGCGCGATCCTGAGCCCGTTGATCGTCCTGTGCCTGTTGACCGCCACGCCCACGTGGGCCCAACCATCAGGGGGCGAGCTGAGCGTCGTCCTCTCGAGCCTCTCGTCGGAAGCGCTCGACCCGATCCTGGCCGGCCACATCGTCAAGTTCTACCTCTCGCTGATGTTCGACTACCTCGTCGGCGCCACGCCCGACGGCCAGCTCTCGCCCGACGGCGGCGTCGCCACGCGATGGGAGACGTCGGCCGACGGCAAGCGCTGGACCTTTCACCTGCGGCGCGGCGTCAGGTTTCACACCGGCGACGAGCTGACCGCCGAGGACGTGAAGGTCAGCATCGTGCGCGCGCTGGGGCCACGCTCGACGACCGGCTATGCCCAGGGGCTCCGCCAGCTCGTGAAGGAGATCGAGACGCCGGCGCCCGACCGCGTCGTCATCGTCACGAAGGACGCGAGCGTGATGATTCCGACGCTCTTGTCGCGGCTCCTCTCGACCGAGGGGATGATCCTGCCGAAGAAATACCTCGAGGCGAAGGGCGACGACGGCTTCGCGCGGGCACCCGTCGGGTCGGGCCCCTACCGCTTTGTCGAGCAGGTCTCGGGCTCCCACGTCAGGCTCGAGGCCGTGCCGTCCCATTGGCGTCTCGGCGCGCCGAAATACAAGACGGTCGTCTTCAAGGCCGTGCCCGAGGAGACGACGCGCATCGCGATGCTTCGCCGCGGTGAAGCCGACATCGTCGAGATCAGCCGCGAGCGTATGAAAGAGGTCGAGCACGCCGGCTACACCGTCCACCTCCGCCGGGAGGACGGGCAGATCGAGGGGTGGTTCGTCCAACCCTGGTCGCAGACGCCGATCCGGGACAAGCGCGTCCGCGAGGCGCTCAACCTCGCGATCGACCGGAAGGAGCTCGCCGAGACGGTCTTCGGCGGCCAGGCCGCGCCCGCGGCGGTGCCGTTCGGCCTCTCGTGGTCGTTCCCCGAGATCAAGTTCAAGATCACGCCCGAGATGGTCTACGCCTACGATCCTGGCCGCGCGAAGAAGCTCCTGGCCGACGCGGGCTACGCCAACGGTTTCGCGATCGACGTCTTCGCCTTCCAGCTGCCCGGCTTCCCCGAGGGACGGGCGATGGCGGAGGCGATCGCCGGCTACTGGCAGAACGTCGGGCTCAAGCCCCGCCTCATCCCGGTGGACTATCCGGCATTCCGCAAGCAGTGGTTCGATCGCACGGCGCCCGGCGCCCTCGGCTACTACAACATCGCGAACCGCGACTGGATCGGCACCTATGCGCTCATCGACAAATACGCGGCGCCGACCGCGAAGTCGGCGTCCATCCGCGACCCCGAGCTCGACGGCCTCATGGACGCGCTGATCCACCAGCCCGACCGCGAGAAGACCTACGCGCTCATGCGCTCCATTTTCAACCGGCTTCGCACCGAGCACCTGGGGCTGCCGCTGGTCTATTACCACACGCCGTACGCGACGTCGAAGCGCATTCCCAGGTGGAATCCGGGCGCCGTCATGTACGAGCTCAACATCGACGAGGTGGTCGCCGGGAAATGAGGGGGACGAAATGCCCGGCCTGTCATCGTGGCCACCCCGACGGTGACCGACTCTTCTGAGCGGTCCTCCTACGCGTGGGTGCGGCCCTTGATGTACTGGATCGCGTCCTGAACCGTCTGAACTTGCTCCGCTTCCGTGTCGAGGATCTGTAAATTGAATTCCTCTTCCAGGGCCATCACGAGCCCGACCGCGTCGAGCGAATCCGCGCCCAGGCCCAGATCGTCGGCAAGCTTGGCCTCGGGCTTCACCTGCGACTCCTGCACTCCGAGTTGCTCGACGATGATCCTCTTGACCTTCTCCTCCACAGCCACGGTGGCCCCCTTGTCCTCCCGGGGGTCGCGTCGGACAGCCCCGCCACGCAGAGGGCCCGTCGCCACGCCGTTCCCCTGCCAGGTCAGGACGGCCGACGCCCAGGTGACGCCCGTCCCGAAAGCCGTGAGCAGCAGCGTCATCCCCGGCTGCACCCGCCCGTCACGGACCGCTTCGTCCAGGGCGAGGGGAATGGAGGCGGCGGAGGTGTTCCCGTACCGGTCAAGGTTGAGGACGATCTTGGCCTCCGGAAAAGCCAGCCGGTTCGCCAGCGTCTGGATGATGCGCGCATTAGCCTGGTGGGGGATGATCAGGTCGACGTCGGAGACTTCGAGCCTGTTGGCCTTGAGCGCGGCCATGCAGGCCTCTTCCATGGCCCGGACCGCCAGCCGAAAGACTTCAGTGCCGCTCTGCATGTGGATCAGGTGGAGTCCTTCCTGCAGCACCTGCTCACTGAGGGGAAAGCGAGACCCTCCTCCCGGCGCCGCCAGGAGGGCCCACTCCGCCCCATCGGAGTAAAGATGGGTCGAGCGGAGCCCCGGCCCGCCCTCCTGAGCCTGCAGGACGACGGCGCCCGCCCCGTCCCCGAAAAGGACACAGGTGTTCCGGTCTTTCCAGTTCACGAACTTGCTCAGGCTCTCCGCTCCCACGAGCAGAATCGTCCTCGCGCTGCCGCTCCGGATGAGGCTATCCGCCACGGCGAGGCCGTAGATGAATCCGGAGCAGCCAGCTCCGATGTCGAACGCGGCCGCCCGCCGGGCTTTCAAGGCCTCCTGGACGAGGCAGGCGGTGGCCGGGAACGGAACTGCCGGGGTGATCGTGGCCACGAGCAGCATGTCCAGATCCATCGAGTCCACCCCGGCCGCGGCAAGGGCCTGGAGCGCCGCACCCTCCGCCAGGGTTGCAGAATCTTCTCCCGGGCCGCAGACGCGGCGCTCCGCGATCCCGGTTCGGGTCCGGACCCACTGATCAGTGGTGTCGACCATCCGTTCCAGGTCGTGGTTCGTCAACACCGTGGCCGGCGCGCACGACCCCGTGCCGATGATGCGACTTGTAAGCATCGGAGCCCCCCACCTCTCAGCGGTCGTGGTGCTTCTCATGCGCCGAGGAAGGCCGGCATCCGCTTCTCGTTGAACGCGGCGATGCCTTCCTTTGCGTCATGGCTGTCGAAGAGCTGCTGCTGGAGCTCGCGCTCTAGCGCGATGCCTGACACGAGCGGCAGCTCGGCGCCGGACTGCACCGCCCGCTTGATCAGGCCCACGCTCTTACTCGCCTTGTGCGGCGGACAGAACTGCCGGGCGTAGAGGAGCGTCTGCTCCCAGAACGAGCTCGCGGGGAACACCTCGTTGACCAGGTCGAGCTCCTTGGCGCGGGTGAACGAGAAGGTCTCGCCCTTCGCCATGAGCTCGATCGCGCGGGCTTTTCCGACAAGCCGGGCCAGCCGTTGGGTGCCGCCGAGCCCCGGCAGGACGCCCAGGTTCACCTCGGGAAGCCCGATCTTGCCGCCGTCCGCCTTGGCGATGCGGAGATCGCAGGCGAGCGCCACCTCCAGACCGCCGCCCACGGCGTGGCCGTTCAACGCGGCGATCGTGAGCTTCGGCGTGTGCTCCAGACGACTCAGCGTCTCGTTCGCATAGAGACTGAAGTAATAGAGGAAGCGCGGCGTCTCGCGCTGCATCATACGGATGTTGGCGCCCGCCGAGAAGAATCGCTCGCCGCCCCCCCGCAGGACGATCACGTGGACGTCGTCGTCGAAGCGCGCGCGCACGATCGCCTCGTCGAGCTCTCGCATCATGCCGAGCGAATAGGCGTTCGCCGGCGGATCGCAGAGCTCCACGATCGCGATTCCGCCGTCCGCTCGATATTCGACCAGCTGCTTCTCTGCCTTTGGTCGCTCCATCACGGTCGCCATGAGTCGTCACGCCTCCGTCTGTTCTGGGAGTGCGCCCCGTCTGGCAGGGCGGCGGGCTCAGTCCTTGACGCGTACCACGACCTTGCCCAGCTGCTCGCTCTGCTGGAGCCGCTCCAACGCCGTCCGCGCCTCGGCGAGCGGGTACACCCGGTCCACGTGGGGCCGTAGATGCCCTTCGCCCAGCACCCGCACGGTTTCCCGATACTCGGCCTCGTTGCCCATGGTGGAGCCCATGATCGTGTACTGGTTCCAGAACAGTCGCCGCACGTCGGTCACGACTTTCGGGCCCGTGGTGGCCCCACAGGTCACGAGCCGGCCGCCTTTGGCGAGCGCGCGCAGCGACTCCTCCCACGTCGCATCCCCCACGTTCTCCACCACCACGTCCACCCCGCGCTTGTCGGTGAGGGCTCGCACCTCCTGCGCCACCTTTTGCGTCCGGTGGTTCAGCGTCACGTCGGCTCCGAGCTTCTTCGCCTCGGCCAACTTGGCGTCGCTCGAGCTCGTCACGATCACCCGGGCGCCGCGTAGCTTCGCGATCCGCATCGCCATCAGCGCCACGCCGCCACCGATCCCCCACACGAGCACCCACTCCCCAGGCCGCACCTTCGCCCGGGTCACAACCATGCGCCAGGCGGTGAGCGTCGCCAGTGAGAACGCGGCGGCCTCCGGCCACGTGAGCGGAGGATCGAGCCGCGGCATGCGGGCCACGTTCGCCTCGGGCACCACGACGTACTCCGCCATCGTTCCAGGCCGGTGCTCTCCGAGCACCTGGTAGCTCACGCACAGCGCGTGCTCACCCGCCCGACAGAACTCGCACGCGTAACACGAGACACCCGGGTTGATCAGCACCGGCTCCCCGGGACGGACCGCTGTCACCTCGGCTCCGACCCCGTCCACCACCCCGGCTCCGTCCGAACCGAGGACGTGGGGAAAGGTGTAGTCCACGGGCAGCCCCCGCACGACGAACAGATCCAGGTGGTTCAGAGCCGCCGCGTGGACGGCGACCCGGACTTCCCGGGCGCCGAGGTTCCTCCCCGATCTGGGCGCGGGGAGCTCGGCGATCTCGACCTGGTCCAGCTCGCCGATCCCGCGGATCACACAGGCCCGCATCGAGCGCGCAGATTCCGGCGATCGGTGCATCCGCGGCACGGCGGGCTCGATTCCGGCCGGAACGGGACGCGGTGTCCTGACGGGACTTGCCATAACTCTCCTCTCTCTACACGGGTGACGTCTCTACACGGGTGACGAACCCGAGCGGCCTCGCCGACCGAGGCGCGTGCTCACCTCACGGGCAGTGCGGCGCCCGTCCTCATACCACGCCCGAACCGTGCCGGGATTGAAGCTGAGGCTTCCCCCTCGAAGCTCGTCTCGCGGGTGCAGCACCCGGAGCCTCACGCGGCGGGAGCTGACGCGAGTCTCTTCAAGCCGCTTGACTTCCTCCACGAACCCGTCGCCGGTCGAACGCCGTAGGGAGTGGAGGGCCAACCCCAGCCACGAGTGGACAGGGGGCTCGGGGATGAGGCCCAGGGGACTGATGCGGCCCAGGGGATCGGGGATCACAGCCCAGACCTCGTCAGGCTCATCACCGGATTGTGGCCACTCGGCGAGGGCGTTCAGGGCATCGGAGAGAGGCGTGGAGCTTCGGACGGCGCCGTCCACTCCGAGCTCTTGGCCGTTCTCCAGCGGGACGGGCGGGAACACGAGCGGCAGAGAGCAACTCGCCAGCACCGCGTCCCGGAGCGCCGGGTGGCCGTTGGACGCCGTCCGATACTGACCGGACAGAAGGTCGACGTAACCGATCCGGAGCCGGATCGGCGACGAGGCCACCCGCGGCGGGTCGATGTGCTCCTCGAGCACGCGGCGGAGTGGGCTCGTGTTGTAGAGGCTCGCCCGCCTCCCCAGCGCGATTTCGAGCGCTCCGCGCCAGCGCCACCGA
>MNCR01000050.1:18175-27549 GCA_001914535.1 Candidatus Rokubacteria bacterium 13_2_20CM_69_15_1
GAAGTCGCCGAAACCGCCAGACCGTCCGCTTTTTTCTCCGCGATCCAGCCCGGCTCTTTCGCCACGGCGTGGACGACGGCGTAGTGCTCGGGCTGCGGCAGGACCGTCTTGAGGTAGGCCTCGTACTGCGTCCGGTCGGTCATCGGCTCCCCGCCCACCGTGAACATCTGATGGGCCCACTGGCCGATCTTCCGGTTGAACTTCGTATCCGGGACCTTCAGCCAGCGGTCGCGATCGGCGACGAGTCTGTTGAGCCGGTCCACCAGGCGGACGATCTCCTGTCGGTACAGCTCGCGGCTGTACTCATTCAGATGCGCTCGGTCAGCCTCGGTCGGGTTCTCGCGCTCGTCGTACCGGCCTTTGAGGCCCCAGACGTACGCCCAGTGGGCCGAGGAGGAGTTGTCGGTCCCGAACAGGTCGAACGCCGTCGGGATCCACTTGTAGAAGAATCGCTGGATCACCGCGAGGGGCATCTTCCCCGCGCTGACCATTCGGAGCAGGCCGTTGTTGCCCGCCCCGAGGTGGAACGACTCCTCCTTCAGCATCGGGCCCGTCGAGCGCGACAGGGGGTCGAACGCCGAGACCGAGAGCATCTTGAGCTGGAATTTCCCGTCTCGGTCGATGAACTGCGTGTAGGTGAAGAAGTCGAGCCAGTTGTCCACCCGCTCGTTGAAGGAGCCGAGGAGCCGCTCGCCCTTGTCGGCCCGCCGCTCGAGCAGCTTCGCCGCCTCGCGCTTGCCCTCGTCGCCGAAATGCGTGCAGAGCAGGTACGCCATCTGCCAGCCGTGCCGCATTTCCTCGGTCATCACGCGCGTGAGCGCCTGAAGGTCGTAGTCCGACGGCGCGTGGTTCAGGAGGTCCCACTGCTGCTCCACGGAGGCGAATTCGGTGTCACCCTGGTAGACGATCAGGTTGAGCAGGGCGTCTCGGATGCGTTGGTCCGGGACGTGCAAGACCGTGGGCCACTTTGGCTGGCCCTTGTAGTCCCCGAACTCGATGTGGGGCACCCCCGCCTCGCCGAACTTCACCTGGAGCTTGATGGCGGGCAAGTCGCGCGGCGGAAGCCCGATGGCCTTCTGCCAGGAGCGAAAGTAGTCGATCCACTGATCGAAATTCTCGAGTTTCCGAAGCATCACTGCCTCCTCGCGGAAAGGGCTCGACGAAGCCTCTGCCGTTTCCCGCAGGGGGAGGGAATACCCTTAGGTGTCAGTCTGGACCAACGGCTCGAGGTTCGCCGTCCCGGGGAGCGGGATCCGGTTCATGTTCACCGATTCAGCTTCAGCCTGTTCTCCAAACGTGAGTTTGAACGTCGGGCCGACCGTAACGTGGGTCCGAATGTAGATTTTCCGGAAATGGCAAGCAATAGGTGAAACCCTTGAATCGCATCGGGAAAATCCCGAGATGAACGAGGCGGCGCTTACCGGTCCCGGTAGGTCTCCGCCGCGTCGAGGGGCTCGAAGCCGAGAACCCGGCGCGCGTGGTCGAGGTCGCGATAGCTCCACCGGTTGTTCGACACGGCGAAGAAGACGTCGAAGCGGACCGAGTCGGGCGCCGCGAGGCACAGCTCGAGCATCCGCACGATATCGCGCTGGCTACACCAGACCGAGAAGTCGCGCGGCGCGCGTGGTCGGTCCTCGGCCGTGACGTGACCGATGCGCACGCAGATCACCGACAGCCCGTGGGCGTCCGCGTAGTGACGGGCCAGGGCCTCGCCCCACACCTTGCTCACGCCGTAGAGGCCGGCCGGGCGCACCGGGGTCTCGTGGGTGAGCATCGTCCACGCGGATGCCTCGTCGTAACGGCCGTCCGCGAGCGCACGGTACGGCATCTCCCGCTCGTAGCCGCTCACCGTTGCGCCGCTCGACGCGTACACCACGCGCCGAACGCCGGCGCGGCGCGCCGCCTCGAAGACGTTGTAGGTGCCGACGACGTTGGCGCGGAGGATCTCGTCGAACGGCGCATGGGTGCCGACGCTGGCCGCCAGATGCACGACGGCGTGCACGCCCTTGAACGCCGGCTGGATCCCGTCGAGGTCGGCGACGTCGGCCTGATGGCAAGGGACTCCCTCGATCGGTCGACGGTTCAGGGCGCGTAACTCGTACCGTCCGGCGAGATGTTTCCGGACCGCGCCCCCGATGAGCCCGCTCATTCCCGTCACGAGCACGGTCGGCCCGGGCATGGGTGGCACGGCGCTAGGCGATCGCGGCGTGGACCAGGTTCGAGACGCGCTCGAGTCGCGCCGAGTGCCAGGGATCGGGCAGGCGGCTGTTCGTCAGATAGGCGAAGGAGACGCCGGACTCGGGATCGCCCCAGCAATACGACGAGCCCACGCCCCCGTGGCCGAACGTCCGCGACGAGGCGAGCGAGCCGAGGCCCCGGATCGTTTCCGTCGTCCCGCGTGAATGCGGACCGAGGCCCCGGTGCATCGGCATGCCCATGTAGCCGTCCACGCGGTCGCCGGTGAAGTTGCGCGTCACGTAGGCGACCATGCGCGGCGAGAGGAGGCGCACGCCGCTGAGCGAGCCGCCCTGGATCAGCATCTGGTAGAACGCCGCCATCGCCCGCGCCGTCCCGTAGCCTCCGCCGCCCGGCGTGCCCGCGCGCCGAAACTCCGCGGTGTTCTCGTCGGCGCGCTTCACGTGCCGCGACGCGTCCTGGGCGGGCTCGTGCATGTCCGCGGCCCGGCCGTGCTCGGCGTCCGGGAGGCCGACGAACAGGCCACGGCCAAGCCCGAGAGGCTCGATGACGGTCTCGCGGATGAAGGTGCGATAGTCCGTCTTCGTCACCGCCTCGAGGAGGACCGCGGCAGTCCAGTGTGCCGCCCGACCGTGGTAGTGAACCCGCGAGCCGGGCGTCCACTCGAGCGTGAACCCGCACACCGCGCGTCGCAGCAGGTCGTGGTCCTCCCACGCCGCCTTCGGCACGTCGGCGTTGGGAAAGCCTGCCTGGTGGGTGAGGAGGTGGACGATCGTGATGTCGCCCTTGCCGTTGGCCTCGAAGCCCGGGACGTGCTCGGCGACGCGGTCGTCGAAGGCGAGCGCACCGCGCTCGGCGAGGATCCACACCGCGCACGCGGTGAGCACCTTGGTGTTCGAGTAGAGGAGCCAGAGCGTGTCGTCCCTCGCCGTGACCCGGTCCGGATCGAGGCGCGCCGCGCCGAGGGTCCACGCCATGGCGAGCTTGCCGTGCCGAGCCACCGCGAGCTGAGCCGCGGGGTACCGCCCCTCGGTGACGTGACGCGTGACGAGCTCCTCGAGCCGGTCGAGCGCCTTGGGGTCGAGGCCGAGCGCGGACGGCGGGGCGGGCTCGAGCGGGAACCGCAAGTCAGTTCTCGAGCTCGCGGTTCAGGGCGAAGTCGTCGGGAACCGGGGGACCCCAGCGGTAGAGCGCCTCGGCCTCGGGAAAATCGCGCGGCTCCCACGCGCACTGCTCGGGGATGTAGTCGAGGTCGTGGAAGTACTCGGCGAAGCTCCCCCACGGGTCCCGGATGTAGTAGAAGAAGTTCGAGCCGATGACGTGACGCCCGAGGCCCCATCCGGGCTGCCAGCCCGCCTCCTGCATGTTCGCCGCGCCCATCGCGATCTCGTCCACGTTGCCGACCTCGAACGACCCGTGGTGGAAGCCGGGCCCCTTCGACGCGAGGAAGGCGAGGTTGTGGTGGTCCGGGGTGCAGCGCAGAAAGACGATCACCTGCCGCGAGCGGTCGGTGAGTTTCATCCCGAGGACGCGGGTGTAGAAGTCGAGCTGGCGCTGGAGGTCACCGGTGAACAGGAGCACGTGGCCGAGCCGCCGGGGTCGTGCCCCCTCGGCCGGGTCGGGACAGCCGCGCCGGACCTCACGCGCGATATGGCCGGGGCTGTTGAGCGCGAGCGGGGGGTCGGGCGGCGGCAGCACGCGTCCTTCGTCGCGGATGTTGACGCGATTGCCGTCCGTGTCGCGAACCCAGAAGCCGCCCTCCGGCGCGCCGCGCGGCGGGTCTATCTCGTGGATCCCCGCGCGCCGCACGGCCTCGCGCGTCGCCTGGTACTCGTCCCCCGGCGCGCCGAACGCGAGATGGTGGAGGCGTTTCTTCGGGCCATCGTAGAGAAGGACCGACTCACGCTGGAGCGGGGCCGGCCGGAGACGCACCGCGGTGTCCCGGCTCGCCGCCTTGGCCAGCCCGAAATTCGAGTAGAACTTCTCGCCGGCGCCCGCGTCGGGCACCTCGAGCGCGTAGTGGAGCAGCGCTTTGACCGCCATGTCACCTACCTCCTGGCTTTCTCCCAATGCGAGCGATCATAGTATCGCGCGGATCGTCGAATCGCGCGGATCGTTCACCGCGAGCCCTCGCGCGCGACGCAGGGCGGCGGTATTCTCATGGCGCGGACTCTACCACGATTGACACGCGGGGGAGCCGGCTCCTATGATCGGCGGCACATCCGCGAGGAGGACACTATGGCCATCAAGGTGCTCGAGCTCCACCATCACGGAATCCGCGTCGGCCCGACCGAGGCGGACGCGGACCGTGCGCGCACGTTCTATCAGGATGTGCTCGGCCTCTCGCCCGATCCGGGGCGCCCGTACATACCGACGATCCCGGGCTACTGGATGGACGTCGGCGGTCGAGCGCAGATCCACCTGATGGGCGTCAACGGGCAATCGAAGTTCGCTCAGGGGCCGGGCAAGGATCCGGCGTCGCCGCACGTCGCGCTCGCGGTCGACGACATCCAGGAGGCGCGCCGCGAGCTCGACCGGCTCGGCGTGTCGTACTGGGTGTCGGAGGGCGTCGTCGGGCCCCAGTCGCAGCAGATCTTCATGCACGACCCGGCGGGCAACATGATCGAGCTCCACGAGGCGGGCACCTGCCGCTGCAATGCGTCCGCGCGCGCCGACGTCAGCGGCATGCGCTGACCATGGCGCCGCTCAACCCCGAGCAGCGGCGCGTCGTCGAGCGCGTCCAGCAGCTCACGCGCGAGCGCATCGCGCCCCGCGCGGGCGACTACGACCTCGCCGGGCAGAACCCGGTCGAGAGCTGGCGCGACCTCTGGGCCGAGGGGTATCTGGCCTCCGCGATCCCCCGCCCGCACGGCGGCCTCGGCCTGGATATGCCCACCTATATCGGGGTCATCCGCGCGCTCGCCCAGGGCTGCGCGAACACCGCGATGACGCTGCACATGCACTCGACCGTCTTGCGCTTCATCGATGCGCTCGGCACCGAGGCACAGAAGCGGCGATACTTCCCCGAGGTCGTCCGCTTCGGCAAGCTCTTCGGGAGCTGGGGCAGCGAGCCCGCGGTGAGCCTCTCCCGCACGTTCCTCATGGAGACCGCGATCCGCCGGGACGGTGACGGCTGGGTGATCGACGGCGTGAAGCACTTCTGCACGATGGCGCTCGGCGCGTCCTATTACATGGTGTGGTGCGCGCTCGACGGCGAGGCCGACATGGGCAAAGCCCTGCTCCAGGCGCTCGTGCCCGCGGAGGCGCCCGGCCTCGTGACCGACGGCAAGTGGAACACGCTCGGCATGCGCGCCACGTTCAGCCCCTCCGTGACCTTCAAGCGCGTGCGCGTCGCCGACGACGCGACGCTCGGCCGGCCCGGCTCGGCGATCCAGGTCGGCGTGGTCGAGAGCTTCGGGCTCGGCTACGCGGCGATCTATGTGGGGGTCGCCGAGGCGGCGCTGGCCTTCGCCATCGAATACGCGCGCCAGCGTGTCGTGCGGCCCGACAATATCGCCGTCGCCCAGGACCCGACGGTCCAGCGCCACATCGGCGAGCTCGCCGCGCGGCTCCATTCCGCGCGACTCGTCCTCGAGGACTCGGCGGCGGCCTGGGCGGAGGCGGACATGGTCGAGCGCGGCCTCCTCGCGAACCGGGCGAAGTACCTCGCGACCGAGGCGGGCCTCGACGTCACCTCGAAAGTCATCCAGGTCGTGGGCGGGCGCGGCGCCTACAAGGACTATCCGGCCGAGCGCGCCTTCCGCGACGTGCGGACCGCGACGCTGATGCCCCCGACCGTCGACCGCATGCTCGAGGCGATCGGCAAGAGCGCGCTCGGTCTCCAGGAGGGGATGTTCCGCTTCGGCTCAGGTCCCCAGGGGGCTTAGTCCACTCGGAGGGGGGCTCCGCCCCCCTGCCGACGGTCGTCGCGCGCCTGACGGCGCTCTCCTCCCTGCCTCCCCCCAGGATCGATTGCGCGGGCAAAGCCCGCGCTCGAACAGCAGTTTCTCCGACGCGCGCCTACACGCCGAGGAAGCGCTGCTGGATCGCGGGCTCGCGGCGCAGCTCATCCGGCGTGCCTTCGAACTGGATGCGCCCCTGGTCCATGACGTAGAGCCGGTGTGAGAGCGTCATCGCGACCTCCAGGGTCTGCTCGACCAGCAGAATCGTCGTCCCGCGCCGGCTGATCTCGCCGAGAACCTCCGTCACGGTCTGGACCAGGAGCGGCGCGAGCCCCTCTGTGGGCTCGTCCACGAGCATCAGCCGAGGCCGCGCGATGAGCCCGCGCGCGATCACCAGCATCTGCTGCTCGCCGCCCGAGAGGAACCGCCCCTTGGAGTCGATCCGCTCGCGGAGCCTCGGGAAGAAGGCGAGGACCTCGTCGCAGTCCGAAGGGCCATTCGCGCGGCCTGCGCCGAGCGCGCCGAGTCTCAGATTTTCGAGCACCGTGAGGTTTGGCAGCACGCGGCGCTCCTCGGGCACCCACGCGATGCCACGGCGGGCGATCTCGTGGGGTGGCAGGCGCGTCACGTCCTCGCCGCGAAACGCCACGCGCCCGCGCCGGGGCCGCGCGACTCCCATGATCGAGCGCAGCGTCGTCGTCTTGCCGGCGCCGTTGCGGCCGATGAGCGTGACGACCTCGCCCTCGCCGACCTTGATCGAGACACCCTGCAGGATGTGCGCCTCGCCGTAGTAGGTGTGGAGATCCTCGACCGCGAGCAGCGTCATTGGATCGGGGTCCGCGAGCCCGGAATCATTCGTGGGTGGCCTGAGAAAGGCACGAGCCGGCTGCGTCCGGCGAGCCACTTCTCGTTCCAGACGTCATCGCCAAGCGCCCAGATAGGTCTGCTGCACGCGCGCGTTCGCCCGAATCTCCTCGGGCGTGCCCTCGGCGATCACCTGGCCCTGGTGGAGCACGGTGATGCGGTCGGAAACCTTCATCACGAGCTTCATCTTGTGCTCCACCAGCACGATCGTTCGCCCGGCGGCGAGGTCGCGGATGAGCACCATCGTCTCGTCCGTCTCCTCCGGGCTCATGCCTCCGGTGGGCTCGTCGAGCAGGAGCAGGGCCGGCTCGGTGGCGAGCACGATGGCGATCTCGAGGTGGCGCTTCTCACCGTGCGAGAGGTTCGCCGCCAGGAGGTCCGCCTTGCGCTCGAGGCCGACCGTCCCGAGCAGCGCCCGCGCGCGATCGCGCACGTCGGCGAGCCGATCGGCGCGCGACCAGAAGTTGAAGGAGGCCCGGTACCCCTGTGCCACGACGCGCACGTTCTCCTGCACGGTGAGGTGGGGGAAGACGTTGGTGATCTGGTACGACTTCGCGATCCCGAGCCGCGAGACGACGTGCTGCGGCAGGCCCGTCAGCTCGCGCCCGCGAAACCAGATGCGACCCGCGGTCGGTGCGACCTCCCCGGAGATCAGCCGGAAGAGCGTCGTCTTGCCCGCCCCGTTCGGGCCGATGATCGAGCGCAGCTCGCCCTCGCGGACCGTGAGGTCCACGCGGTCCACCGCGAGGAGGCTCCCGTAGCTGCGTGAGAGCTGCTCCGTGCGCAGAAGGGCATCGGCCATGAGCGCGTCACTATCACGCGGGCTTTCGGCGTGTCAAGGCGGCGCGCGCGTGGTATCGTGCCTCCTGCGCTCTTGCCTGGGAGGTGGCCCAATGTTCCCGCTGCCCCCGCTCACCGACGAGCAGCGCGCGCTCGTCGAGCGCGCCGCGGCGCTCGCCCGTGAGCGCTTCGCGCCGCGCGCGGCGAAATACGACGCCGAGTCCTCGTTTCCCTACGAGAATTACGCGGAGCTGCGCGAGGCCGGCCTGCTCGCCCTGACGGTCCCGAAAGACTACGGCGGCCTCGGCGCCGATCCGATCGCCTACGCCCACACCCTTCGCGAGATCGCCAAGGGGTGCGCCTCGACCGCGCTCACGTTCAACATGCACTCGACGGTCGCGACCTTCATCGCGGCGCTCGGGACCGAGGCGCAGAAGCGGCGCTACTTCGCCGACGTCGTCGGGCGCGGCGCGCTCATCGCCTCGATCACGAGCGAGCCGGAGCAGAGCTTCCGCGACAAGTTCGTCCTCCAGACCGTGTTCCGGAGGGTGGACGGCGGCGGCTTCCATGTCGCGGGCGTCAAGCAGTTCTGCTCGCTCGGCGACGCGGCCGACTACTACTTCGTGACGGGCATCGTCGAAGGGACGACCACGGCGAAGGCGGGCGTGATCTCCGCGCTCATTCCCAAGACCGACGCGGGCGTCAAGATCGAAGGCATCTGGAACGCCACGGGCATGCGCGGGACGATCAGCCACACGATCCGCTACGACTCGACGGTGGGCCCCGAGCGCATCATCGGCACGCCGGGATCGCTCCTCTCGATCGATCTTTCGGGCTTCGCGCTCGGCTACGCCGCGACGTACCTCGGGATCGGCGAGGCCGCCTTCGAGTACATGGTCGAGTACGCGAAGACCAAGACCCTCAGGCCCTCCACCGAGTCGCTCGCCCACCACCCGCTCGTCCAGCGCGCCGTCGCCGAGACCGGCACGGCGGTCCGCGTCGCGCGCCTCCTCCTCGACGAGGCCGCACGCGTCCGGATGATGGGCGACACGGAGGCGACGATGCTGGCGGTGAACCAGGCGAAGGCCTACTGTACCGAGGTGGGGCTCGAGGCGACGGGGAAGGCGCTGCGCCTCGCCGGCGGCCGCGGGATCCTGAAGGAGCTGCCCCTCGAGCGCTGGCACCGGGACGCGCTCGCGGGGCCCGTCATGCCACCCTCGAACGACCGCTGCCTCGAGACCGCCGGCAAGCTCCTCTGCGGCCTGCGCGCCGCGACCCTCGAGTTCGAGTAGCCGCGGTCACGCGCGGATCACGCCCTCGCAGCTCTTCGCCCCGCAGCGGCAGCGAAAGCGCAGAAGGCGTCGGTAGAGGCGATCGGCGCCCACGGCCACCGTTCGGTAGTCGCACGTGATCTCCTCGTCCTTCCGGATCCTGCGCAGCGCGATCAACGCGAGCGCGTACCAGCCGTCGAGATCACCGGCGTTGGGCGCACACGAGTGATTGGTGTAGAAGCCGAGCGCGATCTTCCGGCCCGGCGGCGGGACCAGGTAGAAGCCGTGCTCGATGTGAAAGCAGAGGCGCTGGAGCTTCTGCGGCAGCGCCTTCACCTTCCGGTACGGCAGCACGACGCCG
>MNCR01000077.1:0-4390 GCA_001914535.1 Candidatus Rokubacteria bacterium 13_2_20CM_69_15_1
TGCCGCCGTCCTGGCCGACCCCGACCAGGCCGGTCAGTCCGTCCTCGAGGACGGGCTGCGCGTTCCGGCCGGAACGTCGCAGCGCCTGGCGTGCGATGCGAGCCGGGTCGTCATGCGCGCCGACGCAAACGGGCACCTGCTGGAGGTCGGGGCCCGGACACGCACGATTCCGCCGGCGCTGAGGAGAGCGCTTCATCACCGCGACCGCGGCTGTCGGTTCCCGGGCTGCGGGGTCCGGTTCGGGCAGGGCCATCACATCCGGCACTGGGCCCAAGGGGGCGCCACCACGCTCTCGAACCTCGCCTTGCTGTGTCGCCGGCACCACCGCGCCGTTCACGAGGAGGGCTACCAGGTCGATCGACAACCGGACGGCGAGCTTCGGTTTTGCCGCCCGGATGGCCGGCCTCTGCCCGAGGTCCCGCCTCCTTCCACGGTGCCCTGCGATCCGGTAAAGGTCATGCGAGCGCGGCACGATACGGAGGGGCTCATCCTGCACGCGAGGACTGCCACCCCGGGCTGGGTGGGGGAGCGCCTGGACGTGGGCTGGGCGATCGACGTCTTGCATCCCTTGGCGCGCTAGACGAGGAAGGTTCCCAGGAAAGGGTGTATCCGAAGCGATGCAGGTGAGCGGGGCCATCGACGCGAACGTTTGGGGGGCAGCGCCCCCCAGACCCCCCAGATCAAAGGATCAAATGACTCGAATGACCCAATGATCTAGTGGGAGCTGCCCAGGTTCGAGCCGCCCCGCACGGCGCGAACGTGGCCGGTGCCGCGGCCCTTGGGGCCGCTGGGCACGCTGCCGTCGGAGAAGTCCACGACCCACGGGTCGGGGACGAAGGCTTTGGTACTCGACGACCAGTACTCGACGGACCCCGTCGTGCAGCTACAGTTCAGCCCGTTACAGCCCGGTGTACACGCGTTGTTGAACTCTGGCGACACCGCCGGGTCGAAGTTCTCGTAGTTCACGATGCTCTGAAGCTCCTTCACGTTCGGCACGCGCCAGTCGTTGTAGCCGGCGAAGTTCGTCGCGTTGAGCATCGCCACGTGCACGTCGAAGGCGTTGTCCCACGTGTACACGCTGTCCTTGTCGTGAATCGAGCCGTCGTCGCTCTTCTTCTCCCACACGAGACATGTGTTGTTGTCGGTGATCGTCCCGTCGCGGTTGTCCGTGTAGCTCAGCGTGGCGCCCGCCTGGATGTCGCCGTCGTCGTCCGCGCGGTAGGAAGTCGTCTGCCCCGTCGCAGGGAAGTCCTGCTTGGGATTCTTGCTTTTGCATTTCTGCGCGGATTCGCTCGCGGCCGCCGCCCAGCACACTGCCAGCGCGGCCACTGTCATGATGAACCCCAGTCGTCTCGTCGTCATCTTTGGCCTCCTTTTTGGGCTCCTTCCTAACTAATAAGTGCCCAGGCTTCCGCAAGCCCTATGCCATAGACGCCGAGCGAGAGAGGGCGCAAACGTCCATCACGTTCTGTGTCGCGACTTCCGGAATTTGCTGACGGGGTGTGCGGGCTCTGTCTGGCCTTAAGGGATGGGCAACGGTGAGATCCCAGTCAAAAAGTGAAAATTTATGCACAAAACACAAAATACGGTGCAAAAGGCTGCACGGTGAAGATGACCCGGTTCTCTTTTCTGGCCTTTCAGCCGCCCAGGAGCACGGTCGCGGCCCGGGCGATCGCGGGCGCGTCGATTCCATAGTGCCGATAGAGGTCGGCGCGCGTCCCCGACTGGCCAAAGTCGTCGACGCCCAGCGCGAGCTGGGGCACGCCGAGGGCCCCACCGATGAACGCGAGCGCGTGGGAGTGGCCGTCGAGCACCGACACGATCGGGACGCCCTCCTCGTCGGCGCCGACGAGCGCTTCTAAGTAGGTCGCGCGCCCGCGCAGGTCGCGATAGAGACGGTCGGGGCTCGTGACGACGAAGAGGCTCGCGAGCACGCCGCGCGCGCGGAGGAGGCGGCTCGCCTGGACGGCTTCCGGAACCATCGCACCGGCGGCGAAGACGTGGACCGCGTTGCCCTCCGCATCCCAGCCCGGCTCGCCACGGGCATCGATCAGCCGGTAGGCGCCCCGGAGGACGCGGGCCCGATACTCGGCGCTCGGCGCCGGCGCGAGGGACTGGTCCACCGGCTTCGTCGAGAGTCTGAGGTACACGCTCTCGCCCGTCCGGTCGGCGAGGCCCCGGAGCGCGTCGAGGAGGATCCACTCGACCTCCCGCGCGAAGGCCGGCTCGAAGTAGGCGATCGCCGGCAGCGCGACCCCGACGCCGGGGGTGATCACGGACTGGTGGGCGCCTCCCTCGGGCGCCAGGCTGACGCCGGATGGGGTCGCGACCACGACGAACTTCGCGCCGGAGTAGAGCGCATGGTAGAGCGCGTCGAGCCCGCGCGGGACGAAGGGATCGTAGAGCGTCCCGATGGGGAGGAGCGTCGTGCCCGACAGCTCGCGCGCGAGCCCGAGAGCGCCGAGCAGAAGGAAGAGGTTGTGCTCGGCGATCCCGAGCTCGATGTGTTGGCCCGCGGGCGACTCCTTCCACTGGACCGCGAGCGGCAGATCGGCGAACGCGGGCGGCTTCGCCGTCGGGAAGTACACGCCCTTCCGGTTGATCCATCCCGCGAGGTGCGTCGTCACCGCGACGTCGGCTGACACGGTGACGATGGACGCCGCGACCGGCAGGCGGGCGAGCGCGCCGAGCGCCCGACCAAACGCCTCCTGGGTCGAGCTGTCCGCCTGATAGGCCTCGTCGAGCTCGATGGGGACCTCGGGGACGGCACGGGCGGGAGGCGATGAAAAAACGGGCGGGAGCCGCCGGACCCACTCGGCCTCGTCGCTCTCCGGGGCGAACCCGTCCCACTCGGCGCCCGGCGCGATCCCGAGCGAGCCCCGGAGCTCCGCGGTCTGGGCATCGGTGAGGAGCATCGTGTGGTTCAGCGGATCGCCGGCGAGCGGCAGCCCCCAGCCCTTGATCGTGTGGGCGAGAATGACGCTCGGCCGCGCGCGCTCGCCCTCGGCCGCGTCAAACGCGTCGAGGATCGTCGCGAGGTCGTGGCCGCCGGCGATCCCGAGCTCGATGTGTTGGCCCGCGGGCGACTCCTTCCACTGGACCGCGAGCGGCAGATCGGCGAACGCGGGCGGCTTCGCCGTCGGGAAGTACACGCCCTTCCGGTTGATCCATCCCGCGAGGTGCGTCGTCACCGCGACGTCGGCTGACACGGTGACGATGGACGCCGCGACCGGCAGGCGGGCGAGCGCGCCGAGCGCCCGACCAAACGCCTCCTGGGTCGAGCTGTCCGCCTGATAGGCCTCGTCGAGCTCGATGGGGACCTCGGGGACGGCACGGGCGGGAGGCGATGAAAAAACGGGCGGGAGCCGCCGGACCCACTCGGCCTCGTCGCTCTCCGGGGCGAACCCGTCCCACTCGGCGCCCGGCGCGATCCCGAGCGAGCCCCGGAGCTCCGCGGTCTGGGCATCGGTGAGGAGCATCGTGTGGTTCAGCGGATCGCCGGCGAGCGGCAGCCCCCAGCCCTTGATCGTGTGGGCGAGAATGACGCTCGGCCGCGCGCGCTCGCCCTCGGCCGCGTCAAACGCGTCGAGGATCGTCGCGAGGTCGTGGCCGCCCAGATCGGCGACGAGCGCCGCCAACTCGTCGTCGGCCAGTCGCGACAGGGCGCGGTCCAACGTCGCGTCGCCCTTTCCGCCATCGGACGTGACGAGGGTCTTTCGTACGGCGCCGGGGGGCAGGCGGAGCAACCGCTGGTACTCGGCGTTCGGCATGGCCTCGAGCCGTTGCTGCAGGCGCGTGCCCCCCGGCCGGCGGAACACGGCGCGGAGTTGCCGCCCCCAGCGAAGCTCGATGACTCGCCAGCCGCACGCCGAAAACATCGCACCGAGCTGGCGGGTGCGCGCGTCGGGAACGACGCGGTCGAGCGCCTGGCGATTCACGTCCACGATCCAGAGCACGCGTCCGAGCCCGCTCACCGCTTCCTCGGCGAGCGCCTCCCAGACGTTGCCCTCGTCGAGCTCGGCGTCGCCCACCATGACGATGACGCGCCCCGGCGCGTCCACGCCCCCGTGGTCGACGACGTAGCGCGCGGCCAGCGCGCCGAACGTCGCCTGCACGGCGCCGAGCCCCATCGAGCCCGTGGAGATGTCCACGACCTCCGGGTTCTTCCGCCGGCTCGGATACGCCTGGAGCCCGCCGAAGGACCTGAGCTCCGCGAGCGCGGCCCGCGGGAGTCGCCCGCGGAGGTACTGGATCGCATAGAACGCGGGCGCGGCGTGCGCCTTGACGGCGACGAGGTCGCCCGGCCGGAGCGCTTTGAAGTAGAGCGCCGTCAGGAGACTGACGACGGACGCCGACGAGGCCTGGTGGCCACCGACTTTGGTCCCGTCGG
>MNCR01000077.1:4526-26542 GCA_001914535.1 Candidatus Rokubacteria bacterium 13_2_20CM_69_15_1
TTCTGGAGCACGAAGCCGTGGTGGGCGATCTCGAGGGTCTTCCGCGCGTTCTGCTCGATCAGAAAGACCGTCGTACCCGCCCCGTTGATCGCGCGGATGATCCCAAAGAGCTGCTCGACGAGGAGGGGCGAGAGCCCGAGCGACGGCTCGTCGAGCAGGAGGAGCTTCGGCCGGCTCATCAGTGCCCGGCCCATCGCGAGCATCGCCTGCTCGCCGCCCGACATCGTGGCCGCCGTCTGCCATCGCCGCTCGGCGAGCCGCGGGAAGAGGGCGAAGACGTGGTCGCGCCGCTCCGCGTAGTCCGCGGGCGCCCACTCGACGAAGGCACCCATCCTGAGGTTCTCTTCGACGGTCATCTTCGGAAAGACGCGCCGCCCCTCCGGCACGACGCCGATGCCGAGCTTCACGATCTCGTGGGTGCGGAGCCGATCGACGCGCGTGCCCTCGAACCACGCGCTGCCCTCGACCGGCCGGACGATGCCGAGCACGGTCCGAATCAGCGTGGTCTTGCCCGCGCCGTTCGGCCCGAGAAGACACGCGATCCGCCCCGCCTCGACCCCGAGCGACACCCGGCGCAGCATCGTGATCGGACCGTAACGGGTCGAGACCCCGCGGAGCTCAAGCACCGACCGCCTCCGTGCCGAGGTACGCCGCACGCACCTCCCCGTGTGCCGCGACCGCGGCGAAGCTCCCCTCGGCGATCTTTCGGCCGTAGTTGAACGCGACGACGCGCTGGCTCACGCCCTCGATCACGAACATGTCGTGCTCGATGATGACCACCGAGAGCCCGGGCATCTCCTCGCGGACGATGCGGAGGTCACGCATCAGCTCGGCCGTCTCCTCCGGGTTCATCCCGGCCGACGGTTCGTCGAGCAGGAGCAGCGTCGGCGCGGCGGCGAGCGCGCGGCAGATCTCGACGCGCCGCCGGTCGATCTGCGGGAGCTGGCCGACGCGCTCGAAGCCGCGCGACGGCAGGTCGCGGTTGAACAACGCGAGCAGGTGGGACGCGCGCTCGAGGGCCGCGCGTATCTCGCCGAGGAACCGCCGGCGGCGGACCACGAAATCGACGAGGCCCGTCCGCCGGCCCGCGTGCATGCCGATCAGGATGTTGTCGAACACCGAGAGGTCGAGGCACAGGCGGCTCGCCTGGAAGGTCCGTGCGATCCCGAGCCGCGCGATCGCGTGGGCCTCGAGCCCGGCGAGCCGGCGCCCCCGGAAGACGATCTCCCCGCCGGCCGGCGCGTACAACCCGGTGAGCGCGTTGAAGAGCGTGGTCTTGCCCGAACCGTTGGGCCCGATCACGCCGACCGTCTCCCCTTCGGCGACCGCGACGTCCACGCCATCGAGGGCCACGAGCCCTCCGAAGCGCACGGTGAGCCCGCGCACATCCAGCAGAGCACCCGCGGCGCTCACCGGTACCGCCGAACCTGGGCGGGCCAGAGGCCCCGGGGCCGGTAGAGGAGCATCACGACGATCACGACGCCGTAGAGCAGCAGCCGGTACTCGTGGAGGAACCGGAAGCGCTCGGGCAGCGGCACGAGCAGGCAGGCGCCCAGGATCACGCCCGGGATCGAGTCGACACCGCCGATGATGATCACCGAGAGCATGACGAGCGAGTAGCCAAAATCGAAGTCGGGCGGCGAGACGAAGCCGACGATCACGGCGTAGACGGCGCCGCCGAGCCCGATGAAGAAGTTGCCGATCGAGAACGCGAGCAGCTTCCCCCGCGCGACGGCCACGCCGCTGCACCGCGCCGCGATCTCGTCGTCGCGCAGCGTGTTGAGCGCGAGCCCGAGCCACGAGTCGTGCAGGCGCCGGAGGACCCACGTCGTGAGTCCGGCCACCACGAGCGCGGCGTAGTAGAAATTCGCGTGCGCTGGCAGCTCGACGCCCGCGAGCACCGGCCGTGTCGTGAAGGCGTAGCCGAACAGGTGGAGCGTCGGGATGTTCTTGATCCCCTGCGGGCCGCCCGTGAACTCGAGGTTGTTCATGAGGATGTTGAAGATGAAGACGAAGGCGATCGTGACGAGCGCCAGGTAGTGGCCGCGGGTCTTGAGGATCGGCACGAAGAGGATCGCGCCCACCGTGACCGCGACCCACGGCCCGACCAGCACGGCGAGCCACGACGGCCAGCCCGCCGCGACCGTCAGGAGGCCGACCGAGTAGCCGCCGAGACCGGCGAACGCCGCGCCCGCGAGGTTGATCACGCCCGCCGTCCCGATCTGCAGATTCAGCCCCTGGCCGATCGTGACGTAGAGGAGGGCGAGCGTCGCGACGAACGTCCAGTACGGGCTCGACCGGAGCGCCAGCGGCAGCGCCAGCGCGAGCACGACGCCACACCCGAGCGCGGCGCCCCGGCGGCGCGCGAACGCCCGGGCGAGCGCGGTCCGGAGCCCCGGCGCCCACCGCACCAGCGCGCCCGCGGCGGCGAGCGCTCCGCCCGCGGCCCCGAGCGCCCACGGACGCTCGGCGAGGATGCCGGCGATCACGAGGGCGAAGACCGCCGCCTCCGCCACCCAGACCAGGGCCAGGTCGCGGCTCACACGCGCTCGACGCTCTTCTCGCCGAAGATGCCGCTCGGCTTGAACACGAGGAACAGCATGACGACCGCGAACGCGACGACGTCCCGAAACTCGGAGCCGCGGGGGATGAGCGCCGCGGCCGTCGTCTGCAGCACGCCGAAGAGCAGCCCGCCGACGATCGCGCCGTAGACGTTGCCGAGCCCGCCGATCGCCGCCGCGGAGAAGCCAATGACGCCGCCGGTGATCCCCATGATGAAGTGGATCTCGCTGTAGTAGAGCCCGCTGAGGATTCCCGCCACGGCGGCCAGGCCGGAGCCCAGGAAGAAGGTCGCGTCGACGGTGCGATCGAGGTTCACCCCCATCATCTGCGCCGCCTCCGGATCCTGGGCGACCGCGCGAATCGCCGCACCCATCTTCGTGCCCTTGATGACGCGATCCACCGCCACCATGGCCGCGAGCCCGATCCCCAGGATGGCGAGGTTCTCGTAGCGGATCGCGACGCCGCCGGCCTCGAACCCGCCCTGGGGCAGGAGCTGCGGGAAGGGCTTGGGATCGGCGCCGCGCGGGTAGAAGATCAGGACGGACTCGCGGATCACCAGCCCGAGCGAGAGGGTCGCGAGCAGCGTCATCAGCGGGGAGGTACCTGCCAGCGGCTTCACGCAGACGCGCTCGGCCGCGACCCCGACCACGCCGGTGACGAGGATCGCCGCGGCGAAGGTGAGCGGGAGCGCCAGGAGCGAGCCGCCGAGCCCGGCGGCCTTGAGCCCGACGAGCGCCGTGAGCCCCGCGAAAGCGCCGAGCATGAAGATGTCGCCGTGAGCGAAGTGGATCACGTCGAGCACGCCGAAGAAGAGCGTGAACCCGACGGCGACGAGGGCGTACATCACCCCCAGCATCACGCCGTTCAACGCCTGCTGAAGGAGGAGCTCGAGCGGCGGCACCGGGCGCGCCGGTTACATCTTCTTAAACTTGTGGCCGGGCAGCGTGCGCTTGCCGGAGGCGTACTCCGAGTCTTCCCAGAGCACCCACTTGCCGTCCTGGCTCACGTACTTGGAGATGAGGGGGACGGTGTTCTGCCCGTACTCGTCGAACTCCACGGGGCCGATGATGGTGCTCGCGTTCTTCGTCCGCTTGAGCCGCTCGGCCACCTTGGCGCGGTCGGGGCCGACCGCCTCGATCGCGTCGATGACGAGGTTCGCGGCGACGTAGGCGAAGGGGCCGTACGCCTCCGACGGCTCCTTGAAGGCCGCCTTCGCATACGCCTCGAGGAACTTCTTGCCGCCCGGCAGCTTCTCCGTCGGCGCGCCCTCGACGAACGCGAGCGCGCCCTCCGCCGACGGACCGACCGTCTCGTTGAAGGTGTCGGACTTGATGCCGCTCGTGCCCTGGAACTGCGCACGAACGCCGAGCTTGTCCATCTGCACTCGCACGCGCACGCCGTCGGGCGTGAGGCCACCGTACCAGACGACCTCCGGTCGGTCCGCCTTCGCGCGCGTCAACTCGGCCGCGTAATCCTTCTGGTCCTTCGCGGTTCCCTGCGTCGTAAGAATCTTGCCGCCGGCCTTCTCGAGGAACTCGCCGAACCACTTCGCGTGCGCGCGGCCGTAGTCGGTGGTGTCGTGGATGAGCGCGAAGGTCTTGAATCCCAGCGTTTTCACCGCGAAGTCGGCGGCCACGTTGTTCTGGTTGATCATCGTGCCGTTGACCCGGGTGACCTCCACGTACTTGTGACCGTAGGTGATCTCGGGCAGGACCGCGCCCCAGACCATGGCCGGCATGCCGGCCTTGTGGTAAGTGTCCACCGTCGCGATCGCCGTCACCGAGCAGTAGTGCGTGACTCCCGCGACGATCGCCGGGTCCGACGTGGCCTTGAGCGCTGCCTGGACGGCGACCGTCGGCTTGCACTCGTCGTCGAGCACCTCGGTCTCGTAGTGGTACCTGGCCTTCGGATCCGCGTTCCGCTCCTGAACCGCGAGGAGGAAGGAGTTCCGGCCGCCCAGGCCGTTCGACGCGGTCCCGCCCGTCAGCGGGCCGATGAACGCCAGCTTGACCGTCGTCCGCTGCGCCCACGCCGCGGCGGGCGCCGCCGCGACGCCGAGGGCGAGCGCGGACGCGCCCTGCAGGAGCTCACGGCGGGTCGGCGCGACGCGCGCGTGCGAACTCGACATGATCCTGGTCCTCCTCACCTCGCGACCTGCGTGTCCGTTGACGACCTTTCCCGAACGCCGCACAGTAGGGTAGCCTAACCGAGAACGAGTTGCGAGCGGCGAACGCGACTTCCCGGGGGAGAGGACATGAAGACGGCACAGGCGACGCTGACGGGGTTACTGCGCGGCGACAAGCTCCACGCGCGGATCGACGACATCAAGCGCGCGAAAGGGGCGCCGCCCTGGTCGGAGAAAATCGTGGTGAACGACCAGATCGTGTCCACGTTGATCTGCCAGCCTCCCGGCCATCCCAACGATCGCCACTACCACCTGGTGGACGAGTGGTGGCTCGTGGTCGAGGGCGAGATCGACTGGGAGATCGAAGGCCAGGCCGAGCCGGTCCGCGCGCGGGCCGGTGACTTCGTCTTCGTCCCCGCGAACCACTTCCACCATATCCGGCCGAAGGGCACCGGTCCGACGATCCGCCTCGCGATCACCCCGCCGGGCGAGTTCCATCGCCACGAGCGGGAGCCGGGCGCGGGGCCGGCCGACCGGTAGCGGCTCGGACCCGTGTTCCTGAGAGCCTGCCGGCTGCTCGGCGTCGCCGTTCTCTGCGGGCTCGCCGTCGCCTGCGCAAGGGGAGGAACCGATCGGGTCGACGCGCGCGTTCCGATCGACCACATCGTCGTGCTCTTCCTCGAGAACCGCTCCTTCGACCACCTGTTCGGCACGTACCCCGGGGCCGAAGGACTCGCCGCCTACCATGGCAAGCAGACGGGCGCGAACGGCGCGACGTACGCGACGCTGCCGCTCCCGCTCGGCCACGACGGGAAGCCGGACCCGCGCTTCCCTCCCGACCTCCCGAACGCGCCGTTTCCGATGCTCCGCTTCGTCGGCCCGTTCGACGCGACGAACAACCCGGTCCACCGCTTCTACCACATGCAGCGCCAGTACGGCCCCGGCGCCGACGGCGTTCCCATGGGCAAGTGGGTCGCCGAGGGGACCAGCGGCGGCGCGACGATGGGCTACTACGAGAAGGCGGCGATCCCCGTGCAGTGGCGGCTCGCCGAGGAGTTCGTGCTCCTCGACCACTACTTCCAGGGGATCCACGGCGGGTCGTTCGCCAACCACTTCTACCTGATCTCGGCGACCCTGGCGACCTACCCGGACGCGCCCGCGGCGGTGAAGGCGCAGCTCGCGCCGGATGGCAGCGTCGTGAGGGACGGCGACGTCGACCCCGAGGGCCACGTCGTCAACAACCTCGATCCTCCGTACCCGCCCCAGCGCGTCGCGCACATCCTCCCGATTCCCCAGACCGCGCCGACCATCGCCGACAGGCTCGACGCCGGCGGCGTCTCATGGCGCTGGTACGCGACCGGCTGGGGAGGGGGAGCCGACGCCGTGAAGCAGGGGCTCGTGCCCCATCACAACCCGTTCCAGTACGTGCAGCGGATCATGGAGAGCCCGGAGGGCCGCGCGCACATCCGCGACGCCTCCGAGTTCGTCAAGGCGCTCCGCGAGGGCGGCCTCCCCGCCGTCGCGTTCGTGAAGCCGCACGCCAGGCAGAACGCGCACCCGGTCTCGTCGACCGTCGGCGCGGGCGACCGCTGGATCGGCGAGATCGTCAAGGCGATCATGGCGAGCCGCTACTGGGCGCGCGTCGCGGTGGTGATCACGTACGACGAAGGCGGCGGCTGGTTCGACCACGTGCCGCCGCCCGCGGTCGACGCCTTCGGGCTCGGCACGCGCGTGCCGACGCTCATCGTCTCGCCGTACGCGAAGCGCGGCGTGGTCGTGACCGGCGAGTACGACCACGCGTCGATCCTCAAATTCATCGAGTGGCGCTTCGGCCTCGAGCCCCTGACCGAGCGCGATCGCCGGGCGGCGGCGTTCCTCGAGGCGTTCGACTTCGATCAAGCGCCGCGCCCGCCGATCGCGCTCCCGTAGAACGCGCCGGCAAGGCGCGGCCGCGGCGCGGCCTTTCGCCGGGGCGCAGATTCGATTAGACTTCGCCCACGAAGCGCGCCGGCACCGAGACCGCACGACACCGGAGGGCGGAGATGAAAGCCGCGATCCTGTACAAGGCGAACACCCCACTCGAAGTGGTCGACGTGGAGCAAGACGGCCCGAAGGCCGGAGAGGCACGGGTCCGGGTGATGGCGACCGGCGTCTGCCACAGCGACTGGCACATCATCAACGGTGACTGGCCCCTGCCGCTGCCCATGGTGCTCGGACACGAGGCGGCCGGCATCGTCGAGGAGGTCGGTCCCGGCGTCTCGACGGTGCGCCCGGGCGACCACATCATCTTCTCGTTCCGACCGCACTGCGGCCGCTGCTTCTACTGCGCGAGCGGGCGCTCGATCCTCTGCGACGGCTACACCTCCCCGCGCTTCGTCATGCTGGACGGCACGCACCGGCTACACCGCAACGGGCAGGACATCAACCAGATGGCGCGTCTCGGGACGTTCGCCGAGTCCGTCGTGTGCCCTGCGGAGATGCTGGTGCCGATCGCCAAGGACATGCCCTGG
Source organism: Candidatus Rokubacteria bacterium 13_2_20CM_69_15_1 (assembly GCA_001914535.1). Classification (GTDB taxonomy): domain Bacteria; phylum Methylomirabilota; class Methylomirabilia; order Rokubacteriales; family CSP1-6; genus 20CM-2-70-11. Next base: position 11,724 of record MNCR01000077.1, read on the forward strand.
CCGCAGGCGGCGCTGATCGGCTGCGCCGTGCCGACGGGCGTGGGCGCCGTGACGCGCTGCGCTCAGGTCGAGGCCGGCGCGGCCGTCGTGGTGATCGGCTGCGGTGGCGTGGGGCTCAACGTCGTCCAGGGGGCGCGCCTGGCCGGGGCGCGGACGATCATCGCGTGCGACCTCCTCGAGAACAAGCTCGCCTTCGCCCGTGAGTTCGGCGCCACCCACACGCTGAACGCCAAGGAGGGCGATGTCGCCGAGCGCGTGCGAAAGCTGACCGGCGGCCGCGGCGCCGACTACGCCTTCGACGCGATCGGCAGCGAGGCCACGACGCTCCAGATCCTCGACGCGATCCGCCCCGGCGGCACCGCCATCGTCGTCGGCATGGCGCCGATGGCCGCGCGCGCGCCCATCACGCCCTACACGATGGCGCTCCAGGAGAAGACGCTCAAGGGCACGCTCTACGGCTCGGTCCGCCCGACCGTGGACTTCCCCCAGCTCGTCCAGCTCTACCTCGACGGTCGCCTGAAGCTCGACCAGCTGATCAGTCGGACCTACACGCTCGCGGAGATCAACAAGGGCTTCGAGATGCTGAGGACCGGCCAGGTGGCGCGCGGCGTCGTCGTGTTCGCCTGATCGCCACGCGAGAGGAAGCGAGGACGCCGTCATGAAGCACGGATTCAGGGTGATGGACAGCGACCTTCACACGATGGAGCCGGACACCCTCTGGGAGCGCTACCTGGACGATCCGTTCCGCGCGTTCGCGCCGACGTTCGTCCGCCGAAGCGACAACGCGTCGAACCAGCCGACGATCCGCATCGGTCACCTGGAGATCGGTGAGATGGCCAAGCGGCCGCAGACGGCGGTCGTCGGGAAGGACCTGGAGCGGCGCGCCTTCGCCCGCCACCCGCACTACGAGGTCGCGCACGCGCGCGGCTACGACCCCGCGTCGCACCTCGCGGCGATGGACATCGAGGGCATCGACGTCGCCATCATCTATGGCACGCGCGGACGCCAAGTGCTCATGCACGACGACCTCGAGCCCCAGGTGGCGGCGGCGCTCGCCCGCGCCCACAACAACTGGACGCGTGACTTCTGCGCCTCCAACCCCGATCGCCTGAAGTTCGCCGCTCAGGTCGCCTTCCACGACGTCGGTCTCGCCGTCCGAGAGGCGCAGCGCGCCGTGCGGGAGCTGGGCGCCGTCGCCGTGATCGGGAACCCCAACCCGGTCCGCGGCCGCCACATCCACGACCCGGAGCTCGAGCCGCTGTGGGCCGCGATCGAGGAGCTCGGCGTCCCGGTCGGCTTCCATCCGACCGGGCAGTCGTCGCTGCGCGACGACATCGCCCGCCGCTACCTCGACCACCCCAACGGGCGCGTCATCGGCGCCGCCGGCCGCAACCCCATGGAGCTGATGCTCGCCTTCGCCAGCTTTGCGGCCGGCGGGGTGCTCGAGCGCCATCCGCGGCTCCGCTGCGCGTTTCTCGAGGGCACCTGCGGGTGGCTCCCGTGGTGGCTCTGGCGGCTCGACGAGGCGTGGGAAAAATTCGGGCCCGGCTCGGAGGTGCAGATTTCGCAACTCCCGAGCCAGTATTTCTTCCGGCAGTGCTACGTGGCCACCGACGCCGACGAGAAGGTGCTCAAGCAGGTGGTCGAGGCGGTCGGCGACGACACCATCGTGGTCTCGACCGACTACCCGCACTCCGACGGGCTCTTCCCTCGCGCGATCGAGGAGTTCGTCGCGCTCGAGGGCGTGAGCGACAAAACCAAGGCCAAGATCCTCTGGGACAACTGCGCGCGCCTGTACAATCTGACCGGCGTCGGTGGGCGGGCGGACGCGACGTTCAGCGGCCGCGCGCCGAAGAACGACTCAGGAGCCAGTCGATGATGGCGCCGGGATCGTCAGCTTCGGCGTCGCTCGACGCGGCCGGCCGTTCCAGCGGCTGGTCTCGACGCTCCGCCCTGGGGGGGCGTGACGCGGGCGGAGCCGTCGTCGGTGGTGTCGCCCTCACCGCCGGCGACGGCACCGCCGCTGGCGTGGCGGGCCCGACCGCAGGCGCCAGCGGCCCGACGACAGGCGCCGTGCCGGGCTCGGTGGGTGGAGCACTCGATCGTGGGAGCGCACTCACCGGCGCTTGCTCGGCCGGTTGCGCGAGCGGGCGCGGAGCCGGCACGTGCTGCGCGAACAAGACCCACGCCACGAGCATGACCACCGACGCCGCGAGGGCGGCGCCGGCCGCGATCGCGGCCGGCCGCTTCCACCGCGTCGCCGGGCCGTTCGCCTCCGCCCAGAGGCGATTGAGGACATCCTGCATGAGCGGCCGTAGCTCCGGCTGCTTGTAGAGCGCGAGCGCCACAGCGGACTCCACCGAGGCAGGCACGCCGCGCCGGCGACGACGCACCGGCACCAGCGTTTCTGTCAGGTGCTTCGTCAGGATGGCCTCGCGCGTCGGCGCCTGGAACGGGGGCACGCCGCAGAGCATCTCGTAGAGGACGACGCCGAACGCATAGATGTCCGTCTTCTCGGTCACCGGAGCCCGACGGATCTGCTCGGGCGAGAGGTACTCCGCCGGCGACTCCGCAGCGAGGATGCTCTCCATCGCCGGCGCGTCGCGCAGGCCGGCCAGCTCCACGTCCATCAGCTTGACGCGCCCGTCCTCGAGCACCATCACGTTGCCGGGCCGGAGCGCGCCATGGACGACGCCCAGGTTGTGAAGCGACTCCACGGCTCCGCCGAGGTCGAGCGCAAGGCGTAGCGCGACGTCGACGTCGAGCGGCTTGCCCGCCGACAGCATCTCGCTCAGGCGGCGCCCCTCGACAAGCTCCATGGCCACGAAGGCCCGGCCGTTCTCCGCTTCACCGAACTCCAGCACCCGGACCAGAGCCGGGTGCGCCGTCGACGCCGCCACGATCGCCCGGCCCATGCGCTGGACCGCCTGCGTGGCGTCGGACGCGCCGGATAGCGCGCGGGGCAGGAACCGGATCGCCACCGGGTGACCGGTCGCCTCGTCTTCGGCGAGACACACGCTGCCGAAGGCGCCCGCCCCCAGCTCGCGGACGATCCGATAGCGACCCTTGACGCTCAGCCCGACCGGAGCGCGGTCGCCGGACTCGACGAACGGCCTGGCCGTCGGCCCGGTCGGGCCCTCCATGGCGTCCCTACTCACGGAGCATCTCGCGGATCGCGTCCATGATCGGGTTGATCTCGGAGGGCTTCTGCGGGGCGGCGGCCCTGGCCGTTGGCTTCGGGAGATACTTCCGCACGCAGTCGTACTGCTCCCACCCCTTCAGGGGGAACCCGAGGTTGACCGCTTTCCACTTCGGGTGGCCGTTCTTCGTCAGCCACTCCATGTTCGTCGACAGCATCTGTGCGAGCCGCCCCACGTGCTCGCAGTCGGCCCTCCGGTAGTCGAAGGAGACGAGGACGGCCTTGACCGCGACGGTCTCGACGGGCTGCGGCTGCCACGCGTACGTGCTCGCGGGAATCACGGCACGCGGGTAGAACTCGGCGATGTCCTTGTTGGTGATCGGCACGAGCGCGAGATCGTCCGCCGCGGTGACGCCCTCGGTGAGGAGCCTCACGGGATAGCCGGCGACGTAGAACATCGCGTCGATCCGCCTCGCCTTCAGCTCGGCCAGCGCCTCATCGGTGTCGATCGGCACCATTTGGCGCGGCGCGACCTCCGACACCTTGAAGAGCAGCCGGGCGGTGAGGTACGTCCCGCTGCCTTCGCGGCCGATCGCCACACGTTTGTTGGCGAGATCGTCGAAGGAGGCGACGCCCTTCTGGGCGAGCACGTGGATCTCCTCGTTGTAGAGCGGAAAGACCATCTTGATCTTTTTCGCGATCCGCTGGAGGGTCGAGTCGGTTTGCACGCGGGCGACGAACGCGAGCACATCCGACTGCACGATGCCGACCTGAACGCCCGGCCTCTGGTAGACCGCGTAGATGTTCTCCACCGATCCCTTGGAGGGATAGACACTCAGGTTGATACCGTTCAGCTTGCCGAGGGCCTGGAGATTGAGGCCGAACTGATAGTAGGTGCCCTTCTCGCCGCCCGTGACCACGCCCATGTCGGCCCCGGGGGCGGCGGAGGCCGGACCGACGGCTGCCAGCGACCAGGCCACGAGAGAAATGAAGAGACGTCGCAGCATCGCGATCACCCCCGCGAGGTGTGAGAGACGACCCGCCAACGGGTCCGTGCATTTGTTGAGGAACTATCCAACGATAGCACCATTTCCGGTTACGGGGAGTCAAGGGAAACGCCGGCGCGAATCAGGCTCCTTCCCCTAGGCCCGCTGGCATTCCTCCTCCCAAATCCGGTGGCATCTGCCGTGGAACCGGACGATCGAGCCGTCAGGGTAGCGGTACGTGACCCCGGCCCCAGCGTCGTCGCATCCCGCGCACCTCGCCAGCCCGATTGCGCTGTCCGCCTGGATGGACGCCGAGGGCGTGGTCGGTGGCGCGGTGCCGGCCTTCGTCAGCGGCGGCACCGCCCTGGGTAGTGTCCCGGCGTCGAGCCTTGCCCGGATCTTTTGCCGTATCGTGTCTCGATCCATTCCGTGTCCTCCGTGTGGATCTGGCTAGGTCTCATCGGTAGCCCACTCGTCGCCGGCCGTCAACCGCTGGACTTTCCGGAATCTGCAGGGTCTATCCGGCCCCCACCGTACGTAGAACTTCGGGATCCGATTCAGTCATCCGCCGTATTGTCTGTCGGGCGACTCCCTCTACCGTGTGGATCAGAGATCGCGCCAAGCCTGGCCGCGACACGAGAGGAGGTGGGGAGGGAGGCGGGGAGACGTGACCTAAGGAGAGCGCAGAGAGCAGGCGCTCTCGGTCGCCCGTGTAAAAGTTTACGCACTGGGATCCCTCTGTTGCAGAACCTTGGTAGCCTGCGCCACAGCCCCCAGCGCGCGATCCAGCCTTCCGGATAATCGATCTCCTCGGTCTGAACGCCCCCGTACCCACAATCTTTGACTCCCCTTACGAAACATTGCCGGCCCCTTGCCGGGCGCTCCTCATCCACCAAACTAGGCGACCAGTCGCACCTTTTCCGTGTTGGCACTCGGGTTGCGTGGTGGAAGCGCGATGCCTACTGACCCCCTGCACGAGCGCCGGGAACTCGAGCGGAAGGCCAAGGTCGCCCCGCGTCAGGATCTGCTCTTCATCGTGTCTCGTGAGGCCTTCGATCATTACGAACACCTCAAGCGCGTCTTCGCCGACAACAGCAGGGTGACGATCATCCTCGATCGCCGGCGGGGGGAACGGCGGAAGACATCCAGCGCTCGGGGTGCGGAACGTCACCAGGCCGATCGACGCTCACGGCCGCTGATCGACGAGCGATTGCGAAGGCAAGGCTGGGCCATTGTCTGGAGTTCTCCGTCAACACCCAAACCGGGATCGGTGAGTCGACCGTGAACGGGACGCCGGCCGCGGGGGCCGAGGGAGGTCAGCATGTTTGGACTCGGTAAGGCGACGTGCGTGTTCTGCGATCATCGTGTGCCGCGCAAGGAGGTCTTCCGGGTGAGGGACTCGAAAGACGTGGCGATCTGCGTGGTCTGCTACGAAGCCTGGGAGCGTGCCGGGAGAAAGTGTGGAGCGTGCGGCACGGTCGTTCACGGCCCTCAAGCGGTGAGCGCCTTTGAGAAACCCCGGCCGACGTTCGGGCATGCAGACTGCGGCGGCATGCACTTGGTCCGCTGACGGCCTTCCGACACCCCTCGCTCGAACCTTGATGGACAGCGACCCCGGCCGAGGCATGGGCCGTTTGCGCGCCTCCGGCTACGGCCTGGTCTCCGGGCTCTGCCTGTCAGGCCTTCTCGTCGGGTGCGGCGTGTGGCTGGTCGTCATCGACACGCCGACCTACCGGTTCGTGGTCCGGCTCTTTGGGGACAAGCCGTTCCTCAGAGAGGTGGTGGAGACGTGGGGGGTGCTCACCCCGGTGCTCTTCATCGCTCTTCAGGCGCTCCAGGTCATCCTCTCGCCGATTCCCGGAGAGGCAACCGGCCTTCTCGGCGGCTACCTGTTCGGCGAGCGGCTCGGGTTCTTCTACTCGACCATCGGCCTCACGCTCGGCTCCCTCGCATCATTCGGGGTGGGCCGCCTGCTGGGTGCCAACTACGTTCGCGGCCTGGTCAGGCAACAAACGTGGGACAAGCTGGGGTTCGTCATCGAATCTGAGGGCGGCATCCTCTGTTTCATCATCTATCTGATGCCTGGGCTCCCCAAGGACATCGCCTCCTATCTGTTCGGAATCAGCCCCCTGCCCTTCTGGGTCTTCGCCGTGGCGTCCACCCTGGGCCGCATCCCTGGCACATGGGTCCTCTCGGCGCAGGGCGCCCATACGGCGAGCGGGAACTACCTGCACGTGATCGTCCTGACGGCCATCGCGGTGGCCGTGGCCCTGCCACTCTACTATTACCGGAACCGGATCGTGGCGTGGTTGGCCCGCTCTGCGACGTCGTCACCCACCGGCCAGAACCCAAGGAGCGGGGACACATCCATGGGGTCGTAGAAGCCGCAGCGATCTCGGTATATACTTCACGGCCGCACACCGAGCGACGACCGACTGTGGTGCACGGCGCCGCGTGAGGCAGCGAGCGCCGGTGCCGGCGTCACCCGGTCTTGGAGGAGGCCATGTGCCGGCGCCCCTTTGCGCTGACTCTCGTGACGCTCGCGGCGGTCTGGTCGATGTGCGCCCTCGGCCGAGTGGCGCCGGCACGCGCGCAGGGCACCCCGGGGAGCGACGCGTCGGCCGCCCTTCGGCTCGGCTTATTCACACGCTCGCTCGCGACCCTGGCAGCGCAGGCCGAAGGCTTCTACGCCGCGGAGGGCGTCGCCGTCGAGGAGTTCGCGGTGTCGGGCTCGCGGCAGGCCTTTGAGTTCCTGCGCGACGGGCTCTACGACATCGTTCTGGCGTCTGTCGACAACCCCGTAAACTTCCGGCTGAACCCCCACAACGCGGCCGGGGCCGCTCTTGACGTCCGGATGTTCATGGGCGCCGACTACGGGATGAATCTGACGCTCGTCGCCCAGCCCGGCATGACCCGCGTCGAGGATCTCCGCGGGAAGACGCTCGCCGTCGACGCGCCCGATTCGGGCTTTGCATTTGTGCTCTACAAGATCATGCGGCTGCACGGGCTCGAGCGCGGCGTCGACTATGCGGTGGTCTCGGCAGGAGGGACGCCTGCCCGCTTCTCCGCGTTACTCGCGGGCCAGTTCGACGCGACCCTGCTCAACAGCGGCTTCGAACTCCGGGCGGCGGCAGCCGGCCGTGTACTGCTCGATTCGGTCGCCACCGTCGCGAGCCCGTATCTCGGGCAGGTGTTCTCGTCAATGGTGCCGTGGCTCGCCGACCACGACGACGCCGTGGTGCGGTTCATGCGAGCCTACGTGCGTGCCGTCCGCTGGGTGCTTGACCCGTCCAACCGCGACGCAGCGATCGCCTTGCTGGTGACCCAGCCGAACACGTCGGCCGCACTCGCCGAGCAGATCTACGCCGTTCAGGTCGCAGACGGCGTCGGGCTGATCCCGGAGGCCCGGATCGACCGCAAGGGCCTGTACAACGTGCTCGCCCTCCGCGCCGAGTTCAACGGGTTCGAGACGCACGAGAATCTCCGGCGGCTCTCCACGCCGGCAGGCGGCCTCTTCGATCTGGGGTTCTACCGGGAGGCGCTCCGCGGTCTGCCCCGGCACGCCGAGCACCCGGACACGGACGATCGCTGAGAGGCCGACGGGCGTGAGAGGGTTGGCTCCCCGGGCTGGACTCGAACCAGCGACATCCTGATTAACAGTCAGGCGCTCTACCGACTGAGCTACCGGGGAATTCCAGCTCCGACGAGACGCCGTGGCGATTTTACCGCAGCTTCCTGCGCCGCACCTAGTGGCTCTGCTCGGCCCGCTCGCGCACGGCCCTCACCGTCCCGACGAGGCTGAGCCCTCCGGCAAACCGCCAACGCCAAAATGGTGGCTCGCGGCGGTCCTCCTCCTGGGCCTGACCACTGGCGCGCCCGGTCAGCCGTCCGTACCGGCCTGGCCGGCATTCCTCGCATCGCGCGACGGCTTTCCCCCCGACGTGATCGCGTCCATCGAGCGCCTGTGGAGCGAGCTCACGCTGAGCCGAACCGTGAAGGCACGGCCCGCGCGCGTGCCGTTCGCGGTGTACCTGGCGTTCGTGGACACGCCCGACGCGACGGCCGCCGCCGCGCGCTTCAAGAAGCTCGCGCGCTACGAGGTCGAATCGCTCGACGACGACCGCTACGTCGCCGACGATCGCGACGGCGCCCGCGGCGTCTACCGCGTGCTGGTCCGCGAGCCGACCCGACGCGTGATGATGTCGTGGGGACAGCACTCGGGCCGCGTCCTCGGGACGATCGGCGGCAGCGCGCTCACGATCCTCGACTTCGCGCCGCGCGCCGACGGAGTGGAGCCGACGCTCACGGCGTACGTGCGGATCGACAACCGCGTGGCCGCGGCGATCGCGCGGCTCGTGGCCCCGCTCTTCGGCTATCTCGCCGACCGCAAGCTGGCGGAGACCATCGGCGTCAGCGCCGGCGTCGCCGAGTGGGCGATGACGCAGCCGGCGGAATTCTGCGCGTGGCTCGCGCAGGAGCCGCTCGGGCCCGAGCGGCGCACGCGGATCCTCGCGGTACTCCCGGCGTGCCGTGAGTCGAGCGCGCGGCGCGACTGAGGGCCGCGCAGGCGGCGTGCTCAGCCGATCTCGCGCCGGCCCTCGAGCGCCTTGGAGAGGGTCACCTGGTCGGCGTACTCGAGGTCGCCGCCGACGGGCAGGCCGCGGGCAATGCGCGTGACGCGCAGGCCGAGCGGCCGCAGGAGCTTGGCGAGGTACAGCGCCGTCGCCTCCCCCTCGACGTTGGGGTTCGTCGCGAGGATCACCTCGGTCGTGTCGCCGACCTCGAGCCGGACCAGGAGCTCCTTGACCTTGAGGTCGTCGGGCCCGATGCCGTCCAGCGGCGAGAGCGCGCCGAGCAGCACGTGGTAGCGCCCGCGGTACTCGCCCGTTCGCTCCATCGCCAGGAGATCGTTCGGCTCCTCGACGACACAGAGCAGGCGCGAGTCGCGCGAAGGATCGGCGCAGATGCGGCAGGGGTCCTCGTCGGTGATGTTGAAGCACAGGCGACAGTAGACGATCTGGTCCTTCACGGCGAGGAGCGACTCGGAGAGCTCGCGTACCTCCTCGACGGGCCGCTTGAGCAGGAAGAACGTGAGCCGCTGGGCCGTCTTCGGTCCGATCCCGGGCAGCCGCTGGAGCGCCTCGATGAGCCGCGCGACCGGGTCCGGATAGTACGCCAAGCCGGGTCCGCCCTACATCCCCAGGCCGGGAATCTTGAGCCCGCCGGTGAGCCGGCCGAGCTCCTGCTGCATGAGCTCGCGCGACTTCCGCAGCGCCTCGTTGCACGCGGCAAGCACGAGGTCCTCCAGCATCTGGACGTCGTCGCGGTTCACCACCTCGGGATCGATCTTGATCGAGATGATCTCCTGCTTGCCGTTCGCCTCGACCGTCACCATGCCGCCGCCGGCCGTCGCCTCCACCCGCTTCTTGCCGATCTCTTCCTGCATCGCGGCCATCTGCTGCTGCAGTTTCTGCGCTTCCTTCATGATGTTCCCGAAGCCCTTCACTGGCCCTCTCCTTCCGGCGGACGCGGGCGCACCGCGACCACCTCGCCCTGGAATTCGGCGATCGCCGCCTGGACCGCGGGATGCTCTCCCGCGCCACCGGCGCTCTCGCCCGCCGCGACGACGGTGATCCGGTCGGCTCCGGCGACGTGGCGCCGGACCGCCTGCACGACGATCTCACGGTTCGCCGTGTCCGCGAGCGTCTCCCGGTGGAAGTGGTTCCCCGTCAGGACGATGGTGAGCTCCCCGTCGCTCACCCCGCCCGGGCGCGCCTGGGTCAGCACCGTGCCGAGCATGGGCCGTTTCTTCATGACCTCGTCCACGACCCGGTCCCAGGCGGTGGCGAGCTCGGGGTCGATCGGTGGCGCGGTGGAGACGGGCGGCGGCGCGGATCGCGCGGGCGGCGCCAGGGGTGGAGCCTCCCGACGGCGCGCCTCACCGCCGCTCCGCGGCGGCAGCGGCTCGGCCGGCGGCAGGAGGCTCGCCTGGGCGGGTGCGGGCGGCGAGGCCGGCGTGGCCGCCACCGCCTGCTGGCGGAGCAGCGCGTGTGCTTCGTCCACGCGTCGCAGCACGTCCTCGATCGCCTGCGGCGCCGGCCGCCGCGTGGCGCGGACGGTCGCGATCTCGAGCTCGACCCGCGGGTGCGGCGACTCGCGCATCAGCGCGTCCGCCTCGAGGAAGGCGCGGATCACGTACAGAATCTCGTCCAGCGTCGTCCCCTCGCCGAGCTTCCGGAGCTCGTTGCCCTCGGCGTGCGTGAGGTCGACGAGCTTCGCGGTGGGTGCCGCCTTCAGCACGAGCACGCGCCGCAGCAGCTCGACGATGTCGCGCGCGAACGCGTGGAGGTCCTCGCCCTCGCGCGCCGCCCGGTCGATGGCCTCGAGCGCCCCGGTCGTGTCCCGGCCGAGCAGGGCCCCGGCGAACGCGCCGACCGCGGCCGGCGTGCTCACGCCGAGCAACTCGGCCGTCATCGCCGCCTCGAGTCGCCCGTTGCCATACGCGATCGCCGTGTCGAGCAGCGAGAGCGCATCGCGCAGCGAGCCCTCCGCCGCGCGCACGATCACCGGCAGGACGCCCGGCTCGAAAGGGATCCGCTCCTCGCCGAGGATGTGCTGGAGGGCGGAGGTGAGGGCGTCGGGCGCGAGCGGGCGGAAGTCGAATCGCTGAACGCGTGAGAGGACCGTCGCGGGGATGTCGCGCGGGTCGGTCGTGGCGAGGATGAAGACGACGTGGGGCGGCGGCTCCTCGAGCGTCTTCAGGAGCGCGTTGAACGCGGCCTCGGTCAGCTGATGGACCTCGTCGATGATGTAGACCTTGTAGCGCCCGCGCGCGGGGGCGTACTTCACGTTCTCGCGCAGCGTACGGATCTCCTCGATGCCGCGGTTCGACGCGCCGTCGATCTCGATGACGTCCACGAGCGTCCCGGCCTGGCCCTCGCGGCACACCCCGCACATCCCGCAGGGCTCGGGGCCCCGGCGCTCGGGACAGAGGAGCGCCCGCGCCAGGAGCCGCGCCGTCGTCGTCTTGCCGATCCCGCGCGGGCCCGCGAAGAGGTAGGCGTGGGCGATCCGCCCGGAGGCGAGCGCGTTCCGGAGCGTGCGCGTGATCGCGTCCTGGCCGACGACCGCGTCGAACGTTTGCGGCCGCCATTTTCGCGCCAGGACCTGATAGCTCACTGGCTGTCTCCACGAGCGGAAATGACCGTGCACCCTCCTTCGAACGACCGGTCCTGCGATCTCCTCACGAAGCCTGCTCCGGTCAGGTACTCCCACGGCACACGAGAGGGTCGCCTTACCGTTGCTCCCTTCCGGGCCTGGCGGGGTTCGACGATTCCCGTTGCGTGGGGCCCAACCTTCAACGCCGCCCCGTGAGGCTCACTCAACACCGACCGCCCTCGAGAGGGAATTCAACCCCGCTGAAGCGGTTTGCGGGTTACAGGGCACCGCTAACTCCCCGTCTAGCACGGCCACGTCGCGAATGATGGCGGAGGGGGCGGGATTCGAACCCGCGGCACAGGGGTTACCCGTGCACGGCATTTCCAGTGCCGCACCTTCGGCCGCTCGGTCACCCCTCCTCCGAGGCTCGATCAGCCCGGTCGCAACGAAGATTGGCGGAGGGGAGAGGATTTGAACCCCCGAGGGACCTTCTGGGCCCCTATCCGATTTCGAGTCGGACGCCTTCAACCGGGCTCGGCCACCCCTCCGCATCAATTCTCTTAACAATCTGGGACACTCACGGCCCCCGGGGACGACCACGGCGGGCACTGCCCCACTCACGGACCGTCCGCAAGTCTACCCCAGCGGGGAGAAGCCGGGAAGCAAAGGTATGCCGCACGGTGGCTGCGCAGCGTTGTGCCCAGGCCCGGCAAACGAGTGCATACGGGCCGGCAGCGCGGTGCTCAGCGTTGCCCGATAAGTGCCTGTCCGGGTTGAACGGGGGCCCTGGCACCGCACTTGCCCTCTGGGTCGTGGAACCCGTGCACCCGGAGGCGACACATGACCCCCTCGGACGTGGCCCTGGCCGCTCAGGCCCGATGAGGCCGGAGGCGACCACGCGGACCGTGGCGTTCCTCGCCGTCGTCGCGTGCCTGCTCACGCTGCCGCTCCGTGCCGAGGGCGCGTGCCTCGCGAGCCCCGAACCGCCCGATCGCAATAACCCACACCAGTTCGTTGTCGCGTTCATCGAGAGCTTGCAGTGGGGAAAGCAGGGTTCGTCGCGGGTCCAGCCCGACGCCGCGCTCGGCGACCTCCTGCTTCAGCTGACACTCGCGCAGGAAGATTACCGCTGCGCCGCCACGATCCTCGACTCGTTCGCCGAGAGCAACGACCACTTCATTCCGAGGATCGCCGTCTTAGCACGAAAGACGTACTCCGCTCTGATCGAGTTTGACCGACGCTTGGTCGCAGAGACCACGGCCGCACTCGACACGCCGGGGGGTCTCGGCTCCGTCATCGACCGCCTCAGCAGCCTCGGGGCGGCGAAGACCGAGGAGTGGACGGGCCTCAACCATATCGCCGCGGCCAGTGTGTATGTCCTCGTGAAGTTCGGCGAGAACGGCGCGCCATCGAGGCGGCTAAGGATTACACGGTCGGAACGCCGAGAGTTGCTTCAGAAGCTCGAGAGGGCGTTTGGCCCAGGGATCCGCATCGGCCTGCGGTCGGCCGCGGGCGACACCGTGAACGCCGCGGATGGCGCTGCCTACCTGCTCTACCGGTTTTTGACGGACCGGAAGTGGCGCGCGATGGACGAGTAACCCCGGCCCGGTCGTCCCTCCGCGAATCGCTCACGTTCGCTTCGTGTCAAAGAACTCGCGCAGCAGCGCGCCACACTCGCCGGCGAGAACACCGCCCACCGCCTCGACGCGGTGGTTGAAGCGCGCATCGTCGAGCAACCGGTGGAGCGACTCGACCGCGCCTGCCTTCGGATCGGCCGCGCCGTACACGACCCGTGCGACGCGCGCCTGAAGGGCGGCGCCGCAGCACATCGGGCACGGCTCGACGGTCACGTAGAGCGCCGCGCCCATCAACCGGTAGTTTCCGCGCTTCCGTCCCGCCTCGCGCAGGGCCAGGATCTCCGCGTGCGCCGTGGGATCGTTGAGGGCGATCGGCGCGTTGTGGGCGCGGGCCACGATCTCGCCGTCGTGCACCACGACGGCGCCCACCGGCACCTCGCCGGCGCGGAGCCCGCGCCGCGCCTCCTCGAGCGCCGCGCGCATCAACGCTTCGTCGGTTGGCAACGGACCCTCACCGTAACCGTAACCCCGCAGGAAATCAACTTAATGCGATAATGCCGCAGGAGGAAACGGGTGTTCCAGTACGCCGTCTCCCGCATCGTGTGGCTGATCCCGACGCTCCTCGCGATGGCGCTCGTCACCTTCCTGGTCATGCACGCCACGCCGGGCAGCCCGCTCGATCCCGTGGCCGAGGGCGCGAACCCGTTGTCGCCGGAGGCGCAGAAGAACCTCGCCGCGCACTACGGCCTCGACCGGCCACTCCCGGAGCAGTTCCTGATCTTCGTCGGCAAGGCGCTGCGGGGCGATTTCGGCAACTCGTTCATGTACAAGACGCGGACGGTGCGCGAGATCATCGTCGACACGTTTCCCATCTCGCTCCTGCTCGGCTCGATGGCCCTGGCGCTCGCGATCGTCGGCGGTCTGACACTCGGCATCCTCGCTGCGATCTACCAGAACCGCACATGGGACTACCTGTCGGCGAGCCTCGCGACGCTCGGCGTCGCCCTGCCGAATTTCGTCCTCGCGGTCTTCCTCATCATTCTCTTCTCGTTCGTGATCCCCCTCTTCCCGACGGGCGGCTGGGACTCGCCGCGCGACTGGGTGCTTCCAACCGTGGCGCTCGCGCTCGCGCCGATGGGGATCATCGCGCGCTTCACCCGCGCCTCCATGCTCGAGGTCATCCGGGCCGATTACACGCTGACCGCGCGGGCGAAGGGGCTCGGCGAGGCGCCGGTCATCTTCAAGCACGCCCTCAAGAACGCGTTCATCCCGGTCGTGACGCTGCTGGGCCCGATGTTCGCCGCGGTGGGGACGGGCTCGTTCTTCGTCGAGTCGATCTTTCGCGTGCCGGGCATGGGTCGCTTCTTCGTCCTGTCCATGACGGGTCGCGACTACCCGATGATCATGGCCGTGGTCCTGACCTACGGCGCGTTCCTCGCCGTCATGAACCTCGTCGTCGACCTGCTCTATGGCGTTCTCGACCCCCGCATCCGATATTAAACTCGGAGGAGGGCTTCGGCCCCTTCCCGATACCTCCTCCCGCGATGGGTTGCGCGGGCACAGCCCGCGCTCGGACGAGGCGAGATCGGCGACGGCGCGGTCGTCGACCCTGTGGCGCGACGCCTTCCGGCGCCTGCGCCGGAACCGCCTCGCGATGGCCGGCAGCGTGGTGATCGTCCTGCTCTGCCTCGTCGCGATCTTCGCCGACCTCCTGGCGCCGCTTCCGTACACGAAGACCAACTTCGGCCGCCTCAACGAGGCGCCCTCCCGCGACTTCCCGCTCGGCACCGACCAGCTCGGGCGCGACCTGCTCTCCCGGATGATCTACGGCGCGCGCGTGTCGATGCTCGTGGGGCTCGGCGCGCAGGTCATCGTCGTGCTCATCGGCGTGCCGATCGGCGCCCTCTCCGGCTACCTCGGCGGCCGCGCCGACGTCTTCCTGACGCGCTTCATCGACGT
>MNCR01000048.1 GCA_001914535.1 Candidatus Rokubacteria bacterium 13_2_20CM_69_15_1
TGCACGAGGCTGCCGCTGGCTGCCTCGCGCGGGCGGCGGCTACGGTGCTTGGGCGCCCGGCGTCGACGGGTCGCGGGCCGGCCGAGAGCGCGGCGGAGCCTCCGGACGGTGCTGCGACTGATGGGGAGGTGATGCGCCTCCTGGAGCTTCTCGGTGAGGTGCACATCGTTGAAGCCGGCGTAGGTGGTGGTCAGCAGGGTCGCGATCTGGTCGCGGAGCGTGGGCGGGGACCGGTGGTTGGAGGGGCGGCCGCGCAGGCCATGCACGAGCGCGCGCAGGCCGCGGTCGCGGAACCGGCGTTTCAGGCGCTGGAACTGTCGGACGGTCATGCGCAAGGCGGCGGCCCCGTCAGCGTTGGTCACCTTCCCCGCGAGCGCGGCTTTGAGGATCCCGGCGCGCGGCGCTTCCTTTCTGCTCATCGTGAAAGTCTCCATGGGGTGACATTTCAACTGAGCAGTTAGGGGATGACATTTCTATAGACCAACAGCAGTTTCCCGTTTTGGCGTTGACAGGCACGAGGCGGCCTTATAGACTCCCCGTCGTGAGAACGCGCTTGAACCAACCCCCAGCGTTTCGTCTCCCCGGTCGCGGCGTCTTCTGACCACCGACCCGGTTCTGTAGGCGCTTCCGGTAGTAGCCTCCGAGGCGCGTGAGATCCGTCGAAGATCTCGGCGCCATCATCGAATAATGAGGTGCCGATCTGCTGGCGACGGCTCGTCGACCGCTGCGGTCGGTACGGGGGAGGGAGTGGCATGCGGCTGGCTTCGAAAATCTTCGTCACCTCGGCACTCGTGATCGCAGTGCTCGTGGGCGTCGAGTTCTTGAGCCTTCGTGCGGTGGGGCGGCTCGTCTTCTTCAATCAGGAGATCGCCACCCACACGGTCCCCGCGCTCCAACTCGCCGCGTCCGCCCGCGAGGCGATCGCGCCGCTCGTGCAGCTCGAGGCCCGCGCGGTGGTGCTGGACGATGCGCGTTACGCGACGGCGTGGACCGAGCGGGCGGAGCGAGTCGCACAGGACCTCGAGCGTCTCTCCGAGTACGCGCTGAGCGAGCAGGAGGCGATGTACCTTCGCGCGGCGGGCGCCGCGTTCGCGGGGTACCGCCGCGTCGTCGCCAAGGAGCACGCGCTCCTGCAGCGCGGCACGCGCGCGGCGGCGCTGCGTCTGACCGACACCGAGGCGCGGGTGTTCGCCGAGGACGTCACGACGAACCTCGACGAGCTGATGGCGGCGACTCACACGCGAGTCCTCAAGGCGCAGGCCGAGGCGGCGCGCCTGGAGGCGCGCACCTGGACCGCGGTGCTCGTCGCGCTGGGCGCGGCCGTCTGCCTCGCGTTGCTCGGCACGGCCGTCGTCGCCCAGCGGATCACCCGCTCCCTCGACGTGTTGGCGTCGGCGACGGCCGAGGTCGCCGCCGGCGCGTTCCGTGAGCCCATCGCGGTCGAGAGCCACGACGAGGTGGGGGCGCTCGCGCAGTCCTTCAACTCGATGGCGAGCCAGCTGCGCCAGATGGAGGAGACGAAGCGGGAGTTCTTCGAGACCGTCTCGCACGAGCTCCGGTCGCCGCTCACGTCGATTCGCGGCGCGGCCGACCTGCTCCGCGAGCGTATTCCCGGCCCGCTCACGGAGCAGCAGGAGCGCCTCACGGGCATCATCGGCCAGAGCTCGGAGCGGCTGCTCCGGCTCGTCAATCAGATCCTCGAGATGTCGCGCCTGCGCACCGGGCTCGTCGAGCTCGACCGGAAGCCACTCGACCTCGCGCGGCTCGTGGACGGCGTCGTCGAGGAGCTCCACCCTCGGGCCGAGGAGGCGGGTGTCACGCTCGAGCAGGAGCACGTCGGGTCGAACTTCGCGTACCACGGCGACGAGGAGCGGCTCCAACAGCTGGTCGTCAACCTCGGCGCCAACGCGCTCCGCTTCACCCCGTCGGGTGGGCGCGTCGTGGTGCGGCTCATCGAGGCGGGCTCGGAGTTGGAGCTTCAGGTCGAGGACACGGGCGTGGGCATCCCGGCGGACGCGCTGCCGCACATCTTCGACGCCTACCGCCAGGCCCACCGCCAGCGGGGGGGCACGGGGCTGGGCCTGGCGATCGTGCGCGGCGTCGCCGACGCCCACGGCGGCCGCGTGACCGTCGAGTCGCAGGCGGGGAAGGGGAGCCGCTTCACCGTGCTCCTGCCGCGCTCACGAGCCGACGTCGCCCAGAGTGGGGGATCGTGTTCAGTGCGTTGCGGAGCGGGCGGATTGACTGAGGGGCCCTGACGGCCAGGGCCCCCCGCTTCAGAACTCGCTCAGTCAGGGCAGCCGATACTCAAATTGCTGCTTGCAGGCCCACTGCCCACTCCCGTTGAGCGCCGTGCACTGGAACGGAGCCTTGCCCTGGATACCGGTGAATTTTCCGGTGCCGCCGGTGATCTGGTTCATGCCGCTGAGCTCACCGCTCAGGAGCGAGCCGGAAAAATTGGTGAATATCCTGTTGCCCTCATCCCCCCAGGCGCACGAACCGTGCGACGTGCCGCCGCCCTTGATCATCTCGAGGGTGTAGGGACACACGACGGGGCCCGAGTGGAGAGGCCCACTGCCCGCGTCGTTGTAGGTCACACCCCAGAAGCTCCCGACACCGTACACGTGGTCGTCCGAGAGTTTGGTCACTTCGCCGATGCTCTTCCAGCCACTATGGACGGTGAAGCTTCCCGACTTCGGCAGGTCGGCGCCCACGGCGATGCCCGTCCACAACGCGCTGATGCCGATGACTGTGGCACAAAGGTACACAAGCCTCTTCATCGTTCTCTCCTCTGGCTAGAAGCCCTTCCGTTGGCTTAGAAGCCCTTCCGTCTCATGCAACTGCGATAGGCGGCCTGGTACGTGGCGTCCTTTGCTCCTGCCGCCTTCATGCCGTGGATTTGTGGATCGGACGATTCGATGACTCTGCCCGTGACGTCGGAGGAGTTGATCGTCCGGACGCCGGCGCGTGCGCGACCGGCCCGGACGTGATCGCCCATGATCGGCGAGGCCGTCCCGGCCTTGGCCGCTTCGGGCGCTTCTTCGTTGCAGGCGGCGAAGTCGGCGGCGGTCGGGACCTCGCCGTGGGCCGTCCGCGTGGCGGCGAGCCAGACGAGGAGAGTCAGGGCGAAAGCGATCACAACCTCCATGAGCCGTCTCATCCTCCACCTCCTCGTTGGCCGCTGCCGCGCATCGTTCCGCGTCAACCGTTCAGCCGCCCCTGCGAAATGTCCGCCTGGGCGCTCGGGTCGAGGCACGTTGCGACGCGGGCCGCGAGCCCGGCGTGCCGTGCTTCGGGTGTTTCATGAAGACACGGCGGCATTTGTCGCCGCCGCAAAACCGTTGCGAGGCGTCTTGAAGTTCTGTCCCACACGTTTCACACCTCACGTAAAGATCCTCCGGATGCTGCCGAGGAAGCCGGTGCCCTCGGCCAGCATCTGATCGAGCTCGCCGAAGTCCAGCCACACCCCCTGGCAGCGCGAGCACGTGTCCCGCTCGACGCCGCGATACGGGACTGGCACGAGCTCGCCGGCGCACTTCGGGCACCGTCCCCGGACAACGGCGAGGACGCGCTGTCGTTCGTCTTCGACCGTCCGCATCTCCCTCTCGGTGAGGACGTCCTGTTGTGTCGGCTTCACGTGCATCGCGTATCCCTCTTGCTTCCCGATGGCGCATCCGGGTGTGGCGTCCAGTTCCCCGCGGCATACTCCGCCAGGGCTTTCACAAGCACCGTGCGGAGCGTCGTCCCCTCGCGCACGGCGCGGACGCGCGCGGCGCGCTGAAGGCCGCGCGAGACGCCGCTCACCAGATAGATGCCGGTCGTCGCAATCCGAGCGAGCACGCCCGTTCCCACTTTCATCACTGACCGCCGATCGACACGCTGAAGCGGACCGTCTCCTCGTGGTACGGCGACGGGATGTAGACGAGCTCCAGACGGATCGCCTTCAGCTTCTCCGCCTTCAGCGCCTCGGCGGGGAAGTCCACGTCCAGCGACTCGGTCGCTTCCTGGCCGGGGTCGAGCCGGTCATTGCCGTAACTGGCGAACCTGAGGGTCGGCTCGGTCCGGGCGTCCTCGAGCTTGATCGGTTGTCCCTGGGCGTCGATGTACCGGATCTTCCCTCCCACGAGGCGGATGGTCTGATTCGCCGAGCTATTCTTCAGCACCACCTTCGCCGTGAACTTCGCCAGGGAGACGACGCGGCCCGAGCCTTGCTCGACCCGCTCCGCGACCTTCATGTCCGTCACCTCGCCCGTGACGATCCCGGCCTTCACTTTCATCGCGGCCGGCGTCACGGTGTACGTCTTATCCATGACCACCGCCGCCGTGGCTGCCGGCTGCGGCGATGGGCCGAGAATCATCCACGCCACCGTAGCCACGACCGCCGCGCCGAGTCCCCACCGCCACACCTGGTCGACGGTCTTCTCCTCGCCGGCACTCTCGGTCGGCCAGAACTTGCGTTGGGCGACGATCGGGATGGCCGCGCCGATCGCCGCAACGACGACCATTGCCCCAATCCCGGCCTCCGGAAACACTCCGACGGCCCGGAAGATCCAGCTCGCCCCGATGCTCCCGGCGAGACCGAGGAAGATGTCCTTCTGGAGCCCGTAGCCTCCGCGTTTCATGACCAGCGGGGCCAGCACGCCTGCCAGCACCCCGACGAGAACCCACGTCACGAACATGGTGAAACTCATGACTCGTCCTCCTTCATCCGGTTGACGACTCGCCCGCTTTACGTCTCCTACGCCGTTGCACGCGCCGCGCTCCGTGACCGTTTGCGCCCGTTCGATGGATGAAGGCTCGGGCCGCTTCCGGAGCGGCCGGGGTCTCGCCGCCGTTTTGTCGCACCAGGACGGCCGCGAGCATCTCGATCGCCCGCTGGTCGAGGGCCCGGTCGTCGATGATCACCTGCACAGCGGGGCCTGCGAGCGCCTGGACCCGCTCGGCCGCCGCCGTGGAACACACGACGACGTCCACTCGCCGCAACAGGCGGCCCAACGCGGCCCCCTCGGCGGGACACGCCCCGACCAGCGCGATGTTCGGCAGGCCGGCGTTCGCGATCGAGTGCTCCAGGTTGTGGGCCGTCTCGACGGCCGCGGAGGCCACGCCCACCCGTGTCCCCGACGGGAGCTGGGCCAGGCGGTGGAGGGTCTCGAGATGCGCCTCGGCGAGGAGCGCGATCACCGGAACCCCCTTGCCGCTCAAGCGCCGCTCCACCTGCGGGAGATGGCAGAAGCTCGTGACGGCCGCCCGCCAACGCCCGCCTTGCTTCTGCCGCCGCGTGACCGCCGCCAGGTCGCGGAGGAGCACCTTGTCGACGCGGACGGGGAGGTGGGCCTCGAGCTGCCGTGCGAAGAAGTCGAGCTCCGGCGGGCTGCACTCCACGAGGAGAAGCTCGACGGTCCCCTGGACGGCGGCCGGCCGGATCCCGGCCAAGCTCAGAACGCCCACCGACAAGTCGTCGGCAGTCATCCCGAGGGCCGCAGCCCGGATCACCGTCTCTTGTAGGAAGGTCTCGCGGAGGTGGGGCGCGGGGCGGACGGGCGGCGCCGAGGCCACGAACACGCCTTTCCCCCGCCGAGCCTCCACGTAGCCGCTCTGCTTGAGATCCTCGACGACGCGCGCGACCGTGTTCGCATTGATGCCGAGGAAGCCGGCCAGCTCCCGGATGCTGGGCAGGGCCTGGTCGCGCGCGACGCCGCCGCTCTCGATGGCGTGCTTGAGCTGCTCCGTCAGTTGCCGGCGGATCGGGATCGGGCTGTGCCCGTCGATCTTGAGATTCATCGCGATCTTCATATCCCCGTCTGTATGGGTACAATAGTACACTAGATCAATTTCGTCAATCTGTACTGTATCAGTGGTACACTGAGGCCGCTGGAGAACCCAGCCGTGCGCACACCACCTGGAAGAGGGAGGCACCACCGCTATGGCTCAGGCAATGAAGACGGCTCAGGCAAAGAAGACGACGCTGCGACCGCTCCATGACCGCGTGCTCGTCAAGCGCCTCGAGGAGCAGGACGCAAAGCACGGCAGCCTCATCATCCCCGACACCGCCAAGGAGAAGCCGCAGGAGGGCCAGGTCATCGCCGTGGGCACCGGCAAAGTCAACGACGACGGCAAGAATTTCCCGCTCGCGGTGAAGGAAGGCGACCGAATCCTCTTCGGCAAGTACTCCGGCAGCGAGGTCAAGCTCGACGGTGAGGAGTACCTCATCATGAAGGAGGAGGATGTGCTCGGCATCGTCGGCTCGTGAACGAGCGCCTCGGCCGCCGTCAACCATTCGCGCACATTCGGGAGGAACGTATCCATGGCTAAGCAGCTCCTGTTCAACGAGAAAGCCCGCGCGGCGCTCTTGCGCGGGGTCAACATCATGTCGCACGCCGTCAAGGTGACGCTCGGGCCGAAGGGGCGGAACGTCGTCATCGACAAGAAGTTCGGGAGCCCGACCATCACCAAGGACGGCGTGACCGTCGCGAAGGAAGTCGAGCTGAAGAATCCCAGCTGGAACATGGGGGCGCAGATGATCAAGGAGGTCGCTGCCAAGACCTCCGACATAGCGGGCGATGGGACGACCACGGCGACCGTGCTCGCCCAGGCGATCTTCCGCGAGGGGCGGAAGAACGTCACCGCGGGCGCGAACCCGATGGGCCTGAAGCGGGGTATCGAGCGGGCGGTCGACACGGTGGTCGAGGAGCTGAAGCACATGTCCAAGGCCACCAAGGACAAGAAGGAGATCGCCCAGGTCGCCACAATCGCCGCCAACAACGACAAGACGATCGGCGACTTGATCGCCGAGGCCATGGAGAAGGTCGGCAAGGACGGCGTCATCACCGTCGAAGAGGCCAAGGCGATGGAGACCACCCTCGAGGTGGTCGAGGGCATGCAGTTCGACCGGGGCTACCTGTCGCCGTACTTCGTGACGGACGCGGAGCGAATGGAGGTCGTGCTGGAAGATGCCCTGGTCCTCATCCACGAGAAGAAGCTCAGCGTGATGAAAGACATGCTGCCGCTGCTCGAGCAGGTGGCCCGCGCGGGCCGGCCGCTTCTGATCATCGCCGAGGACGTCGAGGGCGAGGCGCTGGCGACCCTCGTGGTCAACAAACTGCGCGGCACGCTGCACACCTGCGCGGTGAAGGCGCCCGGCTTCGGTGACCGGCGGAAGGCCATGCTGGAGGACGTCGCGACGGTGACCGGTGGCAAGGCGATCACGGAAGACCTCGGGATGAAGCTCGAGAACCTCAAGCTCGAGGACCTCGGCCGCGCCAAGAAGGTGGTCGTGGACAAGGACAAGACCACGCTCATCGAGGGCGCCGGCAACACCAAGGAGATCGAGGGCCGTATCAAGCAGATCCGGGCGCAGATCGAGGAGACGAGCTCGGACTACGACCGGGAGAAGCTCCAGGAGCGGCTCGCCAAGCTCGCGGGCGGCGTCGCCGTCATCAAAGTAGGGGCGGCGACCGAGACCGAGATGAAGGAGAAGAAGGCGCGGGTCGAGGACGCGCTGAACGCCACGCGGGCCGCCGTGGAAGAGGGGATCGTGCCCGGAGGCGGCGTCGCGCTGCTCCGCGCGTCGGAGGCCCTGGGCAGCCTCAAGCTCTCCGGCGACGAGGCCACGGGTGTCAGCATCGTGCGGCGCGCCCTCGAAGAGCCCATTCGACAGATCGTGCAGAACGCCGGACTCGAGGGCTCCGTGGTCGTCGAAAAGGTCAGGGCGGCCATACCCATCACGCGCGGCTTCGACGCCGAGACCAACGAGTATGTCGACATGATGCAGGCGGGGATCATCGACCCGACCAAGGTCGAGCGCATTGCGCTACAGAATGCCGCATCGATCGCGTCCTTACTGCTCACGACCGAAGCGCTCATCACCGACATCCCGGACACCGAGAAGGCCGACCCATCGATGTGATCGCGTCGCAGCGGGTGGCCGCGCCGTACGCGAAGCCTTCGCGTACGGCGCGGCGACATTCGAAAGCGTTGAGGAACTACCAGCGCCCTCCGCGTGAGGATCCGCCGAAGCCCCGCGAGTTCGAGCTTCGCCCACTGCTGCCCGAGGCCTTCTCCACCCGAAGCTGACGGCCGTCCAGGTCCTTGCCGTTGAACTGCGCGATCGCCTGATCGGCCTCTTCCGCCGAGGCCATCTCCACGAAACCGAAGCCGCGCGAGCGACCGGTCTCGCGATCGGTCACGACGGCGGCCGATTCGACCTGGCCGGCCGCCGCGAACACTTCGCGAAGTCGCTCCGTCGACGTGGAGAACGCGAGACCGCCGATGAACAGTTTCTGCGCCATGGGGCGCCTCCTTTGCTGCTGCTTCCGCGCTGTGAGTTCACGCACGCTCCAGAGAACGCGGACGGACGCTGAAGCCATGGCCTGACGAGGCGGAGGGGTTCCCGTGAACCGATAGCCAAGTCGGACGCGCCGACACTAGCACGGAATTATATAAAAGATAAATGGTATATAATTCAGGTCTGATGGAGCCGATGAAGCGCCTTTCCGGTCCCGTGCCGGCGAAGCAAAAACGCGGCGATTTCGTCTGGAGCATCCCGCTCAACGACAAACCGACGGCCGAATGGATCCAGTTCTTTCGGAATTTCGGAGAGCGGGGAGGCATCATCAATGCGCAGCGCGTCGCCTTCCGGGAGGCGGAACTTAGCTTCGAAAGCGCGGAGACTCACGTGACGTCGTGGGTCCGGCACATCGACCGGTGGATCACGGCCGCCAACGACGCCACCGCTCAGGCAGAAGAGAAGCGTTGGGAGGAACGGCGCCGCGTGAACGAAACGGCCGAGGAGCAGTCGCAGCGGCTTCGCGATGCCGACAAATATCGTGATCTGTAGGCGGCCATGACGCTGGCGGGCACGGTCCTGCTCGTTCACATCGCGCTCGGGACGGCCGGGCTCGTCCTGGGCCCGGTGGCCATGGTGGCCCGCAAGCTTCCGGGGCTCCACACGCAGGCCGGCGAGGCGTACCACTGGGTGATGCTCGGCGTGTGCGTGTCCGCCAGCACGCTGGCGGTCCTGGACTGGGGCCGCATCTGGTGGTTTCTGCCCATTGCCGTCGGCTCGTATGCCTTCGCGCTGCTGGGCTACGTCGCCGCCAAGCGCCGCTGGCGAGGCTGGCTGCGAGCGCACCTCACCGGGCAAGGCGGCTCCTACATCGCCATGTCGACGGCGCTCCTGGTCGTCAACTGGGAGGCGCTCACCGGCACGCGCGGGGTCGCCTCGCCCTGGGCGTGGGCGCTGCCCACGGTGGTGGGCTCGCCGATCATTGCGTGGGTGACGCGCGAGGTTGCCCTCGGGAGGCGGCCCAAGCCGTAGCCCGGATCATGCCCGCCCCTTCCACGGCCCCGTGATCAGCCGCGCGCCACGGTGCCAGGTGACGTAGGCCCAGGCCCACTCGAACAGCACCAGGAAGCGGTTGCGGAAGCCGATCAAGAACATGATGTGGACGAAAAGCCAGGTGAGCCACGCGACGAGCCCGGAGAGCTTCCATCCCCCCACGACCGCGACCGCCGCCGCGCGCCCGATGGTCGCCATGCTGCCCTTGTCGCGATAGCGGAACGGGCGAGTCGGCTGACCGCCGAGCCGCCGCAGCACGTTGTCCGCGACCGCGCGCCCCTGCTGGATGGCGACGGGCGCCACGCCGGGCAGCGGCGTGCCCGTCTGGTGCAGAAACGCGCACATGTCGCCGATGACGAAGGCCTCGGGATGACCCGGGATCGAGAGGTCTGGCTCGACGCGGACGCGGCCGGAGGGGTCGAGGGGCACACCGAGAGTTCGGGCCAGCGGCGCCGCGGCCACGCCGGCGGCCCAGAGCACGGTGCGGGCGCGAATCTGCTCGCCGCCGAGCCACATCGCGTCCGCGGTCAAGCGCGTGACGATGGCGTGGGTGCGTACCTCGACGCCGATGCGCCGCAGCGCGTCCTCCGCACGGCGGGAGAGCGATTCGGGAAAGGCGGTGAGGATGCGCGGCCCGCCTTCGAGGAGGATGATGCGCGCCTTGGTCGGGTCGATGAGGCGAAAGTCGCGGGCGATGGTTTGGCGCGAGATCTCGCCGAGCGCCCCCGCCAGCTCGACGCCGGTGGGACCGCCGCCGATGACCACGAACGTGAGGAGCGCCCGCTGCTCGGCGCCATCGTCCTCGCGCTCGGCGGCCTCGTAGGCGAGCAATACGCGGCGGCGGATCTCGAGCGCATCTTCCAGCGTCTTGAGCCCCGGCGCGAGGATTTCCCATTCATCGTGGCCGAAGTACGAGTGGCTGGCGCCGGCGGCGAGGACGAGGGCGTCATAGCCGATCGCGCCTCGATCGAGCACGAGGCGGCGGCCGGCCAGGTCCACCCTGGAGACCTCTGCGAGCAGGACGGTGATGTTGGAGGCCTTCCGGAGGACGGACCGGAGCGGAAGCGCAATGTCGGAGGCGTTCAACGCCGCCGTCGCGACCTGGTAGAGGAGAGGCTGGAAGAGATGGTAGTTGCGCCGGTCGAGGAGCGTGACCCGCACCGGCCGACGGCCCAGCGCCCGGGCGGCGTAGAGACCACCGAAGCCGCCGCCCACGAGCACCACGTGCGGAAGCGGGGCCGAGCGGCTCATAGGCGTAGGCTACCCTGTCCGCGCTCGCGGGTATAATCGTGTCTGGGGGTGGACGGCATGCAGATCCGTCTCTCGCGCGATCTGGAAGGGCGGGCGCGTTCGGCCTCGAGCCCGATGACCGTCGAGGAGCTCTTCGCCCGTTTCCCCGAGGTCCCCCGCGACCTGCGCGACGAGCCCGTGCTCGCCGAGTTCGTCCGCGCCTTCGGCTCCCAGCTCCGGGTCGCCCAGAAGCCGTCGCCGTGCGTGGCGCAGGCGGGCTCCGGCGACGCCGAGCACTATTTCTACACGCGTCTGGTCAACGACCTCGCGGTCTACGGCATCGGCCTCGCCCGGCGCGAGCGCACGCTCCAGCGGCTCCAAGCTCTCCTCGCCGAGTACCGCACGCACCCCGCCACCTTCGCCTGCACGCTGGTCCCGCGCAAGGCACCGGACGCGCCGCGCGCGCGGTGTCGGTAGCGAAGCTACCGCATCGGCCGGGGGAGACGAGCGCCTCCGGATCGGTCACCCAGACGCCATCGACCTGCCTCTCCACTCGTGAGGGTGTAGCTCAGCTCAGCGAGTGGCGCCCGCCTTCTGGCGATACGCCGCGATCGCGCGTTCAAGATCGGCCAGCTCCTCGCACGGAGGCGCACAGATCCGGCGCAGCGCGGCCAGGTGCTCCTCGGCCTTGGCGACGTTGCCGACCATCAGGTAGGCCTCGCCGGCGTACTCGTGGGCTCCACGGTGGCGTGGATTCAGCTCGAGCGCCCGCCGGTAGTGCGCGAACGCGGGATCGAGCTGCCCGAGCTTCCGGTGTGCGAAGCCGAGGTCGTTGTGCAGGTCGGCGTTGTCTGGGTCGCGGAGCACCGCCCGGCCGAGGCGCTTCGCGGCCTCGCCCCAGTCCTTGCGCTCGAGCGCCTGCTTGCCCGCCGCGTAGTCGGGATCGAGCGCGACCGCGTCGGGATTGGTCTCCTCCGGGTTGGCGGCCGGCGACGATGGCGTGCCGGCGGCGAGGGCGGCGCACACGAGCGCAATGAGCGTTCGCTTGATCGTCATGTGTGGATGCGCCCGAGAATCGTCCGAAAAAGACTCGCCGTCAAGTTGCTCTCGGCCAGCTGATGGTATGCTGCCCGAGCGTAGGGCCGGCCCACGGAAGGAGACGAGGCGTGAACCTGGTGTCGGAGCGGATCGCCGTCGACGACTACGAAGACGCCGTCGAGCTGTTCTTCGAGCGCCGGTGGACCGACGGGCTGCCCGTCGTCCTGCCCACCCGCCGGCGCGTCGAGGCGATGATCGGGCACGTCGGCCGCGACCCCCAGGAGAGCCTGGGGGCCATCCCGCCGCGCGGCGGTGAGGCGACGATCGAGAAGCTCGCCATCAACGCCGTCATGGGCGGGGCCCGCCCCGAGCACTTCCCCGTCGTCTTGGCGGCGATGGAGGCGCTGCTCGATCCCGCCCACAACCTCAACGGGGTCTCCCAGACGACGCACATGTGCGTGTCGCTCGTCATCGTGAACGGCCCCATCGCCCGCGAGCTCGAGTTCAACTCCCGCGACGGCGTCTTCGGCAACGGCTATCGCGCCAACGCCGCCGTCGGCCGCGCCGTGCGCCTGGCGCTCTGGAACCTCGGCGGCGCCGTCCCGTGGGACACCGACAAGTCGACGCTCTCCCACCCGGCCGAGTACGCGTTCTGCATCGCCGAGGAGGAAGTCGACAATCCCTGGCCGCCGCTCCACGTCGAGCGCGGCTACCCGGCGGGCTCCGACGCCGTCACCGTCTTCGCCTGCGAGGGCCCGCACAGCGTCTTCTGCTACGGCACGCCGGAGGAGATGCTCCACGTGCTCGTCGACTCGCTCGGCTCCCTCGGCAACAACAACGTCCACGTGCTGGGGCAGACGCTGGTGACGCTCAACCCGCTCAACGCCGAGGAGTTCGCGCGACGCGGTTGGTCCAAGCAAGACGTGCGCGCCTACCTCTGGGAGCACACGCGCCGGACGCTCGCCGACGTGCGCGCCTGCGGCGCCGTCCACGAGCAATTTCGGAAAATGGAGCGGGACGCCGGCCGGTATCCGCACCGCTACGACCTCGACAACCCGACCACCCGGCTGCCCGTCACCGCCCGGCCCGAGGACATCCACATCATCGTGGCCGGCGGCCGGAGCTATTTCGCCGCGGTCCTCCCGGGGTGGGGCGGCTTCGGCGGTTTCGCCGTCACCCGCCCGATCCGGCGCCCGCGGTGAGTGAGGAGCGACGATGGAAATCCTGAGCCCCGTCTGGCCCGCCGCGACATCGGATCGGCCATCCAAGTCGCGGCCGCGCACGCTCCAGGGCGCGACGATCGCCCTGGTCGACGACAACCTCGACATCCCGTTCACCACCCACCTCGAGGCTCTGCTGGCGGAGCGCTTCGGCGCCAAGGTGCGGCGTTTCGTGAAGCCGTCCGGCACCGCCCCCTCGCCGCCGCACCTGATCGAGGCCGCCCGCGAGGGCGCGGCGGGGGCCGTCGTCGGCATCGGGCTCTGAGGGTCGTGCACGTCGGGCAGTGTGCTCGACGCGGCGGCCCTCGAGAAGCGCGGCCTCCACACCGTCACGATCGTCTGGGACAACTTCGAGACGGCCGCCCGCACGCAGGCCCGCCTGCAGGGGGTGCCCGACCTCGAGCTCGTGGTGGTGCCGCACCGCAAGGGAGGCGAGACGGCCGAGGACCAGCGCCGGAAGGCGGAGGCGGCGCTGAGCGCGGTCGCTGGCCGGTTGATCCAATCGCTCTGAATCGAACGTGGCGGCGCCGACCTACTACCTCACCGACCTCTTCCTCGAGATGGGCGTGCTCGAGCTCCCGTTCATGACGAGCAGCATCGCCGAGCACCGGAAGGCCGCCGAGGCGCTCCGTCCCGGCGGCGCCCCGGTGAGCATTCCCTTCGGCGAGGTGTACACGGCGCTCCAGCGCGGCGTGGTCGACGGGGCCATGACCTCGGCCACTAGCTGGCTCTAGCGCACCGGCGGCGACGGCAAGCGCGCCCTCGTCTCCTCGCTCCGGTGCTGCACCATCTTGGTGCATCTGCACCAGGATGGTGCAGATGTAGGGGCGGGGAGGAGACGCAGCGACCACAGAATCCATACACCGTAGGCGCTTTTCCAAAGGGACGCCGGGACCGGCCTGCTGGCACGCTCGTTGCGGGCATCCATCCAAGCTTTCATGGTTCGTGACGTGTACTAGCGTGTCCCTGGCGCGGGAGGAATCCCGCTCGCGGCTCCTGCGGTCCCATTGGGCCATCGAGGCCCTCGTCGTCGCAATCCTCTACTACGGCGTCGCCGGCCTCAGCTTGCGACTGGCCCTTGAGAGGACGAACGCATCGCCGGTGTGGCCGCCGTCGGGGATCGCGGTCGCGGCCGTCCTGTTGTTGGGGTATCGGGTGTGGCCCGGTATCTTGCTCGGCGCCTTCCTCGCGAACAGTGTGGCCTTCCTCGCCAACCAAGCCGCGAGCGTGCTCACGACCGTCGTCGTCTCCCTCGCGATCGGCGTTGGGAACATCCTGGAAGCCCTGGTGGCGGCGTTCCTGCTCGAGCGATGGGTCGGCGCGCGCAGCCCGTTCTATCGGACGCAGGACGTGTTCAAGTTTACCGCCGCGGCACTCCTGGCATGCTGTGTGGCGTCCAGCGTCGGCCCGACCAGCATCTCCCTGGCCGGCATCGCCCCATCGCTCGAGTACGGAACGATTTGGCTCACGTGGTGGCTCGGAGACGCGACCGGAATACTCCTCGTGACTCCGGTGCTCCTGACGTGGAGCGAAGCGCCGCAGATGCGCTGGGAATTCCACAAGCACATCGAAGCGGCGCTGTTGTTCGTGTCGCTGGTGGTCGTTGGCCGGCTCGGGTTGCTCGAGCAAGGCGCCAACTATCCACTGGTCTTCGTTCCCATTCCGTGGCTCGTGTGGGCGGCCTTTCGATTCGGTCCTCGCGAGGCAGCGACCGCGGCGGTCCTCACGTCCGCGATCGCCGTATGGGACACGGTCCATGGGGTCGGCCCGTTCGTCGGGGAGACGGCCAACGAGTCCTTGTTGCTGTTGCAGGCCTTCGTGAGCGTCGTGACCGTGACGATCCTGACGATGGCCGCGCTTGTGGCGGAGCGGCGAGACGCAGAGGCGCGGCTCCGAACGGCTCACGCCACCCTGGAGAGGCGGGTCGGCGAACGGACCGGGGAACTGGCGCGGCTCAACGAAGTGCTCCAGGGCGAGATCGGCGAGCGTACGCGGACGGTGGAGGCCCTGCGAACCGCAGAGACAAGATTTCGTGCGCTGCTGGAATTCGCTCCCGACGCCATGGTGATCGCGAACCAGGCGGGGGACATCGTCTTCGTCAACGCTCAGGCGGAAACGCTCTTCGGGTACTCGCGGGAGGAGTTGCTTGGCCGGCCCGTGGAGACGCTGATCCCAGAGCGCTTCCGGCCCAAGCACCGCGAGCACCGCCACGGATACTTCACCGCCCCGCGGGCGCGGTCGATGGGCGCCGGGATGGACCTGTACGCGCTGCGCAAGGACGGGACCGAGTTTCCGGTCGAGATCAGCCTCGGTCCGCTCGAGACGGACGAGGGCACCTTCGTCTCGAGTGTCGCGCGCGACATCACCGAGCGTAAGCGGACGGAAGAGACGCTGCGGCAAACCGAGAAGCTGGCCGCGATGAGTTCGCTCTTGGCCGGCGTCGCCCACGAGCTCAACAATCCGCTTGCGGTCGTGCGGGGCCAGATCGAGCTGCTCCGCCGAGCCGCCGCGAGCGGGCCCTTCATCGAGCGGACGGAGAAGATCACGAGGGCGGCGGAGCGCTGCGTGCGGATCGTGCGGAGCTTCCTGTCAGTCGCCCGCCAGCGAGCGCCCGAGCGCCAGGAGGTGCGGCTGAACCAGGTCGTCCAGGAGGCGATCGAGCTGGTCGCCTACTCCCTGACCGTGGATGACGTCGAGGTGCGACTCGAGCTCGCGGCCGATCTCCCGGTGCTCTGGGCCGATCCCTACCAGCTCCACCAGGTGATCGTGAATCTCATCACCAACGCCCATCACGCTATGCGCAAGTGGCCGGGCCCCCGTCGGCTCACCGTGACGACGCGGCTCAGCCGAGAAGAGCAACGCATACAGCTCGAGGTCGCCGACAGTGGCATCGGGATCGCCCCCGAGGTCCAGGCGCGAATCTTCGAGCCGTTCTTCACGACGAAGCCGCCGGGGCAGGGGACCGGCTTGGGACTCGGGCTGTGCCGGACGATCATCGTCGCGCACGGAGGGACGATTCGGGTCGAGAGCCGGCCTGGGGAGGGCGCGACCTTTCGCATCGAGCTGCCGCTGACAGCGCCCGCGGCCGGCCCGGAAGCGCGCGCGCTCGAATCGCTGCCCGCGATCGAGGGGAAGGCGATCCTCGTGGTGGACGATGAGTCCTACGTCGCGGAGATGCTGGCGGATCTTCTCCGACTCGACCACCATCGCGTGGACGTCGCGCCCAACGGCCTCGTCGCCCTGGAGAAACTGCGCGCCGGACCGTACGACCTCGTCCTGAGCGACCTCAAGATGCCGGAGCTCGACGGGCCGCGTCTCTACGAGGCCCTGGCTCGGGATCACCCGCATCTTCTTCGGCGGGTCGTCTTCCTCACGGGCGATGCGCTGAGCTCGGAGATCACCGAGTTTCTGGAGCGCGTGGGCGCCCCGTATCTCTATAAGCCGTTCACGCTCGAGGAGATCCGGCGAGTCCTCCATCGCGCGCTGTCGGTGAGTTGACGGGAGGTCAGAAGGCGCCCTTGTCGAGCGCGTAGAAGTTCGCGTAGATCGACTCGCAATCGGCGTGGAGCCGTCCGCGGCTCCCGTAGCGCGAGCCGAAGCGGGTCAGCCCCTGGGTCGAGAGATCGGCGCTCGCCTTGCCGTCCACGATCAGCTCGCTCATCCACTGTCCGATGAGGAGCGAGCCGGCGATCCCGAGGGCGTTACACCCCGTGGCCGCGAACAGCCCGTGGATGGATGGCACGCGCCCGATGAGGAAGTTCCCGTCGGGCGTGAAGGTCGGCAGGCCCGCGCATCCCCGGATGATCGGCGCCGCCTGGAGCGCGGGAAAGGCGCGCGTGAGTCCGGCGCCAAGCTCCTCCAGGACCCGCTGGTCCCGTTCGGTCTGCTCGATCGTGAAGCCGGCGGGGAGGTCGGCCATGGCGAACCGCTTGGGTGCTCGCTCGAAGCCGCCGATGAGCACGCCGCCCACTTCCGGACGCAGATACACGGACGCGTCCGGCACCCGAACCACGGGCATCTCGCGCGGGACTCCCTCGATGGGCGCGGTGACCCAGAGCTGGTGCCGGATCGGGATCGTGTCGAATCGAAGGGCCAGCGCTCTCCCGATCAGCTCGCTCCATGGTCCCACGGCGACCACGACCGTCTCGCACGCGATCGGTCCTTTCGCGGTCTCGACGCCGGTGACCTTGCCGCGCTCGATCGTGATCGCCGTGGCGGGCGTCTGGGTCCGCATCTTCACGCCGAGACGGCGGGCCGCACGAGCCAGGGCCATCGCCAGCGTGTAGGGCTCGGCGTAGCCGTCGGTCGGGATCCACGCGCACGCCTTCACCCCTTTCGTCTCCAGCAGCGGCACCCGCATCTGCGCCTCGCGCGGCGCGATCAGCTCCACCGCGAGCCCCCAGCGGCGCGCTTGAGCCACCTGGGCCTCGAGCTCGCGCACGCGCGCGTCCGTCAGCGCGAGCTTCACGCTCCCGACCTGCCGGAACCCCGGGTCCTCCCCGTGCTCGGCCTGCCATCTGCTGAGCCGGTCAACCACGGCCATGATGGAGCGCGCCATGAGCTCGGAGGCGCGGAGCTGGCCGACCAGCCCGGCGGCCTGCGACGTGTTTCCCGAGGCCAGCTCTCCGCGCTCGAGCACGACCACGTCGGCGACGCCGGCGCGGGCCAGATGGTAGGCGATGGAGCATCCCCAGATGCCGCCTCCGATGACGACGACCCGGGCCGTCTCACTCATGAGCTTATCCTTTGATCGTGCGGCTGATCCGCCAGGCGATCGCGGAGAAGAGCACGAGCAGGATGCCGAGGAACACGAGCCAGGGCGTTTCATTCGCGCGGCGAAGCTACTACGGCTGCCGAGACGGAGGCAAGAGGCTTCGGGTGGCCGTGTTGCCTGCGTTGTTCCCACACGTCGCTCTCAACGAGTTCGGCGTCGGCGTCGGGATGAGATTGCGCCATCGCTCCGCACGAGCGGTCCAAACTGGCGCGGGCCGCGCGCCTTGGCATTGCGTACCGTCCAGCGGTTCTCGTCGACCTCTTCGAGGCCGACGAGTTCTCCGGCGAGGCAGTTGGTCAGATACCACG
>MNCR01000101.1 GCA_001914535.1 Candidatus Rokubacteria bacterium 13_2_20CM_69_15_1
CGCGCGTCGCCGGCGTCCGCGACATCGTGCTCGTCACTCCGCCGGGCCCCGGCGGCCGCGTCGACCGGGCCGTGCTCGGCGCCGCCCGCCTCGCCGGCGTCACCGAGGGCTACCGACTCGGCGGTGCCCAGGCAGTGGCGGCGCTCGCGTACGGCACGGCGACGATCCGGCGTGTCGACAAGATCGTCGGCCCCGGGAACATCTACGTCGCGCTGGCGAAGGCGCGCGTTTTCGGCGAGGTCGGCATCGACATGGTGGCGGGACCGAGTGAGGTTGTCGTGGTGGGCGATGCCGATGCCGATCCCACGTGGGTGGCGGGCGACATGCTCGCGCAGGCGGAGCACGACCCGATGGCCCGCGCGCTCTGCATCACGGACTCGGCCGGTTTGGTGTCGGGCGTCGCCGCGGCGCTCGAGCGCCAGCTCGCCACGCTGCCGCGCCGTGAGATCGCGGCGCGGGCGCTGGAGGCCAACGGCGCGCTGATCCGCGTGGCGTCCCTCGACGACGCGGTCGAGCTCGCCAACCGTCTGGCGCCGGAGCACCTCGAGCTCATGGTGAACGTTCCCGCGGCCCTCCTGCCGCGCGTCCGCCACGCGGGGGCGGTCTTCGTGGGCGGCCACACTCCGGAGGTGGTCGGCGACTACGTCGCGGGCCCCAGCCACGTTCTCCCGACCGCGGGCACGGCGCGCTTCGCGTCGCCACTCGGCACGGAGGATTTCGTCAAGCGCTCGAGCGTCATCGAGTACTCGCGGCGCGGGCTTGTCGTTGCCGCGCCTCACCTCAGGACGCTCACGCGAATCGAGGGGCTTGCCGGCCACGGGCTCGCCGCCGAGCTTCGGCTTGCGACCGACCCAGGGAGGAGCGAATGAGCGCGGAGACCACGGCACGGCAGGCGCGGGTGGAACGCAAGACCAAGGAGACGGAGATCTCGCTCCAGCTCAACCTCGACGGCACCGGTGCCTCGAAGGTGCAGACGCCAATTCCATTCTTCAGCCACATGCTCGAGGCCTGGGCCAAGCACGGCCTGATGGACTTCGCCGTCGAGGCCCAGGGCGATGTCGACGTGGACCAGCACCATACGGTCGAGGACGTCGGCATCGTCCTCGGGCAGGCGCTGCGGCTGGCGCTCGGCGACAAGAAGGGCATCGTCCGCTACGGGACCGCCTTCGTCCCGATGGACGAGACGCTCGTCTCGGCGTCCGTGGACCTGTCGGGCCGGCCGTTCCTCGTCTTCGGCGTGCCTGTGGCGCGGACGCGCGTGTCGAACTTCGACCTCGACCTCCTCCAGGAGTTCTTCCGCGCCTTCGCCTTCAACGCCGAGCTCACACTGCATGTGACCATGCACTACGGCCACAACCTGCACCACATCACGGAGGCGGTGTTCAAAGCCGTCGGCCGTGCGCTCGCCGACGCCACGCGGCTGAACCCGCGCATCGCCGGGATCCTGCCGTCCACGAAGGGCGCTCTGTGAACCGATGATCGCCGTCGTCGACTATGGTCGGGGTAACCTCGGCTCTGTCGAGAAGGCATTCGGCCGCGTCGGTATCCCCGCGGTCGTGACCCAGCAGCCACGCGCGGTGGACGAGGCGGACGCCGTCGTGCTCCCCGGCGACGGGGCGTTTCACGACGCAATGGCGAACCTCGAGCGCCTCGGGCTCCTCCCAGCACTCCGGCGAGCGCTCGACGGAAGCCGGCCGTTCCTCGGCATCTGCCTGGGCTACCAGCTCCTGTTCTCGACGAGCGAAGAGTTCGGCGAGGGGCGCGGCCTCGACGTGATCCCGGGCGTGGTGCGGAGGTTCCCGTCGGGCCGAAAAGTTCCGCACATGGGCTGGAACCGTGTCCGCCACGACGGCGATCTGCGCCTCTTCGAGGGTATCCCCGCGGGCGCCTACTTCTACTTCGTCCACTCCTACTACCCTGTTGTCACGAGGGCCGCGAGCTCGGTGCAGGCCGAGGGTGGCCAGGGACAGGCGCACGGGGCCCCGGGTCGCCCGATCCTTCGCGCTGCCTGGTGCGAGTACGGGACCGAATTCGCCGCCGCGATCGAGTGCGGGCAGATCTACGCGACCCAGTTCCACCCGGAGAAGAGCCAGCGCTGGGGGCTCCGGCTGCTCGAGAACTTCGCGGCGGTTGTGAAGGGCGGCGCCCGGTGATCGTCATTCCCGCCGTCGACCTCCGCGACGGGCGGTGCGTGCGGCTCCATCAGGGCCGGCTCGACCAGGAGACCGTCTTCTCCGAGGACCCGGTCGCGATGGCCGTGCGCTGGAAGAAGCTCGGCGCCCAGCGGCTCCACGTCGTGGACCTCGACGGGGCGTTCGCTGGCGAGCCGCGCCAGACCGCGCTCGTCCACCGGATCGTGGCGGCGGTCTCCCCCCTCCCCGTGCAAGTGGGGGGCGGCCTGCGCGATCTCGAGGCCGTCGGGCGGGCGCTCGAGACCGGCGCGCGCTGGGCCGTCGTGGGGACGCGCGCCGCGCTCGATCCAGGGTTCCTCCGTGAGGTCTGCCGGACCTGGGCCGCGCAGGTGATCGTCGCCGTGGACGGTCGGGGCTCGCGCGTCGCCGTCCGTGGCTGGACCGAGACTCTGACCGAGACCGTGATCGACGTAGGCAGGCGAGCCCGGGATGCGGCGGCGGCCGCGCTTCTCTACACCGACGTGACCCGCGACGGCACCGGAGTCGGGCCGAACGTGGACGTCACCGCGACACTGGCCCGCGCGGTCGCCCTGCCCGTCCTCGCGTCCGGCGGTGTGGCGAGCCTCGACGACTTGGGGCGGCTCGCCGAGGTGCCTGGCGTGGAAGGCTGCGTGGTCGGGGCTGCCCTCTATACCGGCGCGATCGACCTCGCCGAGGCCGTGCGACAGCTGGCCCATGCCACTGCGGAGGGCCACCTCCGGTCCGCGGCGGGCCCGCTGCCGCCGCGACAATAATGCTCGCGAAGCGGGTCATCCCGTGTCTCGACGTCAAGGACGGTCGCGTCGTCAAGGGCGTGCGCTTCGTGGACCTGCGCGACGCGGGCGACCCGGTCGAAGCCGCGCTCGCGTATGACGCGCAGGGCGCCGACGAGCTCGTCTTCCTCGACATCACGGCCTCGCACGAGGCCCGCGAGATCATGCTCGAGGTCGCGCGGCGCACGGCCGAGGGCATCTACATGCCGCTGACCGTCGGCGGCGGCATCCGCTCCATTGACGACATGCGGCGGCTCCTGCGGGCGGGTGCCGACAAGGTCTCGCTGAACACGGCGGTACTCGAGCGGCCCGGGCTCGTCCGCGAGGCGGCCGAGCGCTTCGGCAGCCAATGCATCGTGGTCGCCATCGACGCGCGGCGGGAGGGCGCGGGGACGCGGCAGCGCTGGGGTGTCTACACGTACGGCGGCCGGCGTCCCGCAGGCCGCGACGCGGTCGAGTGGGCGCGCGAGGTCGTCGAGCTCGGCGCGGGCGAGATCCTGCTCACGAGCATGGACCGTGACGGCACCAAGGACGGCTATGATCTCGAGCTCACGCGTGCCGTCGCCGAAGCGGTCTCGGTCCCGGTGATCGCGTCCGGCGGCGCCGGCTCGCTCGAGCACCTCTACGGGGGACTCGTCCACGGGCGCGCCGACGCGGTGCTGGCCGCGTCCATCTTCCACTTCGGTGTTCACACGATCGCGGAAGCCAAGGCGTACCTCAGGGAACGCGGCGTCGAGGTGCGATCCGAGCCATGACGGTTGACGAGCTCAAGTTCGACGCGCAGGGCCTGATCGCCGCGGTGGTCCAGGAGGGGGATACGGGCGAGCTCCTCATGGTGGCCTGGATGGACCGGCCGGCCGTGGAGAAGACCCTCGCGAGCGGTGTGACTCACTTCTGGTCGCGCTCGCGCGGCGCCCCATGGCGCAAGGGCGAAACCTCCGGTCACACGCAGCACGTCCAGACGGTATACGCCGACTGCGACGCAGATGTGCTTCTCGTGCAGGTCCACCAGGAGGGCGTCGCGTGTCACACGGGCCAACGCACGTGCTTCTTCACGGCGCTCGAGGCAGGTGGAGGACCGCCCGGGGCGGGTCCGCCGCCCGCGAACATGCTCGAGCGGCTCGAGCAGACGATCGGGGCGCGGAAGGCAAGCCCACGGCCGGGTTCGTACGTCGCCGGGCTCCTCGCGTCGGGCGAGGCGGCGATCTGCCGCAAGATTGGGGAGGAGGCGACGGAGGTCGTCACGGCCGCGCTCGGCGGCGAGGGTAACCGACGCGTGATCGAGGAGGTGGCCGATCTCTGGTTCCACACGCTGGTCCTGCTGGGCGCGCGGTCGATCCCGTTCCGCGAGGTCGTCGAGGAGCTCGCGCGGCGGCACGCGGAGCGCACCAGGCCGGACCACTAGGGGACGGTGGGAGCGCGTGCTGTCGTGGCGCTTGCCTTCACGGCCGTCGTCATGGCCGTGGGGTGTGCCGGCAAGCGGATCGAGAGTGGCGTCTTCTACTCTCCCAAGGGCTACCGCGTCGGACTCCCGGGGAGCGAGTGGACGGTGGTCGAGTCGAGCCGGGCGGACCTCGAGCTCAGGCATCGCGAGGCGAGGGCGGCGATGCTGGCGAACGCGACGTGCGGAGACGGAGCACCGGCGTCGGATCTGGACGTGCTGTCCCGGCATCTCTTGATGGGGTTCAGGAGCCGTGCCATGGTCGAGTCGGGAGCCGTGTCGGTCAACGGGCGACGCGCCGCCCACGCCGTGCTCGACAGCCGCCTCGTCGCCGGCGACGAGCTGACGCGGGTCGAGACGTACGTGATGAAAGACGGGCGGTGCGTGTACGACTTCGCCTTGGTCGCGCCGTCGGCGTCCTTCGAGAGCTGGCGGGAGGCGTTCGGACAGCTGGTCGAGAGCTTCGCGACGGAGTGATGGGTGGAACTCTCCCTGAGGCGCACGGTCGTCTGGTACGGCGGGCTCGGCCTCCTCACCGGTCGCGTGATACGGAGTCTGGGGCTCCCGCCCAAGTACTTCCGGCTCGTCCTCCGCGAGGTCGAGTCGATGGGCGTGCAGTCGCTCGGCGTCGCGCTCATCGCGGCGATCTTCACGGGGATGGTGTTCACGATCCAGAGCGCGGTGAACATGGCCCGCTTCGGCGCCGAGACCTACGTGGGCCCGGTCGCGGCCCTCGCGATCCTCAGGGAGCTCGGCCCGGTGCTGACCGCGATCCTCGTCGGTGGTAGGGTCGCCTCGGGGATCACCGCGGAGCTCGGCTCGATGAAGGTCACGGAGCAGATCGACGCGCTCCGGACGCTCGGCGTCAATTACATCAAGCGCCTCGTGGTCCCGCGGGTGCTCGCGTCCCTCGTCGTCTTCCCGCTGCTCACCGTTCTCACCGACGTCATCGGCATCGTGGGCGGCATGGTGATCATGTTCGTCGAGCGCGGTGCGGACATGTACGCCTACTGGAACACGACCACGTACTGGGTGGTGCCGAAGGACTTCCTGACGGGCATCGGCAAGTCGGTCTTCTTCGGCGGGGTCGTGACGCTGATCGGCTGCTACAACGGGCTCTCGACCGAGGGTGGCACCGAGGGGCTGGGGCGAGCGACGACGGCGACCGTGGTCCACGTGACGATGGGCGTCATCGTGTCCGACTTCTTCCTCACCAAGCTGTTCCTCACGCTCTTCTACTGAGGCGCCGTGGCGCAGGCGATCGTCGAGACCATCGACGTGCGGAAGAACTTCGACCTGGTCGAGGTACTCCGCGGCGTCTCGTTCGCGCTCGGCAAGGGCGAGACGCTCGTCGTGATGGGCGGCAGCGGCTCGGGCAAGACGGTCCTGCTTCGGCTGGTCGCCGGCCTCGTGCGTCCCGACGCGGGCCAGATCCGCGTCTTTGGCCGTGCCATCGAACTCCTCTCCGAGGAGGAGCTCTTGACGGTCCGGCGCCGGATGGGCTTCGTGTTCCAGGGCGCGGCGCTCTTCGACTCGCTCTCCGTATACGAGAACGTCGCGTACCCGTTGAGAGAGCACACAAGCCTGCCGGAGCCCGAGATCCGGCA
This sequence comes from Candidatus Rokubacteria bacterium 13_2_20CM_69_15_1, assembly GCA_001914535.1. Taxonomy (GTDB): domain Bacteria; phylum Methylomirabilota; class Methylomirabilia; order Rokubacteriales; family CSP1-6; genus 20CM-2-70-11. Next base: position 5,993 of record MNCR01000101.1, read on the forward strand.
GCGGGTCGTGCGCAACCTCTCCCTCGTGGGGCTCGGCAGCGAGGCCCTCGAACTCCTGCCGGCGGAGCTGTCGGGCGGGATGAGAAAGCGCGTCGGCATCGCTCGTGCGCTGTCCGTCGACCCGGAGGTGCTTCTGTTCGACGAGCCGACCGGTGGGCTCGACCCGACGAACTCCAAGCTCGTCGGCGAGCTGATCCGGGAGCTGCGCGGCGGCGTGTGCGACACCGCCATCGTGGTCACCCACGACCTCGAGCTTGCCAAGACGGTCGCCGATCGCGTGGCGGTGCTGATCGACGGACGGTTCGCGACAATCGGTTCGGTCGACGCGGTGCTCGAGACGACCGACAGCGCCGTCCAGGCCTTCCTGGCCGGCGACGCGAGGTGAGTCTATGAACACGGCAGTGCGAGCCGCAGCCGAAGGCGAGGTGAGTCTATGAACACGGCAGTGCGAGCCGCAGCCGAAGGCGAGGTGAGTCTATGAACGAAGAGCGACGCGAGCTCGCGGTGAAGTTCCGCGTGGGAGTGTTCGTCCTCGTCGCCCTCGCCGCCTTCCTCGTCATGGTGTACGCCCTCGGCGCGCGCGCGCGTCTCTTCGAGGCGCACTACACCATTCACGCCGACTTCACCGAGGTCGCCGGCCTCACCGAGGGCGCGACGGTTCGGCTCGCCGGCGTGCAGATCGGCCGCGTCACGGACGTGCGCCTGCCGGGCGAGCCCGGCGGCAAGGTGCGGGTCGACCTCACCATCGCCCGCCGCTACGCCGACCGCATCCGTCGGGACTCGATCGCGCGCATCGAGACGCAGGGGTTGCTCGGCGACAAGGTGGTCGAGGTCACGGTGGGTACCGCCGCGGCGCCGGCGCTCAAGCCGGGCGACGTGCTCGCCGCGCGCGATCCGACCGACCTCGCGCGCGTGCTGACCCAGGGTGCCGACACGGCGAGCGATGCCTGGGCGCTCGTCGCGGCGCTCCGCAAGACGGCCGAGGACATGAACCGGTCGAAGCTCGTCGACGATGTGTCGGCCACGGTCAACAAGATCAACCGCGTTGTCGATCAAGTCGAGCACGGCCGCGGCTGGGCGCACGCCCTCGTGTACGAGGAGCCGGTGGCGCTCAAGCGCGTCAACGAGACGATCACGACCATGCAGAAGCTCCTCGATCGTGTCGCCGAGGGCCAGAGCCCCGCCGGCGTGCTCCTTTCGTCCAGTGGCACCGAAGCCGCGCAGCGATTCGTCGCGGCGATGGACCGGTTGGGGCGTCTGATCGACCGGCCGGGCGGTGAGCAGGGCGTGCTCCCGGCGCTCCTCTTCGACGCGAAATACAAGGAGACGCTGGACGACCTTCGGATCGTCACGCGGAACTTCCGCGAGGTGTCCGACCGGGTCGTCGGCGGGCGCGGCGCGCTGGGCTCCCTCGTCGCCGAGTCGGACGATGGCAGTCTGCGCACGACCGTGGAAAACCTGCGGGTCGCGGTGACGAACCTCAAGGAGATCAGCGAGAAGGTCAAAGGCGGCGAGGGGACGCTCGGCGCGCTCATCGCGGACCCGACGATCTACGAGCGGCTCGTGGCCATCCTCGAGGGCACCCAACGGTCCTTCTTGCTGCGGTCGCTCATCCGGAGCCTGGGCGAGAAGGGCGCAGAATCGAAGGATGACGGCGCGCGACGCTAGCGTCTACCGCTGCCAGCAGTGCGGGTGGGCGAGCCCGAAGCCCGGTACCTGCCCCGACTGCCTCCGGGCCGGCTCGGGCTACGTCCAGCTCGTGGAAGAACGTGCGGCTCCGGCGGGGGGCGCCCGGCGGGCGCGGGCCGGCCAAGGGCGGCCCCGGCCGCTACGTGACATCGCGATGGAGGAGCACGATCGCGTCCGCACCGGTATCGGGGAACTCGACCGTGTCCTCGGCGGCGGCGTCGTCCGCGGCTCGCTCGTCCTGATCGGTGGAGATCCGGGAATCGGGAAAAGCACCTTGCTGCTTCAGGCGGCGCGGGCGCTCGCGCAGGCGACGCCGCCGGTCCTGTACGTGTCGGCGGAGGAATCGGCGGCGCAGGTCAAGATGCGCGCCGACCGGCTCGGGATCGCGGCGGACGGTCTGCTCCTCTGGACGGAGACCGACCTCGCCGCGGTGGAGGCCCAGCTCGACGACGTGAAGCCCCGTGCGCTCGTCGTCGACTCGATCCAGACCGTCTTCCTCCCCGAACTCGAGTCCGCACCGGGCAGCGTCGCTCAGGTACGCGAGTGCGGTGCCCGGCTCGGCCTGCTCGCCAAGGGGCGCTCCATCGCCACGTTCCTCGTCGGCCACGTGACGAAGGAGGGGGCACTCGCGGGGCCGCGCGTCCTCGAGCACCTCGTGGACACCGTCCTCTACTTCGAAGGCGAGAGCCACCACGCCTACCGCGTGCTCCGGGCGGTGAAGAACCGCTTCGGCTCCACCAACGAGATCGGCGTGTTCCAGATGGGTGAGCGGGGGCTGGTGGAGGTGACGAACCCCTCGGGGTTCTTCCTGGCCGAGCGGCCCGTGGACGTGCCGGGCTCGGTCATCGTCTCGAGCCTCGAAGGCACCCGCCCGTTGCTGCTCGAGCTCCAGGCACTCGTCACGGGCGCGTCCTTCGGCACGCCCCGGCGGACGGTCCTCGGCGCCGACTACAACCGGGTCTGCCTGCTGCTCGCGGTGCTCGAGAAGCGAGGCGGCATGCCGCTCGCGAGCCAGGACGTGTTCGTCAACGTCGCCGGCGGGGGACGGGTGACGGAGCCGGCGGCCGATCTCGGCGTCGTCCTGGCAGCCGCCTCGAGCTACCTCGACCGGCCGGTGCCGGGCGACGTCGTCGTGCTGGGCGAGGTCGGGCTCACGGGCGAGGTGCGCGCGGTGACGGGGCTCGACATCAGGTTGAAGGAAGCGGCCGCGCTCGGCTTCCGGCGCTCGGTCGTTCCGAAGAGCAGCGTCGTCGCTGGTGAGAAATTTCCCCTGGACGTCCGTGGCGTGGCCACCGTCAACGAAGCGCTCGAGGCGCTCCTCGGCTGAGCGCATGGCGGATCACCCCTCGTGACCCGGATCGTCGCCCGGCTTTGCGTGCTCGTCGTCTCGGCCGCCGCCGGCGTGACGTCGGCGCGCGCGCTGGAGGCGCCGGCCGCGGCCGGCGGCGCCCTCGGCGCCCTCGCCGGCGTCGTCGCGGTCCTCGGCGAGGCCCTCGCGGCGTCGCTCCCGATCGAGCGACTGTTCTGGGGCCTCGCCGGTGGACTCGCTGGCGTCGGGACCGGGCTGGTCCTGGGCCTCGTCGCGGCCGCGCTGATAGAGCGCGGCCAGGCCGCCGTCGTCGCCCTGGCGGTCGTGCTCGGTGCCTACACCGGCGCTGCCATGGCGCTCGGGCGGCTCGCCGATCTGTCGGCGATTTCGGCGCGCCTCTTCCCTGTCGCGGGGCGCGGCCGCGGGCTCGACAAGATCCTCGACACCTCGGCGATCATCGACGGCCGGATCGCCGACATTTGTGGGAGTGGGTTCCTCGATGGCACCCTGGTCGTGCCCGGCTTCGTGTTGCGCGAGCTCCAGCGGATCGCCGACTCGTCCGATGCGCGGAAGCGCAACCGGGGCAAGCGGGGGTTCGAGGTGCTCGCACGGCTCCAGCGGCTGCCCGGCGTCAGGCTCGAGATCGCAGAGGTCGAGATCGCCGGCGTCGACGAGGTGGATCGTCAGCTCCTCGAGCTCGCGCGGAGGCGGGGGGGAAAGGTTGTCACGAACGACTACAGCCTGAACAAGCTGGCGGAGCTCGCCGGCGTGGCCGTGCTGAACGTCAACGAGCTGGCGAGCGCGGTGAGGTCGGCCGTGCTTCCCGGCGAGGCGCTGACCGTCCAGGTCCTGCGCGAGGGGAAGGAGCCGGGCCAGGGCGTCGCATATCTCGACGACGGGACGATGATCGTCATCGAGCAAGGCAAGCGCTCCATCGGTCAGGCAGTCGACGTGGTCGTGACGAGCGTATTGCAGACGCCGGCAGGCCGGATGGTCTTCACCCGCACGCGTGACGACGCGCCGTCGGCCGTCGAGGCCCGGGAGCGCGCCGATGCCTGAGGTGGCCGTGGTCATCCCCGCGGGCGGTGTGGGCTCCCGCTTCGGCGCCCGAACGCCCAAGCAGTTCCTGCGTCTGGGGACGATGCCGATCCTGGCCGCGACTGTGCAACACTTCGCGCGCCACCCAGCGGTACGCGCCGTCGTCGTCGCCGCGCCCGAGCCCTGGGTCACCCGCGCGGGGCGGATCCTCGGGCGCGTGGTGACGCACACGCCCCTCACCGTCGTCGCCGGCGGGCGGACGCGCCAGGACTCCGTGTGGCTCGCGCTGCAGGCCGCGCCCGAGGACGTCGAGATCATCGTCGTGCACGACGCGGTCCGCCCGATGATCACGCGGCGCCTCGTCGACACGGTCGTGCGCGCCGCCGCCGCGGAGGGCGCGGCGATCTGCGCCCTGCCGCTGACCGAGACGGTCAAGCGGGTGCGCGCCGAGCGGGTGGAGGCGACGCTCGATCGCTCGGAGCTCTGGGCGGTGCAAACCCCACAGGCGTTCCGCGCCGACCTCTTGCGCGAGGCGCACGAGAAGGCGCGGCGCGACGGCGTCGTCGGCACCGACGACGCGATGCTCGTCGAGCGCCTCGGCCACCCTGTACGGGTTGTGCGCGGGCTCGCGGAGAACGTCAAGATCACCACGCCCGAGGATCTCCGCCGGGCGCGCTTCCTGGCCGGTCGGTGACCCGCGTCGGCCTCGGCTTCGACCTCCATCCGCTGGTGGAGGGCCGTCCCCTCGTCCTGGGCGGCGTGACGGTGCCGAGCGCTCGGGGCCTCGGCGGGCATTCCGACGCCGACGTGCTGGCGCACGCGATCGCCGAGGCCCTCCTGGGAGCGCTCACGCTCGGCGACCTCGGGCGCCACTTTCCCGATAGCGACCCCCGTTATCGCGGGGTCTCGAGCCTGACGCTCCTCCGCCACGTCGTCGACCTCGTCACGTCGCGCGGCGGGCGGCTCGTCAACGTGGACGCAACGGTGCTGGCCGAGGCGCCACGGCTCGCACCGCACCTCGATGAGATGGCCAAGCGGCTTGCCGAGACCCTCGGGCTCGCCGTGGATCGCGTGAGCGTGAAGGCCAAGAGCCCCGAGGGCCTCGGGCTCCTGGGACGGCGCGAGGGCATCGCCGCCATGGCCGTCGCGAGCGTGGAGGTCGCCGCGTGAGCGTGAAGGTCTACAACACGATGACGCGGAGCAAGGAGGAGTTCACTCCCCGCTCTCCCGGCCACGTGCGCATCTACGTGTGCGGCGTGACCGTGTACGACCTCTCGCACGTGGGCCACGCGCGTAGCGCGATGGTGTTCGACGTTATCCAGCGGTACCTCCGCTTCAAGGGCTACCGGGTCACCTTCGTCAGGAACTTCACCGACGTCGACGACAGGATCATCCGGCGGGCGAACGCCGAAGGCGTGCCGGCCGCGGAGCTCTCCGAGCGCTACATCCAAGCCTTTCGCGAGGACATGGCGGCGATCGGCGTCGCACCGGCCGATGTCGAGCCCAAGGCCACCGAGCACATCCCGGAGATGATCGCTCTGATCGAGCGCCTCGTCGCCAAGGGGTTCGCCTACACGGTGAACGGCGATGTGTATTTCGAGATCCGGCGCTTCCGGGCCTATGGCCGCCTCAGCGGCAAAAACCTCGACGAGTTGCTCGCGGGCGCACGGGTCGAGGTCGACGAGCGCAAGCGGGATCCGCGCGACTTCGCCCTCTGGAAGTCTGCGAAGCCCGGCGAGCCGGCTTGGCCGAGCCCGTGGGGACCCGGCCGGCCCGGCTGGCACGTTGAGTGCTCTGCGATGGCGACGAAGTATCTCGGGGAATCCTTCGACGTCCACGGCGGTGGCGAGGACTTGATCTTCCCCCACCACGAATGCGAGATCGCCCAGTCCGAAGCCGACACCGGACGCCCGCTCGCGCGCTACTGGCTCCACAACGGGATGGTCAACTTCGGCGCCGAGAAGATGTCAAAATCGCTGGGCAACGTCCTCACGATCCGAGAGTTCGTCAAGCGCCACGCCCCCGACGCCTTCCGGCTCTTCGTACTCGGCACTCACTACCGGCACCCGGTCGACTTCGCGGAGGAGCGCGTGCGGGACAGCGCGCGTGCCCTCGAGCGCCTCACCCGTCTCGTCCACGACGCCCACGCGCTTTCCCGCGACCCGTCGGCATCCGCGGCGGTGCCCGAGGATCTGCAAGACTTCCGTGCGCGGTTCGAGGCCGCCATGGATGACGACTTCAACACACCGCAGGCCCTCGGTGTGCTCTTCGATCTCGCCCGCGTGCTGTCCGAGGCCCGCGACCGAACGTCGGCGGACGAACGCGCGCGTGAGCACTTCGCCGGCGGCGTCTCCGAGCTGGTCACGCTGGGGCAGGTCCTCGGGCTCCTCCAGCGCGCGGCGGAAGTCGGCGGCACGCCCGCGGACGTGCTGAGGCTCGTGGAGGACCGAGGGCAGGCGCGCGCACGGCGCGACTGGAGGCGCGCCGACCAGCTCCGCGACGAGATCCAGCGTCTCGGCTGGAGCGTCGAAGACACGCCGAGTGGGCCGCGCGTCGCGCGGAAGGGCGCGTGACGGAGGATCGCGTCTGGGGGCGGAACCCGGTCCTCGAGCTGCTCCGCGGCGGCGGGCGGCGCGTCGACGAGATCGCGGTGCTCGCCGGTGCGCGTGGTCCGCTCGCCGAAATCGTGGCGCTCGCGCGGCGCGGCGGAGTCAAGGTCTCCTACCGCACGCGCGAGCAGCTCGCGGCGATCGCGGGTACGGACCGCCACCAGGGCGTCGTGGCGCGCGTCGCGTCAGGGGAGTACGCCGAGCTTGCCACGCTCGTCGGGATTCCGGCTGAGCGCGGCGAGACGCCCTTCTTCCTCGCGCTCGACCATGTCCAGGACCCCCGGAACTTCGGGGCGATCCTGAGAACGGCCGAGGTCTTCGGGGCCCACGGGGTGATCGTCGCCAAGCACCACCAGGTCGGCCTCACCGGGGCGACGGCCCGGGTGGCGATGGGGGCCCTCGAGTACATCCCGGTCGCTCGCGAGACGAATCTCGTCGTCGCACTGGAAGCTATTAAGAAATCAGGAGTTTGGATCTATGGGAGCGATGTTTCCCATGGGGTCTCGCCCTGGGCGGCGGATTTGAGCGGCCCCGTGTGTCTTGTGCTCGGCAGTGAGGGGGAGGGTCTCAGACCCCTGGTGGCGCGCACCTGCGACGTCCTGCTCACGATCCCGATGGCGGGGATGATCGGTTCGCTTAACGTGGCCGCCGCGGCAGCCGTCCTCTGCTACGAGGTGGCTCGGCAGCGACGGTTAAAGGCCGAAAGTCCTTGACTCAACGGGACTTCGTAATTAAAGTGAAGTTTTGTCTGTGCTGGCGTAGCTCAGTGGCAGAGCAACTGCCTTGTAAGCAG